>JBBRBX010000192.1:0-5894 GCA_038205395.1 Caldilineales bacterium
ACTCCAGCACATCCAGCGCACTGCCGCGCACAAACGGAATGTCGTCGCCGGGGAAGTGATAGCTGCTCAACAACTCCCGCAGCTCCATCTCCACCAACTCCAACAGCTCCTCATCGTCCATCATGTCCACCTTGTTCAGGAAGACCACCATCGACGGCACTTCCACCTGGTACGCCAGCAGAATGTGCTCGCGCGTCTGCGGCATCGGCCCATCCGGCGCCGCCACCACCAGGATCGCACCGTCCATCTGCGCCGCACCCGTGATCATGTTCTTGATGTAGTCCGCATGGCCAGGACAGTCCACGTGCGCATAGTGCCGCTTCTCCGTCTGGTATTCCACATGCGAAATCGCTATCGTGATCCCGCGCGCTTTCTCCTCCGGTGCATTGTCGATCTGGTCGAACGCCCGAAAATCCGCCCAACCCTTCAGCGCCAGCACCTTTGTGATCGCCGCCGTCAACGACGTCTTCCCGTGATCAATGTGCCCAATCGTCCCCACGTTCACATGGGGCTTCGTCCGCTCAAATACTGCCTTGGACATTGGAAAAATGCTCCTTGAATTTGTTTCTAAACCTCAACCGAACTGTTTGTGCTACTGCTCTCTTGGCTGTTTGGCTGTTCATCCGCCTGCCGTTTGCCTGCTGTTGAGCAAGCAAAGCAACGGCCGGAGAAACGACCAGCCAGGCCTACGCGTATAAATGCGTTTCCCGTCAACGTGCGGGTCAGCATTGTCACAAACACCGGAGAGCCCACAATCGGACTTGAACCGATGACCTCATTCTTACCAAGAATGTGCTCTACCGACTGAGCTATGTGGGCTGGAAAGGAGGGTCTGCACGCGTGCAGATCCTTTTCCATAGTGGGCGGGGGCGGATTCGAACCACCGTAGGCGCCAGCCGGCTGATTTACAGTCAGCTCCCTTTGTCCACTCGGGCACCCGCCCAGGTTTGTAACGTACGTGTCGCCGGCTTTTCGTGACTTTTCTGTCTGGCGTTTACAGGTCTCGCAGAGCCGACGATCGGACTCGAACCGATAACCTGCTGTTTACAAGACAGCTGCTCTACCAATTGAGCTACGCCGGCGCACAAAACTACATCCGATGCCGTAACGATTCCAAGCTGACTTCCCTTGACTTTCCACGCCTGAACCAGTGCCCCAATCGCTGACACTGCCCACGCGTTTTGCGATTATAGCACAACGGGGGCAGCGGTCAAATTATCCGGCGGATAGTGCGCGCCAAGTTGTGTCCACCGATGCGGGCGCGGATTGCATGGATCGCGTCCAGTCCGCACGCCCACGTGCATCGCGTAGGCACAGCACGCCTTCGTGCTGCACGGCAAGGCACGCCCACGTGCCCGTGACGGGGGGCGCAACGAATGAATGCGCCGCCGGGCAGGGCGGACGGATCGGCTCGTTGGCGGTTGCGCGCGTCGATGGCTGTCCACCGATTCGGGCGCGGATTGCACCGATTTGGACGGCGCGGATTTCCCACCGGCGTGGCCTCGCTTCCATTATTTTGTGATGCACATTCGGCTGCCACATGCGCAGCGGAAATCGGTGCAGTCCGCGCAATCTGTGCCTGAATCGGCGGACAGGGATCGTTCGCGCCCTCTCTTGCGCATCGCGGCGCAGCCTACTACAATACAACCCGGCAGCATCTTGCCCAGCCACCCGACGCCCAATTGCAGGTCTTGCCTATGCCGCCCACCGACAAGCTGACCATCCTCTTTCTGGCCGCCAATCCCGCCGTGACGGATCAGTTGCAGATCGATGAAGAGATGCGCGCCATCGACGCCGCCCTGCGCCAGACGGAGTTTCGCGACCGCTTTGAGCTGCGCTCGCACTGGGCGCTGCGCTATACCGACCTGCACGAACTCCTGCTGCGGCACAAACCCCACATTGTGCACTTCAGCGGCCACGGCAGCGGGGATGGCGAACTGATCTTTGCGCAGGAGGGGAGCGGCGTCCACCGCATCTCTCCCGCCGCCTTGAGCGATCTGTTTGCCCTGCTGCACGACAATATCCGCTGCGTCGTGCTCAACGCTTGCTATTCCGATCTCCAGGCGCAGGGGATTGCCGAGTCGATTGACTGCGTGTTGGGGATGGAGAGCGCAGTCAGCAATGCTGCCGCCATTGCATTTGCCGCCGGCTTCTACACCGGTCTCGGCTATGGACGCAGTGTGCAGACCGCTTTTGGGCTGGGCCGCAACCGCATGGCTGCGCTGGACGGCGGCGAAGAGAGCAGCCCCAAGCTGCTGGCCCCGCGCCTCGATCCTGCCGCCCTCCACCTGCTCAAAGCCGAGGCGGGCGGGCCGGCGAATGTAGACCACAGCAGCCCCGCGCCAGGCGAACCACCCTACCAGGGCCTTCCCTACTTTAAGGAAGCCGACGCCGCTCGCTTCTTTGGCCGTGAGGCGCTGACGGGCCAACTGGTCGCCCATCTGCAGGAGCACCGCTTTCTGGCCGTGGTGGGCGCTTCGGGCAGCGGCAAGTCGTCGCTGGTGCGCGCCGGTCTTGTGCCTGCCCTGCGCAAGGGCGCGCTGGCGGGCAGCGAACGGTGGGAGATCAAGATTGTCACGCCGACCGCCCGGCCGCTGGAGACGCTGGCGTTGGCGCTGAAGCTGCGGGGCGATGCGGAAGCAGAAATTGAACGCTTCGAGCAGGCTCTTCAGGAGAGTGCCAAGTCGCTGCACCTGCGCGCACGCAGGCTGCTGGCCGCTGTCGACAAACCGCACCTGCTGCTGGTCGTCGACCAGTTCGAGGAGCTGTTTACGCTCTGCAAGGAGAAGGCGGCGCGCACGGCGCTGATCGACAACCTGCTCACTGCGGCGGCGGCGGACGGCGTGACCAGCGTGGTGCTGACGCTGCGCGCCGACTTCTACGACCACTGCGGCAAACATGAGAAGCTGCGCATGGCGCTGGAGAATAAGCAGAAATACATTGGGCCGATGACGCATGACGAACTGCGCGCCGCCATCAGCGAACCGGCGCGGCAGGGGGGCTGGGATCTGGAGCCGGGGCTGGTCGATCTCATTCTTAAAGATATGGTCAAGGAGCCGGGTGCATTGCCGCTGCTCTCGCACGCGCTGCTGGAGACATGGAAGCGGCGCAAGGGGCACACGCTGACCTTCACCGGCTACGTGGGGGCAGGCGGCGTGGCTGGGGCCATTGCCAAGACAGCGGATGCCGTGTATGAGGATCTCACAACAGACGAGCAGACGGTGGCGCGCAGTATCTTTTTGCGGCTGACCGAGCCGGGGGAAGGTGCGCAGGACACGCGGCGGCGCGTGCCGCTGGCGGAGCTGGCGTCGCTGCCGGGCGCGGAGGCGGTGCTGCAAAAGCTGGAGGACAAGCGGCTGGTGACGGTCGAAGGCGTCGACCCGGCCACGGCCTATGTCGATGTGACGCACGAGGCGCTGATGCGCGAGTGGCCGGCGCTGCGCGGCTGGCTGGACGAAGACCACGAAGGGCTGCGCATCCACCGCAAGCTGACCGAAGCGACGCGCGAGTGGGTTGCCCGCAACCACAATTCTGACTCGCTCTACCGAGGTGCGCGGCTGGAGCAGGCAGCAGGCTGGGCGCAGGCGCACGCCGGGGAAGCGAACGAAAACGAACGGGTCTTTCTGGTGGCCAGCAAAGAGCAAGTCGAGGCCGAGCGCCAGCGCGAATTTGCGCATGTCCAGGCACTGGAGGCGGAAAAGAACAACGCCCAACGCCAGGCCCGCCGCGCCCAGGCCGGCGAGCTGGCTGTCCATGCGCAAAACGCTATGTTTCGGAACTCAAATGATCCATCTCTCGCATTGCTGCTGGCAATCAATGCGGTGGAGAGCACATGGCGCAGCGACGGCTATGTTGTGCCCAACGCGGACCAGGCGCTGCAAGATACTGTTGCGTTTGTGCCACCCTACCGCATGACCTTGCCGCGCCATCGCCACAGCAGCCATGTCACTTCTGCGGCGTACAGCCCGGACGGTCGCAGCATTGTCACCGCCAGTGACGACCATACCGCCATCGTCTGGGATGCCGCCACAGGTGAGCAGCGGCGCACCCTCAGCGGCCACAGGAGCGCTGTTTTCTCTGCCGCCTATAGTCCGGACAGCGGCAGCATCGTCACCGCCAGCAGTGACAAGACCGCCATCATCTGGGATGCAGCCACAGGCGAGCAGCGGCGTGTGCTCAGCGGCCACAGCGACGCCGTCACTTCTGCGGTGTACAGCCCCGACGGTCTCAGCATCGTCACCGCCAGTGACGACAAGACCGTCATCATTTGGGATGCAGTCAGCGGCGAGCAGCAACGTGTGCTCAACGGCCACCGCGGCTTTGTCAGGTCTGCCGCCTACAGCCCGGACGGCAACAGCATCGTCACTGCCAGTGATGACAAGACCGCCATCATCTGGGATGCAGCCACAGGTGAGCAGCAGCGTACGCTCAGCGGGCACAGAAGCGCTGTTACGTCTGCGGCGTACAGCCCCGACGGCCGCAGCATCGTCACTGCCGGTTCGGATGGCGTCGCCATCATCTGGGATGCAGTCAGCGGCGAGCAGCAGCTTGTGCTTAGCGGCCACAGCGCCCCTGTCACTTCTGCGGCGTACAGCCCGGACAGTCGCAGCATCGTCACCGCCAGTTGGGACAACACCGCCATCATCTGGGATGCAGCTACCGGCGAGCAGCAACGCACGCTCAGCGGTTATCTCAACTCTGTCTTGTTTGCGGCATACAGCCTGGACGGCAGCAGCATCGTCACCGCCAGCGACAACACGGCCACTATTTGGGATGCCGCCACAGGCGAACAACGGCGCACGCTTAGCGGTCACCGCGGCGATGTCTATTCGGCGGCGTACAGCCCGGACGGCACCGGTATCGTCACCGCCAGCAGTGACTTCACAGCTACTATTTGGGATGCGGCCACAGGCCAGCAGCGTCGTGTGCTTAGCGGTCACCGCGGCGATGTCTATTCTGCAGCGTACAGCCCCGACGGCTGCAGCATCGTCACTGCCAGTGAGGACAAGACCGCCATCATCTGGGATGCCGCCACAGGTGAGCAGCGGCTCACGCTCAGCGGCCACAGCGGCCCTGTTTATTCTGCGGTCTACAGCCCGAATAGCAGCAACATCGTCACTGCCAGTGATGACGGCGTCGCTATCATCTGGGACGCTGCCACAGGCGAACAGCGGCACACGCTCAGCGGGCACGCTGACCCTGTCTTGTCTGGGGCGTACAGCCCCGACGGCGGCAGCATCGTCACCGCCAGTTGGGACAAGACCGCCATTATCTGGGATGCAGTTAGCGGCAAGCAGCAGCGTGTGCTCCGCGGCCACAGCGACGCTGTCAGGTCTGCGGCGTACAGCCCCGACGGGCGCAGCATCGTCACCGCCAGTATGGACAACACCGCCATCATCTGGGATGCAGCTACAGGCAAGCAGCAGCGTGTGCTCAGTAGTCACAGCGGCCCTGTCAATTCTGCAGCGTACAGCCCCGACGGCGGTAGCATTGTCACCGCCAGTTTGGACAACACCGCCATCATCTGGGATGCGGCCACAGGCGAGCGGCAGCGTACTCTCATCGGCCACAGCGAGATTGTCACTTCTGCGGCGTACAGCCCCGACGGTGGCAGCATTGTCACCGCCAGTTATGACAACACCGCCATCATCTGGGATGCGGCCACAGGCGAGCAGCGACGCGCACTCAGCGGCCACAGCAGAGAGGTCACTTCTGCGGCCTACGGCCCTGATGGCAGCAGCATCATTACCGCCAGTAGGGACGGCACCGTCATCATCTGGGATGCGGCCAGCGGCGAGCAGCGGCGCACCCTCAGCGGCCACGGCAACCATGTCTTATCTGCGGCGTACAGGCCTGATGGCAGCAGCATCGTCACCGCCAGTAACGACGGCACC
>JBBRBX010000193.1:0-5873 GCA_038205395.1 Caldilineales bacterium
TTAGGGCCTGTAAAAGTATAAATCCGCGGGATTGATATTGAACGGTTCGTCTTGATGTAAAATGAAAGGGTATCCAAACCATTGCAGCAAGGACGAATCGAATGCTTGATGCGATATACGAATGTCAATGCGCTGTATGCCGTGAAGGGAAGGATCGTGCTGAATGGCAACTGCATCATCAGATGAATGTGTTTTTGAGTCGTTTGGACGAGCAACAACGGCGCTGGTATGTGGCGCTGGAATCCAAGCGAATTGGTCATGGCGGGGACACATTGCTCTCACAAATAAGCGGGATGAATGTCGAAACGATCCGTCGTGGGCGGCGCGAAATCGACGATGACCTCGGCGCAAGACCTACCGAACGCATTCGAGTAGCGGGCGGCGGGCGACCAGCGATCAAAAAAAAGAGACAGCGCTGAAAGGTGCAATCGTTGAGTTGCTGAAAGACGAAACGGCAGGCGACCCGATGAGTGAACAGAAGTGGCAGCGCAGTAGCCTGCGACAGATGGAGGAGCGACTAGCCAAAGCTGAGTACTGGGCAAGCCACACAACGATCGGACGCTTGCTGAAAGAGATGAAGTACTCGCTCAAGGCCAATCAGAAGCGTCTGGCTGGCGCTTCGTCCCCAGATAGGGAGCGACAGTTCGAGTACATCGCCAGTCAGAAACGCATCTTTGCGCAGGCGGGACTACCTGTCATCAGTGTTGACAGCAAGAAAAAGGAGCTAATCGGCAACTTCAAGAATCCTGGGCAAATCTGGTGTCAAGCGCCTGTCGCAGTCAATGACCATGACTTCGAACACGATGCGCTGGGCAAGGCGGCTCCCTACGGTATCTATGATCTGAAGTACAACCGTGGCTATGTCTATGTTGGCCAGTCGGCAGACACACCACAATTTGCGGTGGACAGTATCGCTCGCTGGTGGACGGAACAAGGTCGATTCCTCTACCCAGATGCCAACAAGCTGTTGATTCTGGCCGATGCGGGGGGTAGCAACGGCTGTCGCCCACGACTTTGGAAGCTGCAGCTTCAAGAACAATTGGCTGACCGTCTGGGATTGGAAGTCACCGTCTGCCATTATCCTACCGGCGCCTCCAAGTGGAATCCGATTGAACATCGTCTCTTCGGTCCGATTACGATCAACTGGGCCGGCCAACCTTTGCGTACTTTTGAGTTCATGTTGGCATGTATTCGGGGCACCGCAACCGAGTCAGGCCTCGAAGTCAAAGCCATTCTAGTCCAGGATATTTACCAGAAAGGCATTCAGGTTACCAAATCCGTCATGGAAACCCTCTCCATCCAGATGCACGCCATTTGTCCACGATGGAATTACACCATCTCGCCCAGGTCGTCGAGCCTATGATGTTGTCAATGTGCGGCCTTATTCTTTTACAGGCCCTTAGTTGGCTATTCATCATTCGTCGTTAGCTTGTACGGTTAACGTGCATGTTGATAGTACATAGTCAGCAGGTGAAAAGCGGCTTCCTCTAGCTGATCACTGGCATAGTCATGCAGATAAAGCTGCGGCAGACCTGCGCTTTCCTGCAGACTCACTGCCCCATCAGTCTGCTCTTCGAGCGATTCCAGATATTCAACGACGCTGTTTTCGTCCAAGCGAAAAAGCTGCCCCGGACTATCAGGATGGTAGAGGCACTCATCGACATGCACGGTACGGCGCGTCTGCGCTATCGGCGCCAAGAAGTGGAGCAGACAGAAGCCAAATATTTCGACCGGCAAGGTCGCTTTGGGACCGCTGTTAAACGTATAGATGTTATCAGCCGGTGTAAAACGGATGAGATCAAGCTCGACAAGTGGGCAGTTCATCGACTCTTCCATGATGGCGCTGCTTTGAGACCGGGTTGCCGGGACATAAGTGCGCAGCAGACAATCAACCTCACGCTCGATCATACCGGTTGTCGTCACAATGTTTAGCCGATTCAACTGCTTGCCGATAAAAGCGGACAACTGCTTCTTGGTAAATTCTGCATCAAAGTAGCGTGAAAATACCAACTGCCATATTAAGGAACGCTGTAGGTTATTGGCAAGCTGCCAATGTAGCAGCCAGAGGGTACCGACATCCTCCAGATAAGGGTCCCAGCCCTCCGCGCCGAATAAGTGTTGGCCGAGTGGCGTGACAGTCAACGCTCGTGCGCGTCCCCTGTCGCCGACTTCCGCCAGCACATTGGTTGCCAGACACCAGTGGCGGATCGAACGAACCATGTTCTTGCCAACGCCTAGGGTCACAAGCGCTTCATCACCTGTGAATAGCGTAGCGCTTTCGGAAATTGCGTCTATGCCTTTCTTGAGCCAGCTTTGGCGAAAGGCAAATTTTTCGTGGCCCCCAAATGAGGGTTTCACTTTGAATTCGGCCAACATTAGAGCACTTTCTGTTTATTTGCAGCAAGCGAATGCGTGGGAAATCGCTAAATTACGTAAACTATGCGTCTTAGCGTCAGCTGTAGGAAGAAGCAGAACACAAAGAGCACAGTGATTGTAAGTAGAATATTAATCTAAGCTAAGCATAACTGCAACTGGCTAATTCTTACAAATTCCTTGCAAACAAACTTGGCTTTCCGCATACTCCAAATTGCGGCCAAAACACAGCTTACCGCCCCCTACTTGTAAGCTGACTCGCACACCTGTATACTGAATTATGCTACGCTGACACCGGCATCAGTACCGGAGAGAACGAGCATGGCGGCAGGCAGCAGCGCAACGATCTTGTTAAAAACCAAATTGCATACGCCGCCGCTGCAGGCGGACTTGGTGGTGCGCGAGCGGCTGCTGCGCAAGCTGCGGCAGGGGCTGGGCGGCAAGCTGACGCTGGTGGCGGCGCCGGCCGGCTTCGGCAAGTCGACGCTGGCGGCAAGCTGGCTCTCCCAGTTGGCCGGCGAGGCCGCGGCCGGCGAGCATGGCTGGGGCCGCCACGGCTGGCTCTCCCTCGACAGCCACGATGACAACCTCGCCCGCTTTTTGACCTATGTGGTCGCGGCCGTGCGCACGGTCTATGCCGACGCCTGCCCCCTGCTGGAACAAGTCTTCCAGCGCCACCCGCTGCCGCCGGTCGCCTATCTGGCCGAACTGCTGGTGAGCGAACTGGCCGAACTGCCCGGCAACCTGATCTTTGTGCTGGACGACTTCCACCAGGTGCAGAACCTGGACGTGCAGGAGGTGGTGGAGGCGCTGCTGGCGCATGCACCGCACAACCTGCATCTGGTCATCATCTCCCGCCTGGACCCGCCGCTGCCCCTGTCCCGGCTGCGCGTGCAAAAGCAAATCAGCGAGGTGCGCGCCGCCGACCTGCGCTTTTCGGTCGCCGAGGCCGGCATCTTTTTTGAGCGCGCGCTGGGCACGCTCCTGCCCGCCGACGCCGTGCGCCTTCTGGACGAGCGCGCCGAGGGCTGGATCGCCGGGCTGCGGCTGGCCGCGCTCTCCTTGCAGGAAGGCGCCGACCCCGCCGGGCTGAGCGCTGCCTTTCGCGGCACCCAGCATCATGTTCTGGACTTTCTGCTGGAACAGGTGATGGCGCAGCAGCCGCCGGCTGTCACCACCTTTCTGGCCTGCACCGCGCCGCTGGAAATGCTCTGCGCGCCCCTCTGCAGCGAAGTGCTGGCGGCTGTGCCGGTTGACCTGGAGGGGACGCCCAGCCGCTTTGTCAGCCTGGGACGCGGCGAGGAAGAGGCGCGCATCGACAGCCGCGCCGTGCTCAATTACCTGGACCGCTCCAACCTCTTTGTCGTCGCGCTGGACGACAGTCACCAGTGGCACCGCTATCACCACCTCTTTCGCGAGATGCTGCTCTACTGGCTGCGCACCCACTACAGCGCCGACGAAATTGCCGCCATCAACCGGCGCGCGGCGGCCTGGTACGCGCGCAACGGCTATATCGAGGCGGCTGTGCAGCAGCTCATGGCAGCCGGCGCCACCACCGAAGCCGCCGACTTGATCGAAACCAGCATCCCGCCCAGCCTGGGCCGCGAAGCCTGGCAGACCGTGCAGTCGCTGCTGGCGAGCCTGCCGGAAGCGACGGTGATGCAGCGCCCCGTGCTCATCCTGGCGCGCGCCTGGCTGATGTCGCTGCTGCAGCGTTTCGATCTGCTGGCCGGGCTGCTGGAAAAAGCTGAACGGCTGCTGGATCAGGAGGAAGCCGAACACGGCCGGCCGCGCCCCACCTGGCTGCTGGGCTGGATCGATGCGCTCTGGTCGCTCGTTTGTTTCGTCGAGTGGGATCTGGCGCCGGCGCTCGCACGCGCCCACAGCGCGTTGGCGAGTGTGCCCGCCGGCCATGGCTATGTGCGCGGCATGACGACGGTCTACTATCTGATGTCGCTGCAGAGCGCGGGCCGCCGCGATGAAGCCCTGGCCTACTGCGCCCATGCCCTGGCTAACGAGCCGGAAGAGGTGCGGCAGCGGGTGGAGATGGCCCCCGGCGCCCTGGCCATGCTGCGCGCCGACTTGACCGGCCTGGCGGCGGCGGGGGAAAGCGCGCTGCGCGCTGGGCCGCAGACGGACGTGTGCAAGCTGTGGGCGTGGGGCCATCTCTATCTGGGGGTGGCCTGCTATGAGCAGAACAACCTGGCTGCCGCCCAGGAGCATTTTCTGGCCGCCTACGAAGACCGCCTGGGGGCGTCGGCCGGCCTCGGCTTTGGCGCCGCCTGTGGGATGGCGCTGGTGCAGCAGGCGCTGGGCGATAGCGGCAGCGCGGCCGAGTGGACCGCCACCGTCACCCGGCTGGCCGGCGAAGCGCAGGATGCCTATCTGGCGGCGGCAGGGGCGTGGTTTCACTGCCGCATGGCCTTGCAGAGCGGCGGCACGCCCGCGCCGCCCAGCGGCCATCAGTGGTGCGTGGGCCATGCGCCGGCGCTGCAGTATCGCTGGACGGAACTCCCCGACCTGACCTATGCGCGGCTGCTGGTGGCGCAGGCCGGTCGCGCCGGCCTGGTGGAGGCGGTGGCGCTGCTGCAGCGGCTGGAGCAGCAGTGCCGCAACGTCTCTCTGCGCTGGCGGCAGATCGAGACTACCGCCCTGCTGGCGCTGGCCTACCAGGCGCAGGGGCAGGAGCCGCTGGCGCAGGAGACGGCGGAGGCGGCGCTGGCGCTGACCGGCGGGCAGCCTTTTGTGCGCACTTTTGTCAATCTCGGCCCGCCGATGGCGGCCCTGCTCTATGCGCTGGCGCGCAAGGGGGTGGCTGCCGAACAGATCGGCAGGCTGCTCACCTCTTTTCCCCTAGAGTCGCGCAATGCGGTGGCGGTGGCGGCGGGACGGCTGGACGACGAGGTTATCGAGCCGCTGAGCGAGCGTGAACTGGAAGTGCTGGGGCTGCTGGCCGAGCGCTTGTCGGACAAGGAAATCGCCCAACAACTGCGCATTTCGCCGCTGACCGTGCGCCGGCACAGTGTCAACCTCTATCAGAAGCTGCACGTCAACAGCCGCCGCCAGGCCGTCAGCCGCGCCCAGGCGCTGGGGCTGCTGCGCGCGCCGGTCTGATTTTTCGCTTTTGCATCAACCTGGCACAATCCCCGCTGCGCCGCGTAGAATACGAGATTTCTTCCGTCTGCCACATAGCTTTGGAGAATCGCCATGCTCTATTTTCTTGTGCGTGTGAGCGTCTATATGCTGGCCCTCTGGTTAACCATGACGCTGCTGCCCGGGCTGCATGTGGACTTTAACGCCATGCTCGAGCTTCGGCCCGGCGAAATAGCTGCCATGACGGGCCAGGAGCGATCCATAGTGGATGTTGTTCGGATGTGGCTGCCTCTGGTCTACTATTTGACCCTGGCCGTCAGCTTCTGGTTCTGGAACTGGATTTTCTGGCCCGTCATTCTGTTCTTTACTGGGCGCGTCGTCTTATGGTCGTTTGGGCTGCTGCTGAT
>JBBRBX010000194.1:0-5839 GCA_038205395.1 Caldilineales bacterium
CTGGACTATGCAAAAAGCTGTCAGTGTGGCAAAGTTCCATTGTAGCCTCCGTTTTAAGTAGGGTTTTCGTAGACTATCTACTTTTACGCGAGGCTACCTTTTTGTCAACTACCCTTTCTCGTTTTCAGAGATGCACCCATGTGATTTGTCTATCAGCTTGACAATTGTCTGACTAACTCACTGGTGTTTGGTCAATCCACTATGCCGGCGTCAGCCGCATGTAACGGAAGCGCCGAAGGGCACAAGGCGCTGATGGTGCAGATCGTACAGCGTGGTTTGCGGGCATCACAGACGCGCCGGCCATGGAAGATCAACAGGTGCGACAGATCAATCCAATCCTCGCGCGGCGTGAGTTGCATAAGGTCGCGTTCAACTTTTGCCGGGTCCGTCTGTGTCGTGAGACCCAGCCGGCCAGCCAGGCGCTTGACATGCGTATCGACAACGACACCATCAGCCACACCAAAACAGACGCCCAACACAACATTGGCGGTTTTGCGCGCCACACCGGCCAGCGTCAACAGTTGTGTCATATCGCCAGGCACAACACCGCCATACTCACTGACTATACGCCGGCATGCTTCCTGAATGCTTTTCGCCTTGTTTCGGTAAAAACCAGTAGAATGGATCAACTGCTCCAGCTCATCGCGGTCAGCGTCGGCAAAAGCTTGCGCATCTGCGTAGCGAGCGAAAAGTTCCGGGGTCACCTTGTTGACGCGCTCATCAGTGCACTGCGCCGACAGAATCGTGGCAACCAACAACTGCAGCGCATTTTCATGTCGCAAAGCGCATTCGGCATCGGGATGGGCTGCCTGCAGCAGCCGCACGATGGCCGGCAGCCGCTCCTGTGCCGATGAGGCGGCGTCCAAATTTTCTTCAGTCAGCATAGAGCTTCCCTGAACTTGAAGCCTGCTCAAGACAATACGGGATGCGCCTTGACCCGATAGTCAGAATCATCAATACGTTGCCAGGGGTAATGGATAAATTCCTCGGTGATTTCAACATAATAATCGGGCGAAGCGTCCGGAAAAAAGCTTGACTTTTGTTTCCAGTGCAATACGGCTAACTCAGGAAAACCGCCGGCAATCTCGATACGTCCCTTGACTGCCATAATCGTACGGCCCTGGTACCAAAGGTTGTCCACAACCAGGATTTTGCGCCCGGCAATCAGGTTATCAGACGGGAACTGGACAAATTTCGGCCAACTCAGCGTCGTACGTTGGCTGGGGTCTTCAGGGAAGAGGACTGCTGCGGTCAGCACATCCTTCATCTTGAGCGCTTCGGCAATCATACCACCAGGAATAATGCCGCCGCGTGTGATCGACAGAATTGCATCATAGGGAGTATTGAGTTTGAAAATGAGTTGGCTCACCTGTTCTTCCAACTCGTGCCACGAGAGATAAACGTGTTTCATACCCATGCTCCGTAGTTATGTAATCCTGATTGATGCGATCTGAGTGATGTGGCGTTTGAGTAAAAAACAAGCTGCAGGCGCAGGCCACTCAAATAGATTGTCAACCTGTCGATGCTGCCCAGAGAAGGATCATTTGCTTGAAAACTGTCGCGCCTGTTGTTCGTGGATCATTTTACTATCAGTGAAGGGCTATGCAAAACTCTAGTAGCCCCTCAGAGGTTAAGCTGCATTACAAAAGACTCATCAGACAGGTAGCTTACACCTCCTGCCATGTGGTATTATCCACTGTATGCGATGGCGAATTATGCTCCTCAGCATACTACTGATACTCCTGCCGGCGGTAGGGCATATGGCGCTAACCCCACAGACGCTCTTGGCCGCCGAAGAGCCGCTGCAGCCGGCGCCGGCCATCCCACTCATGGTGGAATTGCAGGATTCGCCTGCGGTGCTGGTGTATGCAGCCCAACAAGAAGGGCCGGCAGCGGCGGCGGTCACTGCCACACAAATGCAGTTGGCCAAAGTGACCTCGGCACAAGCAGCGCTGCAGCAACAGTTGGCGGATCTGGATGTGCCTGTGCTCTATTCCGTCCAGCGCGTTTACAACGGCGTAGCCGTTTTGGCTGACGAGAAGCAGCGCAAAGCCATAAGCGAAATTCCCGGCGTGGCCGCAGTTCATATTCTGAGCCCCAAAGAACCCGGCAACGCAGTCACCATTCCCTTTCTCGGCATACCCACACTTTGGCAAGCGGCGCCGGCAGCCGATGGCGTGGCAGGCGTGCGCGGCGAAGGTATGCGCATCGCCATTATTGACACCGGCATCGACTATCTGCACCGTGACTTCGGCGGGCCGGGCGCCGGCTACAGACAAAATGACCACACACGCGTAGGGGATGTAGACGGCTATCCCGGCCCGCGTGTGGTGGGCGGATACGATTTTGTGGGCGACGACTACAATGCCGCTGCCGGCGCAACTGCGTCCCAACTCACGCCGCAGCCTGATCCGGATCCCATGGATTGCTACGGTCACGGGACGCATGTGGCAGGTACGGCTGCCGGCAGCGGCGTCAACGCCGACAAGAGCACTTACAGCGGTCCATATGACAGCACACTGCGCTTTGATGGAATGTTAATCGGGCCAGGCGTTGCCCCCCGCGCCAGTATTTATGCGCTGAAAATTTTCGGCTGTTACGGCAGTACCAATGCGACCGAATTGGCTTTGGAATGGACGGTCGATCCCAATCAAGATGGTGACTTCTCCGACCATATGGATGTGGCCAATCTTTCGCTGGGTTCTGCATACGGTTGGAAATACGACAGCAGCGCCGTGGCCGCGGACAATGCTGCTCTGGCCGGTGTCATTGTTGTAGCCTCTGCCGGTAACAGCGGCAACCTTCCTTTGATCACAGGCGCCCCAGCCATTGCGGAACGCGCCATCAGTGTAGCCGCCACGCAACGTGCGTCCGACATGATAGCCGGCTTTTCAGCACGCGGGCCGCGTCGCGGCGATGCTGTACTCAAACCGGATTTGGCGGCGCCGGGAACAAGCATTATCTCTGCCGCCAATGGCAGTGGGTGGGAAGGAACGAGTGCATCCGGCACATCAATGGCGGCCCCGCACGTCAGCGGATTGATGGTGCTGCTGCGCCAGTTGCATCCCGACTGGCGTGTAGAGGAACTCAAAGCATTGGCCATGAACACCGCAATGCCGTTGGTGCGGACAACGGATGCGCTCACGGCAGCAGTCTACTTGCCGGTGCGCACGGGTGCAGGCCGGATCGATCCACAGGCCGCCGCCCGCACCAGCACGCTGGCCTATGCCGCGCCGGGCAGCGGTCGCGTCAGCATCTCGTTTGGTGCGCCCGCCGTCACGGATTTTTACACTGCGACACAAGATGTCGTCGTTGCGAACAAATCCGTCACCGATGTCTGGTATGAGATAACCTATAACTCGCTGGTAGATATGCCGGGTGTCCATGTGCAGACCCCAGTCGAGCCATTGTACGTGCGCGGCAACGAAATTGCGCACTCTCCGATTACTTTACAGGTTGAAGCAGCTAAGCTGGAGCGGGTGCAGGCCGAATCCGACCGCAGCGCCTCCGTCACCAATTCATGGTTAGCCGAGGAGAGCGGCCATATTTACCTCTGGCCTGTTGAAGACCCCGTAACAGTGCAGATGGTGGCAAATGGTTCTCCCATTGGCAGCAACATCGCTTCCGCCACCTTCACCTATCAGCCCCAGGTCCGCACCCTTGTCTATACGATCACCCTGGCAAGCCTTGATATCAGTGCAATTACCAGCGCAACCTTGGGGCTGGGCCGACCGGGTGAGGCAAGCATTCCGCTCGCCATTCTGGGGCAAGTTGCGCAGCCACAAGATTTCACTACCAGCAGGAGCGTCTCCGGCAGTGTTATGCTGGACAGTGCAGGCGAGCGCTGGCTGGCGGCAGGCATGCTGCATCTGCGGCTGGCGGTCACTGGCGCAGCGACGGGCGAGGCGCGTGGTCAGCTTCTGTTTGCACAACCTGTTCTTCACCTGCCGCTTTATGCCGCGCCATATCCCATCGCCGATATGCGGGCTGAGCAGCGCAGCATCAGTTTTATCACTACAACAGTGCAAACACTCACTCTCACAGGCCGCTCCGTACAAGGAGCTATGCCGCCCAGGGATGTTGTAGCGCTTGCCAACGTACTGGAGTTGAAGCTGCGCAGCCCCAATACGCGGCCGGCATGGCTGCCGCCCAATGCGCCTGATGTGTATGATCATGCTGACATCAAATATGTGGGGATCACATCTGATCTGGATACACAACCGGCGACCAGTGTGGAGGAAGCAAAGCTCTATTTTGGCGTCGCCACCTGGGGTGCATGGTCTACGCCCAGCGAAATCAAAGTGACGATTTTGCTCGATCTGAACAACGATGGGAAATATGATTATCGGCTGATCAACGGCAGCCCAAGCGCACCCTTTTTCGGGGTTGGCCCCAGCAGTCCATTGGTTAGCCAGCTATACGATCTTTCGTCCGGACGGCTTGTGGGGCAGGAGCCGCTCAACGGCATGCAGCCGGAGCAGTTTGATGCCGGTCTCTTTTTTAGCAACGTACTGGTGCTGCCGGTAAAGATAGCGGACTTAGACTTTGGGGCTGGCGTGCAGCACTTCAGTTTTATCGTGATAAGCAGCAGCTCCGACAGCGCGGGCAATGGCAACCAGCCCATCGACACAACACCGATCTTGCGTTACGCTATCGAGCAACCTGCACTGCATTTTCGTCCGCCGCCCGCAACAGCGCCGCTCTACTTGGATCAACAAGGCGCCACCATCGAAGTGCAGGCAAACCCGGCCGGCTATCCCTACAGTCCGCCGGGAGGGGTGCTCATCCTTCACCACCACAACAGCAGCGCGGCGCAGGCCGAGGTTGTGGATGTCGCCTTTCGCTGGCCGGCATCCATCTACCTGCCGGCCATCATCCAGCGCAGCACGGACTAACCAGCATACAGCATCCGTCCGCAGCTTGGGCAAATAATTACTTCGTCGCGGCCGGAACGCACTGCGGAAACGACGCCAGTGGGCACCAAAATATGGCATACGCCACACTGGCCACTTTGCAAGGGGGCGACCGCGATCCCCGCTTTGCGTGCGCGCAGTTCTTCATAGTATTCGATGTCAGCCGTCGGCAGCGCTTGGGCAACCGCCTCGCGCTGCTGCTTGATCTGTCTGTACATACGTTTGTACTTGGCGTCCGCCTCCAATAGTTCAGACTGGCCACCGTTCCACGTTTCTTCTATCGCCTGCAAAGATGCTTGGGCCGACGCCAACTTTTGGTTAAGCGTCTCCACCTGCAGCAGCGCTTCCATGCCGTTGTCCTCCACCGTTGACCGCTGCCGGCGCAGGGATTCGACATTAGCCTGCAGTGATTCCAACTCCTTGGGCAGCGACACGCGCCCGCTCATCAGTTCCTTATCCTTGGCCTCGATTTGCTGCGCCAACGACTGCGACTCGAGTTCCGCATCCTGTTGGGCTGCGTGCCAGCGATGCAAATCCGCCTCTGTAGCGGCCGCATTCTTGCGCGCTCCGCCCAACTCTTCACTTTCGCCCAACGCGCCCTTGATCTGCACCAACTTCCGCCGGACTTTTGCCAGGTTGACGTCCAATTTCTGAAGTTCAAACAGCTTTCCGATATCCATGTGGAGCCTCCTGGGACTAATAGGTTAACGAAGTTATTATAGCATACCTTGCCCTAAGCGCGTGTGTCAGATAAACGTACATCGTATCAGCATGTGCTCTCTGAGAAGCGCAATGCCTTACCCACTCTGCAAAATTGCCGCGCCGGCAGCAACAATGCTATACTCGCACTATGTCAAGAATGCCTTCCAACCGCAGCGGCGAAAACTTTATTGAGTTCGCCCTGATCATCATTTTGCTTGCAATTG
>JBBRBX010000195.1:0-5815 GCA_038205395.1 Caldilineales bacterium
AACTGCACAGCCCAAGACGATGGCGCTGCCGTTCGACCCTGGCCGGTCGCCGCCTGCAAGGCCTCCAGCGCGGCCCGATAGACTAAATAGGCGGTGGGGGAATGGGTATGACTGTCTGACCACGCAGTATACCCGCCATCCATCCAAATTGTCCAATAGACACGATCGAGGCTGCCGGCGCGCTCGGCAAAGACCGGGTCCTCGCCTTGCGGGCCTAATACAACAAAAAGGGCGTCCGGCTGCCGGATGCGAAGCTGCGCCAGATAGCGCGCACCCTCTTCCGCGCTGCCCAGCCAGAAAACCGCCTCTTGCGCACCAACGCCGCCCGCATCATCATCCAGCCGCGCCGGCAGCCCCGCCGCCGCCGTCCACGCTTGTTCATCCAACTGCGGCCAGCCCGGCGTCCACCCGGCCAGCACAATGGCCTCCGCCCCCTCTTGCTGCGCCCACTGCGCCGCCGTCTGCACAAGCCCGGCCGCCCACTCGCTGCCGGGCAGGCTGTAGGGTGTGTAGTGAGGCAGCGCCAGGGACGCCAGCGCTGGTTCGACGGCGAAGGCCACCTCCGGCGACAAAGGGCCGACTACCGCGGCCAGGCGCGGGTCGGCGGCCAGCTTGCGCGCCGAACGCAGCGCCTGCTGCGGCTGGCCGCCGTCATCCAGCGCCAGCGGCAGAATCCCGGCGGCGACATAGGGGAAATCGGCAATCGCCCAACGCACCGCCTCCAGCGCCGCATAGCCGCTGCGCCGGTGCAGCCCCTCAAACGGGGCCAGCAGGCCGATCTTCAATGTCGGCCGCACACTGCTGCAGCTGGCGCATGCGGCGGCGGTGAGCGCAACCAGCAGCCAGGCCGTCAGCCGCCGCCGCACAGCAGATTCCTTGGAGGCGGCAGGCGAGGTGACAGGCCGGATCACGGGTTGTAGCCGTAGATTTGCAGGTTCTGCTGCTGCTCGCCAAAGGTCTGGGCAAAGACATGGCGGCCATCTTCGCCGGTGGCGACAAAGAAGCAGTAGCCGGTCTGCGCCGGGTCGCGCGTCGAGGTGATGGCGCTCAGCCCCGGATTGGCAATCGGCCCCGGCGGCAAACCGGGATTGAGATAGGTGTTGAAGGGGCTTTGCACAGAGGCATACTCCTCCACACTCTGCGGCTTCCACCACCAGTCGCCCACTGTCCCGCGCGCGTACTGCACCGTGGGGTCGGCCTGCAAATAGGGGCCGCCGACTTCGGGGCATTTGTTGTTGAGCCGGTTGATGTAGACGCTGGCGATCAGCGGGCGCTCATCCGCCGAGACGGCCTCGCGTTCGACAATGCTTGCCAGCGTGACCAGATCGCGCCCGCTGAGGCCGCTGCTGCCCCCCACCAGATTCTTGCTGCCGACCCGATCCGCAAAGTTGTCGAGGAAGGGACGCAGCACCAGTTCGGGCGTTGCCGCTAGCACCGGAAAGCGGTAGGTGTCGGGGAAGAGGAACCCTTCCAGGCCGGCGCCCGCCGGCAGATTCTGCAGAAAATCGTAGTCGCCAAAGAGTGAGAGGGCGCGCGGGTCACGCACCGCCGCCAGAAAGACATCTTCTTCAATGACATTGGCGGTCGAGAGCCGTTCGGCGATCTCTTCAGCGCGCATCCCTTCGGGCAGCGTCACGCTGATCTCCTCGAAAAGCGCATTTTCCAGCGCCACCGCCACCTCCGGCATGGTCATCGTGCTGGCCAGCATAAAATTGCCGGCTTCAATCTGGCGTTCGGCGCCGGTGACGCGCAGATAGAGGTTGAACAGGTCCGGATCGGTGACAAAGCCTTCCTGCGCCAGGCGCGCGGCGACAAAGCGCGCCGGCTCGCCGGGGTCGATGCGGAAGGGGCGCTGGCGCGGGTCATTTCCCGGCGGCACATACAGATCGCTTTCGCGCATCCGCAGGTTGAAGGCCAGCACCTGCTGCTCGATGGTGTCGGGCGAAAGAGTGAACTGGTTGGCGGTGGGGTCGATGAGGCCGGCAGTCTGCTTGGGCGCAGCCAGCAGCTGCTCGCCCAGATGCGCATTGGCCACCGTCCACAAACCGCCGACCACGACCAGCACCAGCAGCAGGGCAGCGGCGCGCAGCAGATTCCAGACCAGCGCTTCGCCGCGCAGTTGGCTGCGCCAATCGCCGCCGGCCTGTTCAATTTGTCGGGTGCGGCGGCGGAAAACCAACTGCCGCCTCTCTTGCGTTGACATGAAGCTGTTCCTCAAGCCTCTCCAGGCGAAACATCCTGGCTGACATCCGGACTGGCAGCCGGGCGCAGGGGCAGATCGATCCGCCCGTAATCCTGCGGCGCCGGCGCATCCAGATAACTCTGCAGCAGCACGGCGGCGGCCACAGCATCCTCTCCATGAGACGTTTTTTGCCCGGCCATCAGTTCCTGCGCCGCGAAAGTGGTCAGCCGTTCGTCCCAGAAGATGACCGGCAGGGGCCGCCCCAGCAGCACCCGCATGGCCTGCGCCAGCCGCAGCGCCCACTTGCGCGTGGTCTGCGCCTGCGGGCCTTCGCTGCCATCCATGTTGAGGGGAAGCCCGCACAGAATGGCCTGCGCCTCCTGCCGCCGCACCAGTTGGGCTAGTTCGGCAAAGTCCTGGTTGCGGCTGCGGCGGCGCAGCACGGTCAGCGGGCGCACGGTCAACTGCAAGCCGTCACACACCGCCACCCCAATGCGCGCCAGGCCGACATCCAGCGCCAGCAGCTTGCCACCCGCCTTGGACGCGCCCGGTGAAACGTCAGGTGAAGTATCCGGTGAAGCGCCCGGTGAAGCATCCGAAATCGTCAAGCGTAGCGGCTCCTTCAAGGCTGCGGGGCCAGCTCCTGCCCATAATTGACGCGCACTTGGATGCGGCTGGCGATATCGGGCAGCGTCCCTTTCCAGGCCGGGTCCAGATAGATATCCGGCTCACCATCCAGCAGCCAGCGCGATTTGATGGTCTCGGCGGCCGCAGCGGGCGGCTGGCCCAGGATGCTGTCGCGCACTTCGCGGGCATCGATGGGGGTGGTGTAGTCGGCGGCCACCGTCATCGTAAACGAGACGCTGTTGTTCAAGAACTCGGCGCCGGGCTGGCGGCTGACGGCGATCGAATCCGCCACCAGGCGGGCGTTTTCGGGCACCTGTTGCTCCACCGAGCGCAAAATGATGTCGCTGGCCTGGCTTTCGTTGACGGCCAGCCCCTGCGCCAGAACCCGCAGCGTGCCGGCCAGGTTGAGCGACTCTTCATCGTTATATTGGTCAAACGACTGGGCCACCACAAAGGTCTGCACCGATTCCGGCGGCAGCCATTCGCCCGGCTCCAGTTCGGCCTTGAGCGCGTCGTAGGCCTTTTGCTCCGCCTGGTCGAGCAGCATCGCCGCCAGTTGGTCGCGATCCGCCTGGGTGACAACCGGGGTAAGCGCCGAACCGCCGCCATAGGTGCCGTCATTGTTGCCGACCCGCACGCGAAAGCGCAGCGAGCCGTTGACGGTGTTGATGGTGTTGGCGAGCACGTTGCCGATGGTGCCGGGTTCAACAGCCTCGATGGGCACGCTCACGCGCGTGCCGACGCCGCTCTCCAACAAGGCATCGCGGGTGGTGCGAAACTCCACCGGTGTGCCGGCGCTCGTGCTGACCGAGGTGCCGGTCGGAATGCTGACCGGGGAGGCGCCCAAATTGCTGAAGACCACTTCGCCCGCCGCCTCGTCGGTCGCCTTCTGCGAGGAGCCGGTGGTGGGCACGATGCCGTTTTCCACCAGGTCGGCCTTGATGGCGCGCGCCGGCAGTTGGCGCGCCTGCGGGTCGGCGGCGGTCAGCCCCACCACCGCTTGCATGTTGAGGTCGGTGCGCAGCGGCAGCCGCCCCGGCTGGACGGTGACTGTAGCGGCAGGCAGCACGTAGAAGCTGAAAGCGGCCAGCACCGCCACGATCAGCGCCCCCAACAGCACATTGCCGCCCCAGCGCAGCCAGACCGGCGTCGGCCGGCGGTAGCGCATCTCCTTGCGGATGCGCTCCTGCCGCGCCTGATACAAGCTGGGGCGCGCGATCCGCTGCAGCTCATCGGGCCGCCGCCACGGCGGCGGCTCCGGCAAATCCCGCTCCGGGTGCTGCAGATCGACCGGCGGCAGCAGCGGCTGCATATGCCAGCGGTCGTTGGCCGCGCCGTCCACATCTTTGAAGATCGGCATGCCGATCTGTTTGGCCGCCTTGCGTGTGCTGCGCCGGCGCGTGATCAGCGCCAGTTCGACCTGCTGCACGATGGCCTGGCGCTGCAGCAGCCGAAGCTGCGCCACGCTGTCCAGCTCTGCCCACTCCTCCGGCAGCAGCAGCGCCACGCGCCGGCCGCGCCATTGGCCCAACTGGCGGCGCAGTCCTTCCAGGCTGGCTTCCGGAGCAATCTGATAAATCTCAGTCATGCGCACAAATTCTTCTTCACCCACTCGGTCACGCCGGCCAGTGCCGCCGGCAGTTGACCGGCATCCTTGCCGCCCGCCTGGGCCATGTTGGGGCGACCGCCGCCGCCGCCGCCCATCAACTTGGCGGCATCACGCACTAAGTTGCCGGCGTGCACATTGCGCTTGACCAGGTCGTCGGTCACAGCCGCCACGATCATCGGTTTCTCATCGACGATGGCGCCCACCGCCACCACGCTGGAACCCAGCTTGTCGCGGAACCAATCGGTCATCTGGCGCATAGTGTCGAGGTCGTGCGCTGGAACCTGCACCGCCAGCACGGAGAAGCCATCGACCGCCACCGCGCGTTCCAGCAAGGCTTCGCTGCTCTGCCTGGCCTGCGCCTGGCGAAGCTGCGCCAGCTCTTTTTGCAGCGCCTGGTTCTGCTCCAGCAGCTGCCGCGTCGCGCCGCCCACCTCCGCCGGCTTGACCCGCAGTAGGGAAGCCACGTCGTTGAGCACGGCCAGCCGATCCTCGACCAACTGCTCGGCCCCGCGCCCGGTGGCGACTTCCAGGCGGCGCACGCCCGCGGCCACACTGCTTTCGCTGAGAATGCGGAACATGCCGATCTCCGCCGTGCTGTCCACATGCGTGCCGCCGCACAATTCGGCGCTGACTCCTTCTTCCTCGCCAAAGGCGACCACGCGCACCTCATCGCCATACTTCTCGCTGAAGAGCGCCGTCACCCCTTCCTTGAGCGCCTGCTTGTAGGAGGTCCAGCGGGTGTTGACCGGGTAGTTGACCAGCACAATCTCATTGGCGCGCCGTTCGACCACGGCCAGGTCTTCGGCGCTCAGCGGCTGGCCATAGGTGAAGTCAAAGCGCAGCCGGTCGGGCGCCACCAGCGAACCCGCCTGGTGCACATGGTTGCCCAGCCGCTCGCGCAGCGCCGCATGAAGAATGTGGGTGGCCGTATGGTTGCGCATAATATCCCAGCGGCGGTCGGCGTCGAGCAGCGCCGTAGCCGGGTCGCCCACCATCACCGTGCCGCTTGTCACCCGGCCCACATGCAGGATCAGGCCGGAAACCGGGCGGCGCATCCCCGTCACGGTAATCGTCCAGGCCGGCATCTCCAGCTCTTGCGGGAAGTAGTAAATCTCGCCGTTGTCGCTGATCTGGCCGCCCGTCTCCACGTAGAAGACCGTTTCGGGCAGCACCACCTCGACCTCTTCGCCGACGTTGGCCTCCTGCACCGGGACGCCATCGATAAACAGGGCGGCCACGCTGGTCTCGACTTCAGCCAGATTGTCGTAGATGCGATAGCGCACGCCCTCCGCGCCCAGGCCGTCCTGCGCCTTGAGCTGCTGCAGCACTTCGGCGTAGATGGCGACATCTTGGCCCACCTTGTCCACCGCCGTGGCGCGGCTGCGATCTTTGGCCTC
>JBBRBX010000196.1:0-5773 GCA_038205395.1 Caldilineales bacterium
GGGGCGCGCCGCCGTCGTTGGAAGTGTGCGCGGTAAAGGGTCTCGCTGCACCTGTTGTGCGGGGGGGGGGTGGGGGGGGGGGGGGGGTTGGGGGGCGGCCAGGAGCAGTTCGGCGACCTGGGCGATGAGCCGGATCAACGCGTGCGCGGCGAGATGCTGGACGAAGGGCTGGCGGTGGTCAACGGGCTGTGGAGCGGGGAGACTTTTCAGTTCGACGGCCGCTATTACCATCTGCGGCCCACGGTGTTCCGCCCCCCGCCGCGGCAGCAGCCGCGCATCCCGGTCTGGGTGGCGGGCGTCTGGCCGCACAAACGGCCGCTGGCGCGCATGGCGCGCTGGGATGGCATGTTCCCGCTTTTCTGGGGTGTGGATGACCTGGCTGAGCAGCAGGCGCATCTGCGGCAGATGGTGGCTGCGGTGCAGACGCTGCGCCGGGAGGCCCTGCCCGCGTCCGCCCAAGCGCCCTTTGATGTGGTTGTGACCGGAACCACCCCCAGCGGGCAGGAGGCGCAGACGGAGGAGCGGATCGCCGCCTTTGCCGCTGCCGGCGCCACCTGGTGGCTGGAGTCGCTGAACCCGGAACGCGGCAGCCCCGTCTGGTCGTTGGCCCAGCTGCGCGAGCGCGTGCTGGCGGGGCCGCTGGGCGAGCGCTGAGCGGGGCCAAGCAAAAGCCCCGCACTGTGCGTGCGGGGCCGGTTGTTACAGGTACGTTTGCGATGGGGGGGCAGCCAAGAGATCAGGCGGGACGCAGCCCCAAGTAGACGCGCTGCCCGCTCAAGGTGCGCTGGATTTCCTCCGCCGAACGCCACGGGATCAACTGGTGCAGTTCTTTGGGCGTCAGGGGGGTGTTGTTGTTGGCCAGGAAGATGCGGAAGGAGGCCGAAGCGATCGGCAGCTTCTCGTTGATATAGTCGGGGTCATTGGCGCAGCGGGTGCGCAGACATTCGCGCAGCGCATCGGTGCGGTGCACTTCCCCCGTCTCCGGGTCAACCCAGTCTACATCCTCGGTGTTGTGATGGTCGGCAAAGCGCGCCCGGCACTCATCACACAACTGGTCGCGCAGATAGAGGCGAAAGCTCTGGCCGCTCTTTTCCCACCACTCATAATCGATATGAAACTTGGTGTCGAGGGTGGGGCGAAAGCGCGCCAGCCGGTCGGCAACTAGGGATGATGGCATAAATTCGTCAGGTCTCCTTTTTCAGATCGCCGCTGCCTGTTCGCCCGCTCAGGAGAGGGCAAACAAGCCGTTGCCTGCATCGCGGAAGCGGCGGTTGCTGATCAGCGCATGGAACACGGGGCCGGGCGGCGTGCGGCGCACCACATTGATGGCGCTGTAGACACTCTTGGCGTGCACGGTGCCCTGCGGGTTGAGTTTGACCAACTCCGGCGTGATCTGCGCCACCAGATCGGTCACGGGCGTCCCCTGTTGTTCAATCAGCGCCCGCAGCGCCTCCAGCTCCTCGCCGTTCTGCTCGGAAATGATCATATGCTCGTCATATTCGCACGCCACATTGATCTTGTTCATTTCAAACAGAAGCCGGCCCGTCGCCAGATCGGCCTGCGCAATGCGCGCCCACTCACGTTTGGGGCGGCGGGTGCGGAAGTCGACAATCACTTCATTGGTGGCGGGCGCGCGCTCCAGGGTGAGGAAGGCGCCGACCGGCATCTGGTGGTCATCCATCCACTTGGACAGCCCGGTGACATAGCGCCCCTCGTACATGACCCAGCCGGTGTAGCGTGTGCCCCAGCGGCCATCGACCAGGGTGACGAGCGAGGCGCCCGTGCCGGTGGGGAAAAAGCTGCGGGTGCGCCCGCTGAGCGGCAGCGTGCCGTAGTGGCGGTGCGGGTAGGTGAGAATGATGCTGGTGGAGGGCACCACCGTGGGCACCTCGCTGCTGAGGCTGCTTTCGCCCCATTCATCATCCAGTTCCCACTCCATCTGCAGCATTTCCACGCTGAGCAGGCCGCGTGTATAGGCGACCGGCTTGCAGCGCAGCAGCGGCGGCACCGTCTGAATCTCGACTGGTTCCAGGCGGCGCAGGAACCACAACTGCTCCTTGCCCTGGCGCACGCGGTCAAAGCGGGGGTCCTGGCTCAAGGCGTAGTCAAGGCTGAGGGTGCGCAGCGGCTGGCTGACGTTGGCGTCCAGATCCACCTCGGCCAGCAGATGCGCCGTGGAGAGCGGTTTGCTCTGCATCTCGATCATGGCTTCGCTGATATTGAGGTGGCCGACATGCACCTCGGCCAGCAGATCGCGCAGCAGCCAACTGTCATCGATGTCGACAAACGCCTGTTGGCGTGGCCCTTCCTGCAAGGCGTAGAGGAGCGTCTCGTTGATATCCAGATCGTAGAGCGCGTAAATCTCTTCGGCGGAGAGGAGGGCGTTGTCGTGGACGAGGCGGTCGCCGTTGGTCTGGTTGAGGCGATGGGAGGTTTGCAGCCCGGCGGCAAATTCACGCGCCTTGTCCTTGGACTCAAAACGCACCTGGATCACGTCAAAGTCACCATGCTCCGGGTTTTGCCCTTTGCGCACCTCGATGACTTGGCCGACGGCAAACTCCAGCGCCGGAAAGACCAGGGTCTGGCCTATCTGGTAGCGCTGTTTCGGCACATAGATAGCGCCTTTGGACAGGTCTTGCTCGATGCGCGTATTTTCGCGGCGTAAATATTCATTGATCAACGCCATCGCCAGCACGCTCAGCTTGATCGGCTGCTGCGCTTCAAGCAGAAGTTGATAAAGAAAATCCGTATCGTCGGCAGTGACCTCAAATTGGTCCCGCCAGAAAGCTGCTGTTTGGGTGGGACGCTGCAGCACGCTTTCCCCCTTTTGGTAATGAACTATGCATGAACTATGCAAATCGGCGCCAATAATGTGCGGTGGCGCAAAGGCCCACCGCAAAAGATAAGTATAGCAGAGGACAAGACATAAACCAAATAGTAAGGCGGGCTTTTTGGTTGTAGGTTTGGTTGTTGTTTCGGCGCAGATACGATAGACTACAGGCGCGATTGGTTGCTCCTGACAGTTGCCGCCTGATCTGTCCCTAGCCTATAGATACTCTATCAACAGTCCATCAAAAGAAGCTGACCTAAAAAGAAGCTGACCTATGAGAACGATTGCCATGATCCTGGCCGGCGGAGAGGGTACACGACTCACCGTGCTTTCGGAAGAGCGTGCAAAACCTGCGGTTCCGTTTGCAGGCAAATTCCGCATCATCGACTTCACCATCAGCAACTGCGTCAACAGCGGCATTTACACGGTCGGTGTGCTGACGCAGTACCGCCCGCACAGCCTCAACGACCACATCGGCATCGGCAAGCCGTGGGACCTCGACCGCAGCCGCGGCGGCGTGCGGCTGCTGCAGCCCTATCAAGCGCGCCGGGGGCAGAATTGGTACGCTGGCACAGCGGATGCGATTTATCAGAATATGGATTTCATTAAGCAGAACCGCGCCGACAACGCCGTCATACTCTCCGGCGACCATATCTACAAGATGGATTACCGCCCGATGATCGAATATCACATCGCGCGCGGTGCGGATCTGACCATCGGGGTCATGCCGGTGCCGCTGGAAGAGACCAATCGCTTCGGCATCATGCAGGTGGACGACGATGCGCGCATTGTCCAGTTTTATGAGAAGCCCAAAGACCGCGACAAGGGCAACCTGGCCTCGATGGGCATTTATGTCTTTAACGCCAATGTTCTGGAAAAGCGGTTGAGCGAGGGGCGGCCGGAAAAGCCGCGCAACGACTTCGGCAAGGACATTATTCCCGCCATGCTCGCCGCCGGCGACCGCGTCTACGCCTACCGCTTTGAAGGCTACTGGGTGGACGTCGGCACGGTGGATTCGTATTGGAACACCAGCCTGGAGCTGCTCCAGCCCAATCCGGCGCTCGACCTGTACAACGACCAATGGCCGGTGCACACCAAGTCGGAAGAGCGCCCGCCGGCCAAGATCGGGCCGCAGGCCAGGGTCGTCACCAGCATGGTTTCCAACGGCTGCATTGTGCGCGGCGTGGTGATCAACAGCATTCTCAGCCCCGGCGTCTATGTCAGCCCCGGCGCGGTGGTGCAGGACAGCGTGGTGATGAACGACACCTGGATCGGCCCCGGCGCCCATCTGGACAAAGTGGTGGTGGACAAAAAGGCGGTGATCGGCGGCGGCGCGGTGGTGGGGACAGGCGACCCGACTGTGGTCAACGAGCAGATGCCCGACCGCCTCTTTGCCGGCATCACGGTCGTCGGCAAGCGCGCCTACATTCCGGACGGCGCACGCATCGGGCGCAATGTGCTCATCAACAGCAACCGCGATGAAAGCGACTTCCCGGACGACAAAATCGTGGCCGACGGCAAGACGATTTAAGCATCCAACCCAGTCATCAGATTTCGTCATCCAGCCAGTCATTTGAGGTGATTGTATGGCATCTGCATTAGCGATGATCATGGCCGGCGGCTACAGCGAGCAGTTGAGCGTGCTGACTGAAACGCGCGCCGAGGCGGCTGTGCCCTTTGGCGGCAAGTTCCGCCTGATCGATTTTCCGCTCAGCAACTGCGTCAACAGCGGGATCTACAACATTGCGGTGTTGACCCAGTACAAGCCGCGCAGCCTGAACGACCACATCGGCATCGGCAAGCCGTGGGATCTGGACCGCGCCAGCGGCGGCGTGCGGCTGCTGCAGCCCTACCGCGGCGGCCCGTATGGCGACTGGCAGTTGGGCACTGCCGATGCGGTGCGCCGCAATCTGGACTTTGTGCTGCAGCAGGATGAAGAGCATGTGCTGATCCTGGCCGGCGACCATATTTACTTGATGGATTACCAGCCGATGCTGCAGGCGCACGAGCAGAGCGGCGCCGATTTGACCGTGGCCGTGCGCCGCGTCAACCCGCACGAGACCCACCGCTACGGCATCGTCACCGTCGGCGCGGATGACCGCATCATCGAATTTCGCGAGAAGCCGCGCCGCTCGCTGGAAACGCTGGCCTCGATGGGCATCTACATTTTCCGCCGCCAGATGCTGATCGATCTGCTGGAGAACGGCGACTATGTGGATTTCGGCAAGCACGTGCTGCCGGCGGTGGTCAAGCAGCAGCAGCATGTGCGCGCCTACGCCTTCCCCGGCTACTGGGCGGACGTGGGCACGGTGCAGGCGTATTGGGAAGCCAATATGAGCCTGCTGGCCGAGGACCCGGCGCTCAACCTGTATGACCCCGAATGGGTGGTGCACACGCGCAGCCAAGAGCGCGCGCCGGCCAAGGTGGGGGCCAATGCCCAGGTGGCGGGCAGCTTGCTCTCGAACGGCTGCCGCGTGGAGGGCACAGCCGAGCGCAGCATTCTATCGCCCGGCGTCGTTGTGGGCGAAGGCGCCATCGTGCGCGACAGCGTGATCCTCTATGACACGGTGATTGAGGCGGGGGCGGTGGTGGACCGCTGCATCATCGACAAGAATGTGATCATCGGCGCAAACGCGCGCATCGGCGAGGGGGACGGCAACACGCCCAACGCGCAGCTGCCGGAAGTGCTCAACACCGGGCTGACCTTGATCGGCGAAAACTGCGTGATCCCGGAAGGCATGGTGCTGGGCCGCAACGTGGTGGTGCACCCGCTGAGCGGGGCCAAAGCCTTTGGCAAAAAGAAAAAAATCGCCGGCGGCGGCGAGGTGGGTGCGGACCAGCGCTAACCGCCCGACTTCTTGGCCTGATAGCCTAACCCGCGCAGGATTGTCACGATCTGGTCGCGATGGTCGCCCTGGATTTCAATGGTCTCATCCTTCAAGG
>JBBRBX010000197.1:0-5731 GCA_038205395.1 Caldilineales bacterium
CACCAGTAAGTCTACCGGGGTTAATCAGGCTACCTAATATTGGAGCATCCTCGAAGAGGTTATACAAAGCTTCCATTCCTGCCTTAATTTGCGTATGCCAAAGTGATTCTTTGCCAATGTCGGGCAGCAGCGCCGGCGTGTGCTCGGCCACCAGCTTATCCGCCGCTGTCTGCGCCAGCGCCAGCCAATCCGTCTTCTTGGCGCTGATCGCCAGCCCTGAACAGGCCAGGTTGAGCGGCGGCAGCTTGCGATAGCCCCCGGCCCCCGGATAGCGCCAGGCCGCCAGCGCCAGGGCAAAGGCCGCAATCTCCACGCAGCGCTCGTCGATCTCCAGCCCATGCAGGTTCTGGCGCAGCACGGCGTCCACGGCCGCGGCGGGGGCCAGCCCCTCCAGCTCGCCGCGTATGGCCGCCAGCATCGGCAGCAGCGCCACCAGAAAATGGCCGGAGCCGCAGCAGGGGTCGATCATCTTGAAAGCCGCCAGGTCGGCGGGCCAGCCCGCAAACCAGCCGGCGGCCGGGCGCCACGTCCCTTCCTCCTCACGCACAAAGCGCAGATAGGTCAGCGGCGCGCCGGGCAGGGCAAAAAAGGCGCGCAGCTGCTCCTCGCTCTCGGCGTCGCGCAGCAGTGCGCGCGCCCCTGGCCGCAGTTCGGGCGCCGCCGGGTCGTCCGGCCGCGCTGCGCGGCCCACCCACCAGGCGCCCAGCGCGTTGTCGAGCAGAAAGGCCACCATATACGGTTCGGTGAACAACTGCGTCACGGCAGGCAGTTCGCGCGCGCCGATTTTGACTTCAGCGGCGTTGATCTGCTCCTTCTTTTTGCTCTGCCAGAACTGGTAGACCCAGCCCAGCCCGTCGGATGCCTGGAAGACCGCCGCATCCAGCCCCGCCACCAACTGCTCCAGCACCTGCTGATGTTCAGGCGGCAGGGTCAAGGCAAAAACGGGCGAGGTGGGGCGAAAGATCTGCGGCAGCATGAGCGCGGCATAGCGTGCGGCCAGCTCCCAGCCGTCAGCCGCGCCTTCGTCTGCGGCCAGTTCGGCGCACTCTGCCAGCGTCACCGGCACGGGCGTCACCGCATCGGGATACATGAGCAGCGAGCCGGCGGCCAGAAAGCGCGCAAAGAGCATGCGGTGCCACTGCTGGTAGGCCACCTCTTCGGCCAGTCGATCCACCGCCTGGCTTTGAGTGGCGGAGCTGTACTCGTCGCCCAACTGGCGGCCGTGGGCGCGCAGCCGCCGGCGCAGTGCGCGCTGCGGCTCGCTCAGGTAGGCGGGCGCTTTGGCCGCGCCCACACCCAACTGATCCAGCGCCGCCTGCGCGGCGCGCTCCGCAGTGTCGCGGGCTTGCTTGACGGTAGCTTCCAACTGGCGGCGCAGGTCACGGTCGAGCGGCTGCATGGCTGGTCCTTTCCCCGGTTTTTTCTGCCGGCTCTTTCTTTCGGCTGCGCTTACTGGATGGCGACCGGCCCCGCGGCGAGCGCCGCCTTCAACTGCTGCTCTACTTCGCGCAGCCAGTCGTCCACCGCCTGCGCATCCTTGAGCGTGCGCTGCGGCAGCTTGACAAATTGCGTCTGCGGTTCGAGCAGGCGGGCGGCGGCGGCCACGGCGGCGGCAAAGCGGCTGGGCAGGGCGGCAGTGCGGTCGGCCAGGGCGGAGAGTGGCAGGGCGTCCAGCGTGGCCAGAATGGCGGCGGTCGTGCCGACATCGATGGCGGGCCGGCCCGTGCCATCCTGCTCGGCCGGGCCACACTGGATGTGCTGCTGCAGGCGGATGTTTTCCTGCTGCGCCGCATCCAACTGCGCCCAGTTGCTGTCGCCCTGCAAACGCTGTTCGCCGGTGGCGCAGGCGGCGTCGTACTGCGCCGCCACGCGGTTGATCTGCGTGCGCAGAAGCTGCGCAACGCCGTCGAGCAGCGGTGTCACCAGATCCGGTTCCGCCAACAGCCGCCGCTGCCGGCTGATTTCGTCCACCTGGGTCTGGAGGATGGCGGCATCGGGCAGGCTTTGGGCGTGGGTCAGCAGCCGCTGAAGCTGCTGCCAGGCCGGCCGGCGCGCCTCGATGGCGTCACCCCGGTTTTTCCATTCCTTGATCGCCGCCCCCAGTTCTTCGCGCAGGTTGTAGACGGCCAGCAACTGCGCATTGCCGCCGGCCTGGCGGGCTTCGGCCAGGCCGGGCAGCAGCGGCGGTGCAGGCTTGGGCGGCTCGCCGCCCGCGCGCAGGGCCAGCGCGTCCAGCTTGGCAAAAAATTCCGGCAAAGCGGCGGCTTCTTCATTGGTCTTGGCGCTGACGCCGGCCTGCTGCAGCAGCATGCGGATTTGGACGCGCTGCGCGGCCGAGACTGTAGCGCTCTCGATCTTGAACTGGCTCTTGCCGATGGCTTTGCGCTCCAGGTCGCGCGCGTCGACGGGCCGTCCGTGATCATCCACGGCGCGCACCAGCCCGGCGACCAATAAAACCTGCAGCGCGGCGTCTATGGCGTCGCGCGACCAGCCATACGGCGCCGATTCAAAGTGGCTGCGCACGTCGCTGCCGGACTTGCCGCTGCCCAGATAGTTCAATACACGCTTGCAGATAGGGTTGTTGGCCGGCTCACCGCTGTCGCCCACGGCCTTGAGGGCATCGGGCGCACCCTTTTGGGCGTTGGCATAGACCTTATCCCAGCCGGCCAGGTCGGCAATCTGAAACTCGCTGTAGAGCCGCGCCAGCGAGTTCTTGGCGGCCTCGCTCAGCATCGCGTGCAGATCAGCGCCGATCACTTCGGCGCCGCCGCCTTGAAAGACGCGCACGCCGGCAAAAACATCATCCAGCAGTTCGTCGATGCGCGTCTCGGCGCTGTGGAGGATGGTTTCAATGGCGGCGCGCGCCTCACTGCCTTCCGGCGTGCCGGGCAGACCGCGCTTGTCCAGCGTTGCTTTGGCGGCTTTATAATCGATGATACTGCTGCGCAGGTCGTCGGCAGAGCGACGCGGTAGAAAGAGATAGATCGTCGGCGACAGATTGCCCCCCTGGCGTGCATCGGCGTGGCAGGAGTTCTCGTCGCTGCTCCAGCCGTCGCGGACCCAGGCATAAACCTGGCGGTCGCTGTCGTTGGGCAGCACGGCGTCAAAGGTGACATGCAGTTCGCGGCTGACTTTGGCCGCACCCTGGAGCAGGCTGATCTGCTTGACGATGGCGCCCACGCGCCCGCGCAGGCGGTCGCCGCGCTCGGCATCAATGCGGTTGGCATCGCTGCTCAGCAGCGCGCGCTGCGCCATAAACTCGTCGTTCCAGGCCGTGCTTTCTTCGGTCTGGATGCGATACTCGTCGCCGACCTGCATCAACAGCTCGCAGCGGCCCAGCAAGGCAGGCAGGCGGCTGCGCAGCGTGCTGCTGCCCTGCGCAAGCTCCTCGACCAGCAGGTCGGCCAGCGTGTCATTAGTGGCGCGGATGGCGAGGCTCTGGTTGCTGCCGGCCAGCTTGTTGACCAGAAACACCAGCCCGCAGGCGCGCGCCAGCAGTTGCTCGTCTTCTGTGCCCTGGCGCCAGACCATGGTTTGAGCGTAGACTTTGCGCGGCAGAACGCGCGCCTGGAGCAGCCGGTCGGCGGCGTCAAAGTAGAGATAGTCGGCAGCTACAACGCTGCCGACGGGGCGGTCGAGGTTGGTCTGGATCGCCTTGTGCACCATACTTAACTGGCTGCGCAGTTGGCTGTCGGCGCCGCTCTGGTCCAACACGCGCAGACATTGTTCCCAGAAGCGCCGGCGCACCGGCAGGATCGGGTAGTCCTGGGCAAAGCGCTCCGCGTCTTCCGGGCGGTGGCCGAGCGTTGTGCCGGCCAGATGGCGCGCAATTTCGCCCAGGTTGGCCGTCATGATCTCTTCGATGGCGGCAATGGCCTTTGGCTGCTTGGCCAGCACAACCTGGCGGATCACGGTGTCCACATCGGCGTCGGACAGTTCGATGCGAATTGTAAAGCGGCCGGCCAGCCGCTGCAGCAAGGGGGTTCCCATCACAGCCGTCTGCCCGCTGCCGACAAAGAGCAGGTGGGGGCCAATGTTCTTGCAGGCTTCCACCGCCTCCTGTACATCGGACGAACGCCGGCTGTCGCCGCCGATAAACTGCTGGATTTCGTCCAGCACGAGCAGCGTCAGCGGGAAGCGCCCCTCGCGCGTCAGCGCCTGGCGGATTGCCTTCACCATTTCAGCGCTGGTTATATCGGTGACAAATGGGTACTGCTGGCGCAGCGTGTCCAGACAGCCGGCCACCGAAGAGAAGAGGTTGGGTTTGGCGTCGATCAGGGCGGCCGGCAGCCCTTCCGCCACAAAGAAGTTGTCGAGCTCTTCCTGCCAGTTGTACCCCTTCTGCTCAACCAGGCCGCGCACCTGCTCATAGATGCCTTCCGCTTTGAGCCACAGAACAAAACGCGCCAGGTGATATTGTTCGGGCAGATCCACCGATTTGAAGACAATGCCGAGAATGGCCAGCCGCACGCTGCCGTTGGCGCCCGACCCCAGCGTGCCGGAGGCGGCATGCAGCCCACCCAGCCGTTTGCCTTGGGTCGACAGCTCAGCCAGGAGATCGCACACGGCAGGCGGCAGATGGGCAATGCCGCGGGCGGTGGCGCCGTCGCTGAAGCGCGTGTCGGCCCACAGCGCACGCATCATCTTGACCAGGTGCGACTTGCCGGAGCCAAAAAAGCCGCTGACCCATACCGCAGGCTGCTGCGTGGCACTGAGGTTGTCCAGATAGGTGCGCAGCATATGCTCCATGCCCTTTTCATACTGGCCGTCGCATACGAACGTGTCGAGTTCGTAGCGCAGCACCGTATGTGCTGCCTCTGTCGTCTCGTCATTGACGAAAGCGACGCCTTCGTTGACGAGATTGCGGGTTGAGGGGTCTTTTTGATAGACGGCGCGGTTGAGCATGTGCCTGCTCCTGTATGGTAATCTAGTCTGGTGATCTGGGTCTGGTGATCTGGGTTGATTCGCCTCTGCTTACTGATCCCTGCCGGCCGTGATGGGGACGGCGAGATAGTTCCAGCCATCGTAGCCATCCAGCAGCCGGTAGTTGTTGTTTTCGTAGCTGCCGGGAAAGAAGACGACCAGGCGACCGCTGACCTGCGGCGCCAGATCGTCGACGACCTGCTTGACCTTGCGCAGGCCAAAAAGCGCGCCGGCCCCTTGCAGCGCAACAAGGGTGTTGGCGCCGGCGCCGGCTGTCTGCAGCGCAGCGGTAAAGCGGTCGCTGATATACACTCCATACCTGGGCAGCAGCGTCGGCAGCAGCTGCGGCTCGCTAAAATAGCGGTCCGCGTAGCGCTGGTCGCACAGCCATTCGGCGAAGAGGTTGGTCAGATCAAAGAGCAGCCAGTGGTGGCCAGCCCGTTCTGTGGCCAGCGCAAATTCGTCGATCCGTGCGCGCAAGCGCAGTTCATCATCCGGGTGGTAAACGCAAAAGATCACGCGCTGGCTGGACGCCGCGTTGGGCTGCCACGGGACGCTCATAAAGCGGCTGTAGGATTGGAGCAAGGCGCTGAGGCGATTGTTCGGTTTACTCACGGCAGGCTTACTCATGCAGCCACTCTTTTTCTGGTTGGGTCAAGAGAGCAGGAAAGCGAACCTCAATCACGTCGCCGATCTGTTTGACCGTGATCCAGCCGCGCCCGGCCGCAATCTTGGCTTGTGCGACAGTCTGCGCCGGTGGGCAGTCCAGCAGCGCCGCATAGGGAGACTCGAATAGCATTGCCGCACG
>JBBRBX010000198.1:0-5723 GCA_038205395.1 Caldilineales bacterium
TATGGTGCATGCACTCCCAATGCCCGGTTCACCGCGCTTCAAACACTTCAGCCTTACAGAGGTGTATGAGCACGGCGTGGCCGAGGCCCTGCGTCTGAAGGAGGGCGGCGTCGACGGCATTTTGCTGGAGAACGCCGGCGACATTCCGTTTGCCAAGCCCGAAGACATCGGCCACGAAACCACGGCCGCTATGGCGATCCTAGGCCGGCTGATTCGCGAAGCCACCGGGCTGCCGCTGGGCATCATTACAGTAGCCAATGCCGCCCTGCACTCGCTGGCTGTGGCCAAAACCTGCGGCGCGCAGTTCGTGCTCGTCAACCAGTGGGCGGCTACGATTTTTATCGCCCTAACGACATGAAGGTGATGGGTCCGCTCTTGGACAAGGCGGCGGAACACAAGCTCACCGTCATGTTTCACTCGGGCGATGCACCGCGCGACTTGCCTTCGCTGCAAGCCAGGGCAGCCCAAGCCTACCCGGAAGTGACCTTTGTACTCGCCCACATCGGCATGCATCTCTTTTTATGGGAAGCCATTCTTGCCTGTCAGGACTGCCCCAATGTTTATGTGGATATGGCGCAGGCGTTCCCGTTCGACATTAAAACCTTCATTCGCAACGTCGGCGCGGATCGGCTCACTTATGGTTCCGACGTACCCTATCAGTCTCCACGTGTGGAGCAGGAGAAGTTGCGCGTGATTGGGCTAAGTGACGAAGAGATGGACTTAGTCTTCCGGCGCAACGCCGCCAAGATATGGGGAGTTTCCGCTGCCGGTTTGGACCACCTTGACTCTTAGCAAAGGGTTTGCGACTCCAGGAGATATCTCATTTTTAGACCACCCGCTTACTTCCCACTGCTCAAAAATGTGGAATGACTCCTGTATTGGGATCGCCCACAAAATGGATCGGCTGTCCTTTGTGAATGCGACGCGCCATCAGTTGACAGAGAGTAAACTGCGCTGCACAATAAAACTGCTTGTAGGCATTTTGTCTGCGTTTACCGTCTAAGAAGCAAGTCATGCCCCACCTTATTCAGTCTCGTCCGCACCTCCTCCGTCAAGATGTCGTCGATCTCCTTTCTTCCCTCCCGGAGTTGGCCGGCTACGCCGCCTCCAGTGAACGGGCCGATGTAATCGACCTCGGCGTCACCCTCATCGTCGCGCGTGAGGCGAAGGCCATTCTCTTTGCCAGCGAGCAGGCGCTGGCCCTTAAGCCGGCGCTTGACCGCTTTGCTGAAGAGATGCGCGAGTACCGCCTGCCCTTCCCCTGCGTCATGCTCCAGTTCACAGAGCCGATTCCCGAAAGCGCCCTATTGGCGTCCGTCGAGCAGACCGAGGACATGCGGCGCGCGGGCATTGAGGAAGATAAAATTGTGGCCCTGTTTCTGGGGCAAGAGACGGACGCCGCCGGCGGCACAATCAACAGCGCCAGCGCCTGGTTCGCCACCACCGCCGTCAACCGCGTCTCCTGGCGCGAGCACGCGCGGGCGCATCTGCGGCTGCTGCCGGGCGTCGACACGACCAATGAAGCGGCGCGGCGCAACAAGGAGCAGATCCGCAACCTGGCCATCGCCTGCATCGCCTACATCAACTGTGAGAATATCCGCTTGGAACGACAGACGGTGGCGGAGAAGATCAACCGCAAACGGGCGCGCGAGGGCAAACGGGTGCTGGAAGCGTACTACCTGTGCCGGCTGCGGCCCAGCCAAGGCGCAGCGGCAGCCGACGACAGCGGGGCCGGCCACAGCTTTCGCTACGACGTGCGCGGTCACTTCCGGCGGCTGCCGGATGGCAAGTTGACTTGGGTGCGGGCGCACCAGCGCGGGCTGGCGCATGAACTGTACAAGCCCAAAGTGTATAAGGTGGAGTAAGGTGCGCTGCCTCCTACCTCCTCGCCGGCAAAGCAGGCGCAAGACTCGCCATTTTACACAGCACGGTGCAGCATGTTACCCTTTGTACTGTCACTTGCGCCGCATAGTGATCTCCCTTCCCCTGGCGGAAGTTCATGTCTGCTGCAGGATTTCACTTTGCCGGCAACAGGCAAGCGCCGGTTTATCGAGTGCGGCAGCTTCGCCGCCAGACTCCCGCTTGTCCGCAATCCGGCCACTCCCCGGCCAAAGATATGATACAGATGCAGGCACTGGCGTATTGGGTTACACTGTTCCGCAACAAGGAGAAACAAATTATGCGCAGCGTATCTCGAGTTTGGGGCGTCTCTCTTGCCCTTCTACTGGTGCTCGCCTTGCTGGCCGGCTGTACAGCGGTCACACCGGCGGGCGACACCGCGCCGGCTGCCGAGTCCGGCGCCGGTGCGGCAGGCGCGGCAGCGCCGGTCGAGATTACCGTGGCGGCTCAGTCCGGCCATACGGCCACTAATGCCGTCAAAGACAAACTGGCCGAGTTCGAGGCGGCCACGGGCATCAAAGTCAATGTCGTCGAAATTCCTGAAAAAGACCTAACCCAGAAGATGCTATTGGAGTTTTCCAACAACACCGGCGCCTTCGACGCGCTCATGGCGCCGGAAGACGCCTTCGCCAAGTATGTGACCAATGGCTACCTGCTGAGCCTTAAAGAGGCCGGCGGCGAGCCGGCGGATGCCGGCGACTTTGTGCCGCGCTTCCTAGACCGCGTGCGTTACGATGGCGCCAAACTCTATCAGGGCGACCTGTACGGGCTGCCGCTCAACGGCGATGTCAACGTGATGTACTACAACACTGAATTGTTTACGCAGGCAGGCCTTGACCCTGACAAACCGCCGCAGACCTGGGATGAATTTTTGGCTGCGGCCAAGGCGCTGACCAAGGATGGCGTCTACGGCACAGCGTGGCTGGGTGTGCAGGGCGACGCCTCCACCTGGGCCTGGGCCACCTATCTCTTTTCCGAGGGCGGTGACTTCTTCGATGAGAACAATCATCCCGTCTTCAACAGTGAAGCTGGCGTCAAGGCGCTCCAGATGATTGTGGACATGATCCACACGGACCAGGTGATGCCGCCTTCGGTGTCCAGTTGGGACTACGACCAGATCAACGCCGCCTTCCCGCAAGGACGGGTGGCGATGGTCATCAACTGGCCGTACATGCTCTCGTTGGCCAACGATCCCGCCCAGTCGGCGGTGGCCGGCAAGGTCAAGATCGCGCTGGCGCCCAAGGGCGAAACCTACGGCGTGCCGAGCGGCGGCTGGAAGTGGCTGATTGCCAAGGCATCCAAACATCCGGCGGAAGCGCTCAAATTTATCGAATTTGCCACCTCCACCGACTTTCAGAGCTACATGGTCGAGACCTACAGCCAACTGCCGACCCGCACTTCGGTCTATGATGCGATGAAGGCGAACAATCCCGACGACTATACGTGGCAGGTGTGGCAGGATGCTTTTAGTCAGTCGGCGCGCTTTATGCCCGTCCAGTATCCGGAATGGAGCCAAATTTCCAGCATTATCTCGCTGGCATTGCAGCAGGCGCAGATTCAGGAAAAGACGCCGCAGGAAGCGCTGGATGCGGCTGCGGCCCAAGTCGAGGAACTGATGCAGCAGGCCGGCTACTACAGCCAGTAGCGGGCAATCGCAGCCACTGCGTGTGGGCTGACCGGTTGCGCCGGCCCACACGCAACAGGCAGGGGACATTCTTGTGACGCAACCCTTTCCCGTCAAGCGCAGGCGAACCAACTGGGCCGGCATCGCACTCGTGACGCCGGCGCTGCTCATGGTCGGCGCCATCATCGTGCTGCCGCTGGGAGCTTCACTGGCCGCCAGCCTCACCGACTACGAACTCACCAGTGGACGGGCGTCGTGGGTGGGCCTGGGCAACTACTTTGCCCTGCTGGTGGGCGACGGCGGCGACGCCGGCACCTTTCGCGCTGCGCTCGGCCACACGCTGCGCTTTTCTCTGGCTTCGCTGGCGATCGAGTTTGTCCTCGGCTTTACGCTGGCGCTGCTGCTCAACCGGGTTGTGCGGTTGAGCGGGCCGGCGCGCACGCTGCTGGTGCTGCCCATCATGGTGGCGCCCACCGTTTCGGCACTGCAGTGGCGCTGGATCCTCGACCCCGACAACGGCATCCTCAACTATGTAGGGGTGCGGCTGGGGCTGCTGTCCTCACCGCAGCTTTGGCTGATTCAGCCGCAGGCGGCCTTCTGGACGCTGGTGCTGGTGGATGTATGGCAGACTACCCCGTTTGTGCTGCTCTTTCTGCTGGCTGGGCTGCAGAGCCTGCCGGCGGAGCCGTATGAAGCGGCGCGTGTAGACGGCGCATCGAGTTACCAGATATTTCTGCGGCTGACGCTGCCGCTGCTGCGTCCGGTCATCCTCTCGGTGCTGCTGCTGCGCTTTATGGACGCCTTTCGCATCTTCGACATCGCCTATGTGCTGACGCGCGGTGGGCCGGCCTACGCCACAGACATGGTCAGCCTCTACACCTACCGCGTCGGGCTGCAGTGGTTTGCCATCGGCAAATCTTCGGCATCCGCTGTGCTGACGCTGCTCATCATCGGGGCCTGTGCGGCTGTGCTCTTGCTGGGGCTGGGCCGCAGAGGGGAGGAAACGGGCTGATGGCAGTCGAGCGAGAGAGACGCAGGGCAGGGGGGAGGGGCAGGCTGGGGATGGCGCTGGTCTGGCTACTGTTGATTGTCGCCATCATCTATACGCTCTTTCCGATATTTTGGCTGATTCTCACCTCGCTGAAAACGCCGCGCGACATTTTTGCGCTGCCGCCCAAGCTGTTCTTTGCGCCGACGCTGGACAACTACCGCTACAATTTTGCACAAAACCGCTTTGGCCTCTACTTCTTCAACTCGGTGGTCATCAGCCTGAGCGCCATGGCCATCTCGCTGGTGGTGGGATCGCTGGGCGCATATGGTTTTTTGCGTTTTCGCTTCCGCGGCGGCGCCACGCTCTTTTTTCTGGTGCTGGCCACACGCATGGCGCCGCACGTCGCCCTCATCATTCCGCTCTTTGTCATGCTCAACGCCGCCGGCATCACCGACACGCGCACCGGTCTAATCCTTGTCTATGCGGCGCTCAACGTGCCGCTGGTGATGTGGATTATGAGCGGATTTCTGGAGGAATTGCCGTGGGAGTTGGAGGACGCCGCCCGCATCGACGGCTGCTCCTACTTCGGCGCGCTCTGGCGCGTCATCCTGCCTATGGCGCGGGCGGGACTGGCGGCTGTAGCCGTCTTCACCTTTATCGCCAACTGGAATGAGTTTCTCATGGCGCTGGTGCTGACCTCCACGGAGGCGCCGCGCACCATGCCGGTGGCGCTGGCGCTCTTCAACACCGAGTTCGGCGTGCGTTGGGACTATCTGTCGGCTGCCGGCGTCACGCTAATGCTGCCGACGCTGGCCTTCACCTTTTTGATGCAAAAGTACATTGTCCGGGGACTGACCTTTGGTGCGGTCAAAAGCTGAGCGCACTTGCACGAGCAACCAAGGAGACTTTGCATGACAGCCATTCGACTTGCCGACCTGCCGGGCCACCGCCTGGCCGCCACTGTGGCCGCTGCGCCGCTGGCGGTGCTTCCCACCGGCAGCATCGAGTACCACGGCCCGCACGGCCCTTTCGGTGCAGATCTGCACCTGGCGGAGGTGCTGGCGCAGCGGGTAGCGGACGATCTCGCCGCTCTCTTGCTGCCGGTTGTGCCGTTCTCGCACTGCCCGCCGGCCACACGCGCCTACACCGGCACCATCGACATCGCCGAGGAGACGCTGGCGGCTTATCTGGTGGACATTCTCAGCGGCG
>JBBRBX010000199.1:0-5671 GCA_038205395.1 Caldilineales bacterium
CTTGGCGCCGTTTAGCGAGTCAAGCTGCTGTTCATACTTAGTAATCTGCGCGTTCTTGCGTTTGAAGAGGGTTACAGCCGCGACAACACCGGCTGCCAGCTTGCCCACTTGGTCGTCGGCGGCAGGATCATGATGCTCTGCTGCGTCAGACTCGCCGGAATCCTCGGCTTCTTGCGGCACGGCGGCATCGGCCGCACGTGCCGCTTCCGGTATACCAGCCGCAGCCAGCGCGGCCACTTCGTCGGATGGTTCGTCTGTTTCTGTTGCGTCTGATGCGTCACTGTTGATGGCTGACAGCTCGACATTTAACGCCGTAATGCGCGCCAACAGATTGTCCCACTGTACGCCGTGCGTCTGGAGCTGCTCTTCCAAGCCACTCTTAGCCATCGATGCACTTTCGGCATCAGCCTGCAGCGTCGCCAACTGTTCCTTGATTTCGGCCAGCTCCGCAGCGCGCATTTCAAGCTCTGTTTTCAGATCGGCTTTGGCCGCTGATGCACTCTCTGCGTCGGTCTGCAGCGTCGCCAACTGTTCCTTGATCTCGGTCAGTTCCATATCACGCGCCTCAAGCTGCGCTTCCAGATCAGCTTCGGCGGCATTGAGCGCCTCAATCTCCGCTTGCAGTTCATCCAGATTGGCTTGTAGTGGCGCAGACTTCGTCTTGATCTCTTCCAGTTCCTGGTTGCGCTGCTCCAACTGTTTGCTCAGTTCCAGCGCAACCGCTGCCGCCGCAGCAGCCGGCATTAGATCGTCGTCATCTTCCTGGAAATTGTCAGGAGGTGTGACCGGCAGTGATCTCGTTTCCGGCTCAACTGTGCCGGCAGGCGCTGTACTGGATGCGACTGTGAGCGCGCGTCCGCCATTCGAGGCATCGATCAACTGCTTGATCTCCGCGTCGCGGTTGACAGCATTCAGACCGGCAACTTCGTAGAGCAGCAACTGATGTTCTCGGCGGCGGCGCTCCACTTCCAGCGAAAGCTCGGCCCCCATGCCAGACAACATCCCTACGGTGCGCCGCAGATAGTCCGTTTCGCTGCGGGCATCGGCTACGGCCAGGTCGCGCTCGTGGAGCGCGGCCACCACGCGTTCGGCATCGCCGGCCAGCGCCGCATATTCCTGCTGCTTGTCCTCCGTCAACTTGGGGCGCAGCGCCACCTGGCTGGAAAGGCGCGACATGGTGGCGCGGGCGGTGGCCAATTCATCGTGGAGCGACTGCACCTGCGCTGCCAGTTCGTCGGCATGCTCGCGCGGAACCATATCCATTACAACCAGGGCCGTCGTCTCTGTTTCGTTTTGGGCTTTCTGCGCTGCCGCGGCTTCTGCCGCAGCGCTTTCCGTCTGGCTCACCATTTCCGCCAGTCGGCTGCGTGTATCCGCATAGACTCCGCGCATATGGCCAAGCTCCGCCTCCAAAAGCAGGCGATCGGACTGAGCCTGATCCAGTTCCGACTGCAGACGTTCCAATTCGGCGCCGCTGTCGCTGCTCTTTTCTTCCGCTGTTTTGACTGCCGCAGCCAGCGTGTCTTTTTCTGCACCGAGGCGATTTACCTGGGCGATTTGCTCCTTGAGTTGGGTTTCCAACTTGGAGACAGAGCGAGTGCGTTCGTCGAGGCTGCGCTGCAGCGAATGTGCCTTGGCTTCACATTCTTCCAGCGCGCGTTTCGGCCCACCGCGCCCAGCAAACCAGGCCACGATAAAGCCGAGGACGAAGGCCCCCACCAAGTAGAGAATTTGTGTGGTGTCCATTGCCTATCCCTTCCCGGAGCGAAGCCGGTTCAACCGGCGGCCTGATTCGCTTTTTGCGCGTTCAGCTCGTTCATCAGTTCGCCGATACGAGCGTTGGCAGTGGCCAACTGGTCTTCCTTCATCTTGACCATGGTGGAGGTCAGCACTGCCATTTCGCCGGCTACATCACCGCGCGCCTTTTGCAGCCGATCTTCCAGTTCCGTCTTCATGCTGTTCAATGACTTGACATCGGTGCGCAGGGTGGATGCCTCAGCCTGCAATGCCGCCAGAGCGACATCCCGTTCTTCAAGCACGCGCTGCAGGTTGACGATACGCTGGTAAGATTCGTTGAGCGCTGCATCTTTCGAGGAGAGTGACTGAAGTGCATCATCGGTGCGGGTGCGCACCGATGCCAACTCAGCGTATACGCCGTCGCGGTCGGAGCTAAGCTGCTTGTTTTCTTCTGTACGCGCGTCAATCTCGCTGCGCAGGGCATCAAGTTCCTCGCGCAGCGAATCGGCTGTAGCTGCGCCGCTGCCCTTGCTCTTGTCAAACTGATCCTGGAGCAGCGCCAACTGCATCTTGAGATCGGCGACTTCGATATTGCGCGACTGCACGTCAGCCTCGAAGCTGCTGCGCTCTTCGCTTGCCTGCTGCAGTTCCGCCTGCGCAGCCGTCAGCTTGCCGCGCACATCCGTCAGCGTACTTTCGCTGCTCGCCACCGACCCCTTGAGCGTGTCGGCCTGCTTGCGCGCATCAGCCAGTTCCCGATCCGTCTTGCGGCTGCGCGATTCCATGTCGGCGATTTGCGCTTCATACGCTGCGTTCTTGCGGCGCGGGGATAGACCGGTGAGCAGCCACCCCAGAATAAAGCCAAGCACCAGTGCGATCAGAAGTGGCATCCAATAGGTGGATATCCACGCCATACTAAGCCAGTCCATAGTCCCTCCAAAAGAAAATTAAGTTAAGATTGGTAAAGCAAGAACAGCACGTCAGGCAGCTTTGTTCATGAACTGAGGCTAACGTGCAAGAGATTTACCTTGAATACAATCCGAACGTCACGGGCGCATTCCACATGTGAGGAAATGATGATACCAATAGCGTTAAGTGTCGGTCACTTCGCCCTGAATGTCAAACAGCCCAGATGATCTCACGTATGTCGGAGCCGTGTCGTATCCGGATGATGCTAAGTGCAGCCGATCTGCGTTGATCTGCTACAATGAATGCACGATTCGCATGCTTACTAAAGCAGACCCCGCCAATCAATACATCAAGCAGAAAGGTGCAAAATGAACTATCGTTACTTAGGCCACAGTGGAATGCAGGTCAGTGAACTCTGTTTGGGCGCCATGACCTTTGGCCGTGAGAGCACAGAGGAAATCAGCCGCCGGATGCTGGATCGCTTTGCCGAGGCCGGCGGCAACTTCATTGATACGGCAGATGTGTACACGCAAGGAACATCCGAAGAGATTGTGGGGCGCTGGCTGGCCGGCCAACGGCGGGACGATTTTGTCGTTGCGACCAAAGTGCGCTTTCCGATGGGCGATAAGCCCAACGATTTAGGTCTCAGCCGCAAGCATATTCTGGCCAATGTTGAGGCCAGCCTGCGCCGGCTGGGCACAGACTACATTGATCTTTACCAGGTGCACTGCTGGGACCCCGGCTCGCCGCTGGAGGAGACGCTGGGCACGCTTGACCAACTTGTGCGCAGCGGCAAAGTGCGCTATATCGGCGCCAGCAACTACAGCGGCTGGCAGTTGCAAAAGGCGGTTGATCTGAGCAAACAGATGGGATGGGAGCCTTTTGTCTGTTTGCAGCCGCTCTATAACCTGCTCGACCGTTCGGTGGAGTGGGAATTGGTCAAGGTCTGCAGCAACGAAGGGCTGGGCATTATTGCCTGGAGCCCGCTGCGCGGCGGTTGGCTGAGCGGAAAATATCACCGTGGCATGCAGGCTCCCGTGGAAGGCACGCGCATCGAGTCTGCCGACAAGTTTGGTTGGAGCGAGTCATGGAGCAAGTATGCCAACGAGCAGACGTGGGGCGTGCTGGATGCGTTGGATGCTGTGGCGGCGGAAACGGGTAAGTCTCAGGCGCAGGTTGCCCTGCGCTGGCTGCTGCAGCGTCCGGCCGTCACTGCGCCTATCATTGGCGCTCGCTCAATGGCTCACTTTGAAGACAATTTGGGCGCTGCCGGCTGGAGCCTCAGCAACGAGCAGATGGAGCGGCTGACAAGCGCCAGCGCACGCGATCTTCCTTATCCCTATGACTTTATCGAGCGCGCAGCGGGCGCACGTTAGGGTGCGCCTGGGCTTCTCGGCAGTGGCGCTTCAGAGAAGCCGAGGGTCGCAAGCCAGTGTTGCCGGCTGCGCTAAAGGTCTCTGGTAGGATTCACGGCTTTCGAGTAAAATCTTGCCTGCAGCCGGCGCATTCTTGTCCACCGGCGTATTGCGTTCGATTTCCATCATAAGGGGACGAATATGTTCAAACGGATTGTTTTGATGCTTGTGTTTGCGCTTGCTCTGCTGCTGCCTGCTGCGCTGGCCGCGGCCCAGCAGCCTGCCGCCCCAACACAACAAACAACGACGACAACGGCGGGCGCTGCTCAGGCGCCAAATCCCGATTTGCAGATCGTCTGGCCGCAGCCTATCAGCGAGGTGAGCGGCGTCATCGATATCGTAGGCATCGCCGATATTGCGCAGATGGCCTTTTACCGGCTGGAGGCCATTGCCCTCAATGACGACTTGAGCGTGCCTGAAAATGCCGCCTGGATCCCGCTGACGACCGATATTACCCGGCCAATCACAACCACGAGCGTGCTGGCCCAGGTGGACACTACCAAACTGCCCGATGGGCTGTACCAACTGCAGCTGGCCGCCTTCACCGGCAGTGTAGAGACGCCGGGTGAGGAAACCGATGTCCGCGTCGGCCCTATCCGGATCAACAATGACGCGGGCACAGGTACAGGCGCCACGCCTACACCGGCCGCCAAAGTCGCTCCTACCGCTACGCCGGAGGCCAATCAAGCGCCCTATGTCGTGCCCGCCGGCGGCGCTACGGCCATCAATATTCGCATGTGCGCCGTAATCGACAACAACGCCTGCCCGGTTGTGGGCTATCTGGCGGCGGGCAGCAGCGCAGAGATATTGGGTATCAGCAGCGACGGCGCCGGTTGGTATCTGGTGAATGCGCCCGGCGGTCTGACGGGTTGGGTCTCCGCCACCGTCGTCAGCGCTGCCGGCAACACTGCCAACCTGCCGTTGGTGACGCCGCCTACTCCTTTTCCCACTCCTCCACCTGCACCGCCCGCTCCTCCTGCGCCACCTGCACCGCCCGCTCCACCGCCGCCGGCCCCACCTGCTGGGCTTGTCGTGCCGACAGGGATTGGGATTCAAGGCGGGGGCACACCGCAATGCGCGCAGGCATTTAACGTCGAGGTCAACGTCACCAACAGCGGTAGTTCGCCGTCGGCTGCCGGCACAGTTACGCTGCAGGACATCCATGTAGACGATGGCGTGGTGACCTTTACCAACTATGGCAGCTACCCGTCACTCAACCCTGGAGCCAATTATGTCGTCGTCATTCCGGCTACGGTGAGCACGTATAACGGCAGCAAGCATGAACTGCGCGCCAGCAACGACGGGCAGACGCAGAAACTGCGCTACACGTTGGGCAATGGCTCGTGCGGCGGACCGCCGCCTGCGCAGCCCACGCCTACACCGCAGCCCAGCGGCGGGCAGGTCATTTACAACTCGGGCCAATGCAGCTTTGCGCTGAAGACCAACGTCAAATATTTTGACAATCCCGGCGGCAAACGGCTGGGCGTCACGAGTGGCGGCGGCTTTACTGTCTACCGCGGCCAGCGTGCCAACGGCCAGCGCTGGTACCAGATTGAGTTGGGCAACCAATATGTCTGGGTGCGTGACCAAGATGCGGTAAAGCTGCAGAA
>JBBRBX010000200.1:0-5644 GCA_038205395.1 Caldilineales bacterium
AAGGTGTAGACGCATATGTCGCGCAGTACGACCGTGGCCGCCGCGCGCACCCACGGGTACAGCCCGCCGCGCCGCTCCGGCAGCCGCGGCTGGACATTATGCTTGACCTGGCGGCGACAGGCGCTTATTTCGTGCAGGACATCGGCTACGGCCAAGGTCAATGTACGCAGAAAATTGTAGGGGTTGGCGAAAAAGACATAATACGACGGCTTATAGAACTTGGACAGGGATGTGAGCGTGCTGTAGACCATCAGATCATCGGCCGCATTGCCGCTGAACAGGTTGACGCGGCCTGCCCCTGCGCCGGCCAGCAGACCACTGCCGTCGTTGATACGCTGCTCGATCAGCGGTGAATCCTTGGGGCCATTGGCGCTGACGATACGGTTGTTGTTTCCTTTTTCCACCCAACGAAAGGCAGGAATATCCTGATTGTTGCCATGCAGGATGCCGGCCTGCGCCGATCCTGTCTGGCAGGAGAGATCCGTCTCCCAGTCGATCAACTGGTGCGAGCCGCTGTGCAGCCAGCGCGCCAGCGCCGGCATCACGCCATTCGCCAGCGCGTGCCGGAAGACAGCCGCAGAGCAACCGTCAACCTCCAGCAGGAGCACGCCGGGATACTGTTTCGGCGCCGGCTCACTTCCCATCCGGCGCATGGTGCGTTCAACCGTGCTGCGATAGAAAGCGGCGTCATCGTCGATGGCAAGCAGGCTGGAGAGCAACGTGTTGAATACGCCCATCAGCAGGGCGGCCAGGACGGCATAGCCTAAATTGTTGAAGGAAACGCCGGGCACAAGATAGCTGCCGAACCAAAAGATGAGGCCGTTGAGCACAAAGGTAAAAAATCCCAGCGTAAAGACAACAAAGCGCAGCGTCAGCCGGGTGAGCAGCGGCCACAGCAGCGCGTTGAGCACGGCGATCACCGTCACAAACAGAAAGGCCGACGTCCACTGCGTTACGACGACGCCGGGCACGACAAGCGCCGTCAGCCAGAGGCCCAAGACATTGATCAGCCAAAGCGCCGCCGTGCGTCCGAACAGCGTAAACACCGTCATCCGTTCTGTAGTCTGCCGTTCCGTAGTCTGCCGTTCCGTAGTCTGCATTAGCTCCGATTCTATGCCTGCTCGCGCATCTTGTCCAACCCTAGAGGCTGAAATGGCCTAGGGCGCACCAAAGATGCTACCTCTCTATAGGTACAACTCGCACATCTTCCATCTACTCACTGGTTATGGGCAATCATCCTCGCCTGCTGCTGCGCGGCTATCTGTGCGTCCTTCAAATAGCGGAACCAGCCACCCCGCACATTCAGACAAAAGACGCAGAACGAACCCTGCAAACGGCCCATCAAAATCAGGGCGATAGACGGTAGACTGCACCTACCTTACTCTATAACCTGATTTTGGCCCCTTGCCCGCGCACCGCCAGGTGCGGCGGGGCCTCCCTCCCAAAGGACAATCGTACACTGCGTCATGCCTGCGTCGCCTCTGTCGCTGGAGCAAACCGCTTTTCTGCGCGCCTGCCTCTGCGCCGCCTGTTCGTCTGGCTGCTGCTGCTGAGCCTATTGCTTCCTCCTGCGCCTGTGCTGGCTGCTGAACAGGATTTTAACGCAGAGGCGCAGAGAAGTGCAGAGGTCGCGGAGGTAGAAAGTCAGGGGCGAGCCGCGCAACAAGATGCTGCGCCGGAGGATGCCTTGCCCGCAGATGGCCCGCTTGGGGAAGTGCCGGCAGTGGCGCCGGAATCGCCGCTGCCGCCGCCTGTGCGACAGGAGACGCCGGCAGAGACGGAAGCAGCGAGCCTGGTTCCGGCGGCAGTGCTGGTGCAGGTGCGCAGCCGGCAGGCGGTGGTGACGGTGGGCGAGCCGTTCAGCATCACCGTCAGCGCCGCACCCACGGTGGGCACGCTGGCGGCGGGGCTTGTGGCTGAGATGCATCTGCCGTTCGGTGTGGCGGCAGCCGGCGACAGCGGCAGCCCGCTCACCTGGCCGCTGCCGGAAGTGACGCCGGGCGCCGCCGTGACGCAGACGCTGTGGCTGGTGGCGGACGGCAGCGCGGCTGTGCTGGGGATTGAAGTGACGGTGGGCGGAGAAGGCGTGCTGCCGGTCATGCAGCTGCTGTGGCTGGCTGTGGCTCCGGCAGCTGCGCCTGCAGTCGATGAGATGGCGCCCACGCTGGAAATGACACCAACCTTGGAGGTCAAGCCAATAGAAACTGTACCGCCGGCCACTGCACCTATCCCGCCCACTGTGGAAGAACCTGTTCAATCCATTACAACAACCGAGATCCTCACGGACAGTACGTCCTCCGCCCTGGTAAGCGAGCAGGGTGCGCTGGTGCAGAGCGACAGCCGCCGCGTCACCCTGGCGCTGGCTCCAGGCGCAGCCCCGGCTGGTGCGGTGGTCAGCTACACGCCGCTCTTTGACTGGCGCACACAGCCGGCCTCCGTCCCGCTGACGCCTACGCTGATGACACCCGAAGCAGTGGCCCCGCAAGCGCAAACGCCCGAAGCACAAACGCCGCCGAACGAGAGCGACGCACAGGTCTACCTGCCCAACATCGCCGGCCCCGACAGTACCGACAGTGCAGCCGCCGACACTGACAGTGCCGTCACTGGCGACACCGTTGACACCAATTATTCTGCCGTATCTGGCGACGCTGAATCTGCCGCGCCTGCGCCGGACGCAGTCGACCCGCAGGCGGGCAATCCGGCTGTGCCGAGCGTGCGGGAGGACGGTATCACCTTTTATGCCCTGTGGACGCTGGCGGCGGAAGTGACCGCACCAGTTACGGATACTGAACCAGTCTCTGAACTAGATGCAGACAGCATCGCCCCCATAAGCCCCATAACCCCCACAACCGCCACGACAACCATCGAGCAACTGGCGGAGGAAGCGCTGCTGGTGGTGAGTGTGGCGGAACTGACGGCGGCCGGCGTCAACCCGCAGCGGCTGCAGCTGTGGACGCGCGAGCAGGATAATGAAGCGTGGACGTCGCTGCACGCTGCCTATGACGCCGACGCCCAGGTGCTGCGGGCGTGGCTGCCGCACTTCAGCCAGTTCGGGCTGGGCGAAGGGCTGACCCCCAGCGGCGACCTGCTGCCCAGCCTGCAAGCCTTCAGCGCCGATGTGCTGAACGGCGGCGCCACAGCCGCCATCGCCATCCAGACGCCGGCCGGGCTGGGCGGGCTGCAGCCCAACCTCAGCCTGCACTACTCCAGCGTGCTGATGGATGACCTCTATCGCAGCGGCGGCGAAGACACGATGACCGCCCAGGCAGGCGCCGCCGGCTTCGGCTGGAACCTGGGCGGCGTCAGCTACATCGCCCGCAGCGATGGCAGGCTGGACGACGACACGCCGGACACCCAGAAGAGCTTTGCGCTTGTGCTGGGAGGTGAGCGGGTCGAGATTCGCTACGTCGACGGCGAGTGGCGCACCAACCCTGCCCTCTTCGCCCGCATCGACTGGAGCGGCGACAGAGCGGATGAGGCCTATGACTTCAGCGGCTGGAGCGTGACCACCAGCGACGGCACACGCTACGACTTCGGCGACGTCGCCTACAACGGCTATGAGCAAGTCAGCGCCAACGCCTACTCGCTGGAGCGAACCAGCGGCGGCTTGAGCTACCGGCTGACGCGGCGCTGGTATCTGCGCCAGGTCACCGACCCCTCCGGCAACAGCATGGAATATCGCTACCGCACCGAACGGCAGTACAAGACGTGCGGCGTGCAGGACCAGGAGCCGGACAACTGGGTGGCCAAAGGCTTGAACTGGTACACCAGCAGCGTGGACCCGGTGGAGATCGTCTGGAACGGCAACAGCAGCCAGGGAACGCCTTACCTGCTGCGCGCCTTTCTGCTCTATGCGCCAGGCGCCCGCAGCGACACGCAGGTGGAGAACTGGTCGCTGGGCAGCTGCACAGCCGGCTACGCCAGCCAGCCGCTGGTGGGGCTGTACAACCAGCTCAGCAGCATCGTGGTGCAGGCGTGGAGCGAGGGCGACTGGCGCACGCTGGCTAGCTACAGCCTGACGCAGGAACTGTACAGCTTCAACAACGGGACCAAACAGCGACCCTACCTGGCCAGCGTGCAAGAGCAGGGCAAGGAGGGCGGCGTGCTGCGCCGGTACAATTTCAGCTACACGCCCAGCAACCTCAACCAGGTGTGGCTGAACCAGGTGGACAACAGTTGGGGCGGCAGCATCACCTACAGCTACGCCGACTACCGCGTCTCGTGCAGCAACAGCGTCTGCAGCCACGGCAAGCTGCGCTACCCGGTGGCGCAGACCGTGACCTATGATGCGCCGGACGGCTGGACGCGCAACCGCGTGCAGACCAACTACAGCTATGGCCCGCGGGACCAGGAGCACGGGGAGTGGGGTGCGGTGGCCAACGACGGCGGCTTTCTTGGTTTCAAGCAGGTGGATGTCAATCACTATGAGCGCAACGACAGCAGCACTCTGCTGCAGCGCGAACTGTTTTTGTCGTACCAGGAGGGCGTCGACGCCAGCCGTGAGAACCCCGACCCACGCCAGGGCCAGGTCAAACAGCATACGCTTTACGACGGCGCCGGCAACATCATGCAGGTGCAGCAGAACGACTGGCAAGCCTACTGGTTCATCGACGGAAACTGGCGCGAGACGCCCACCACCACCTCCTGGCGCCTGCATGACGGCGAAGTGGAGTACCCGCCCACCTGGATCCGGCTGGAGGCGGAGACGGTGACGCTGGGCGCAGCAGGGACAGGCGCGCCGGTCAACCACAGCGCCTACAGCTACACGGCGCTGCGGCAGAACGGCTTGCAGTACGGCAACCGCACCCATGTGTATGAGTATGTGGATGGGGCGCTCCAACGGGTGACGGTGAGCGAGTATTACCCCAACACAGCCGCCCACATCGTCAACCGCCCGGCGCGCGTGCGCGTCTATGACGCCACCAACAACGACGCCTGCGTGCACGAGCTGCGCAGCAGCTACGACCGCTACGAAGCAGCCGGCAACGACTACCAGTCGCCGCCGCTGAAAGGGCTGCTGTCGGAGACGGCGCTGGCGCTGACCAGCTGCTCGGGCGAGGCAACCATCGTGCCAACGGACGCCAACTGGCAGATCGAGCGCTTTGGCTACGACGCCTACGGCAACCAGACGGTGCACCACCGCCTGGCCGCCACAGACGGCAGCACCGACAGTTGGACAAACACCGTCTACGACGACACCTATCACCTCTTCCCGGTGCGCCGCTACGACAGCGGCCAGCCGCAGTTTGCGGAGACGGCCAGCTACTATGGCGTCAACCCCTTGTCTTCGGGTGAGACGGTGGCGCTGAGCGACCCTGCCGCGTAATGGGGCGCGCCGGCGGAGTGGTGCGATGTCAACGGCGTGTGCGTGCGCCAGGAGTATGACGGGTATGGGCGGCGGCTGCTGCGCTGGGAGGGGGTGGCGGCAGGGTCGGCGCGGGCGGGGCAGACGGAGGCGAGCGCCACGGTGCGCTGGGACTACCGCGACCCGCTCAACAACCCCGGCTGGAACGATGTGACGGTGAGCGAGTGGCGGGCGCCGAGGTGCTTTGGCAACTTTGTGCGCCGCCACTACAATGGGCTGGGGCAGTTGACGCAGGAGCAGACGCCTAATGACGGCTGGAGCTACCCCTATGACGGCTGC
>JBBRBX010000201.1:0-5639 GCA_038205395.1 Caldilineales bacterium
CGGCAGCTTCTTCAGCGCCCGGCTTGGCGGCGGCAATCACATGCTGGCCAAGAATCTCCACGGCAGAGCCGGCGGCCGGCCACGCGGCAGCCGCCGCAAAACCATGCTGGCGTAGCGCCCGCTCCCACGCCTGCGCCGCCAGCAGCGGCTGGTCTTGGCGCAAGTCATCCTCAAAGCGCTGCCAACCCTCGATCAGCCCTGTCGTTATGTCAAACCAAGCCAGGTGCTCGGTTACTTCGTTGACCAGCAGCAGACCACCGGGAGCCAACAATGTATAGACATGATCCAAAGTCGCATGCAGATCAGCCGTGGCATGCAGGACATTCGTCGCCACAATCACATCATAGCTGCCTGCGGCATAGCCCTGCGCAACGGGCGGCTGCTCCAGGTTCAGACGGCCAAAGCGCAGAAACGGATATTCGGCAAACTTGGTAGCGGCGCGACCCAAGAAGAGATCCGACACATCGGTGAAGTCGTACATAGTGTGGGCAGGCGGCAGGATGGGCAGAAGCGCCGCTGTCGTTGCACCGGTGCCTGCGCCCACTTCGAGAATACGCAGCGGGCGGCTGGGCGGCTGCGCCCCCACATAAGCGTGCAGCAGAGCGCTCATTAGATTGGCATAGTAACGCGAGACGACCCACTCCTGGTACAGCGCTTCGGCCAACGCTGACGAGCCGCTGGGGAAGAGCGTGTCCAATGCTTTGACGGTGCCGGTCAGCACACCGGCAAGACGCGGGCCGCAGCGTTCAACATAGTCAAAGATCATCGGCTCGTCTGCCAGCAGTGTGCGAACCTCTGTACGCAGCGCCGCCAGATCGGGCGCCACCAGCGGTTGGGGCGAGGCGAAACGATCTCCAGTCTGCTGGAGCGCACCTTCAGCAGCCAGCCTCTGCAGCCAGCGCTGGAGCAGGCCGCAATAGGCAGGCAGAACAGATGAGCGCGCCGCCAACTCCTCTACCGTATACGCCACCGGATACGCTTCCCCAGCGGCAGCAAAAACGTCCAGTTGGCGCAGTGCATCCACAATATAGCCGCTCGTCAGGCGGCGCAGCGCCTCCCACTTTTTGGCGTAAGTCTGCACCAATAGATCGAGCGGAACCTGGTTGGACTGAAACTGCCCGGCAGCCGTCACCTTCTGCCAGACGGTTTGTGCCGCAGCGGGCGCCGGCTGCACATCTGCCCGCGACTGGATGCTGGTCCAGTAGCGCTTGCGCTGGAAGGGATAGGTCGGCAGCGCCACCCGTGCTTGCGCAGTTCCGTACAGTCCGGGCCAGTCGATGGCGACGCCATTGGTATAGAGGGCGGCCAGGCTCTCCAACATTTGCGACCAATCCTGGTCGCGCTCGCGCAGCGAGGGCAGCCAGACGGCGGCGCCGGCAGGCAGGCAGCGCTCACCCAGCGCCAAAAGCACGGGACGCGGGCCGATTTCAACAAAAATGCGCTGGCCGAGTGTATGCAGCGTGGCCATAGCCTGCTGAAAGCGCACCGGTTGGCGCAAATGGGCAGACCAGTAAGCGGGGTTTGTCACCTCAGCGGCGCTTGCCAGCTTGCCGGTGACGGACGAAATCAGCCCGATGCGCGGCGGATGGCGTTCCAGCGTATGCACGCGCTGCTCAAATGCCGGCAGCAGCGGGTCCAGCAGCGGCGAATGCGCGGCCTGCGCAATCGGCAGGCGGCGGCTCTTGATCTTAGCGGCGTGCAGCTTTTCCACCACCTGCTCCACCACCGCCTCGGCGCCGGAAATTACGACCGTGTTGGGGCCGTTGTAGCCCGCTAAGGCCACTTGGCCGGTATGAGGAGCCAAAAACGGTTCGACACGCTCAGCGCCGGCAAAAACAGTCACCATTGCGCCGGCAGCCGCTGCAGACTGGAACAACTGACCGCGTGCCAACACAAGTTGAATGCTGTCCTGCAGGCTGAAAATGCCGGCGGCAGCGGCAGCGGCGTATTCGCCCGCACTGTGACCCATCACCAGAGCAGGAGTCACGCCCCAACTGCGCCACAGCTGCGTCAGCGCGTACTGGAGGGCAAAGAGCGCCACCTGCGCATAGCTCATCTCTTCTAATAACCCTGCCGGCGCGCCGGGAAAAAGATCCGGGTAAAGCACCGACAGAAGCGGCTGCTCCAAGAGTGGCTGCGCCAGCGCCGCACACTCTTCCATAGCGCTGCGAAAAACGGGCTGGCTGGTGTAGAGTTCACGCCCCATACCGGCATAGTTGGAGCCGTGCCCGGTGTAAAGAAAGGTGATTTCGGGCTGTGCGCCGCCTGGCGTCTGGCCGGCGAAGAGGCCATGCGATCGCCGGCCGGCGCTGAAATCAGCCAACCTGGCTTGCGCCTGCGCAGCATCAGCCGCCACCACAGCCAGGCGGTGGTTAAAATGGCTGCGCCCGGCGCCGGCTGTATAGCAGATGGCCGCCATAGACGGTTCCGGCTCCGCCTGCAGAAAGTCACAATAGCGGGCAGCCAACGCCGTCAGCGCCGGCGCTGTGGCCGCCGACAGGCAGAGCAGATGCAGCGGCAGGTCGGCGGCAGGCGAGGACGGCTGCGCCTCAGAAAGCTGCTGCGGGGCCTCCTCTAGAATGATGTGGGCATTGGTTCCACTCAGTCCAAAGGAGCTGACGCCGGCCATACGCGGTGCTTGCGCCTGCCACGGCGTCAACTGGGTGGGAATCACAACCGGAAAGCCGTCTAGAGAGATATGCGGGTTTAGCGTTTGCAGATGCAAATGCGGCGGAATCTGGCGCTGCTGCAAGCAAAGCAGAACCTTGAGCAGACCCGCCAAGCCGGCGGCGGCCTCGGTATGGCCCAGGTTGGTCTTGACCGACCCTAACAGCAGCGGATTCGCCGAACTGCGCTCCTGCGCCAACGCTTCCAACAAGGCTTGCACCTCAATCGGATCGCCCAGAGATGTACCCGTGCCATGCGCTTCAACGTAGCTGATCCGGCCAGGCGCAACGCCGGCGTTTTCTAGCGCACGGCGGATCACTTCGGTCTGGGCAGGGCCGTTGGGGGCGGTCAGCCCGCCGCTGCGCCCATCATGGTTAATGGCCGTGCCGCGAATCAGTCCCAGGATAGGGTCACCGGAGGCCAGCGCATCGGAAAGACGTTTGAGCACAATCGTAATGCAGCCTTCACCGCGCACATAGCCATCGGCGGCAGCGTCAAAGGTTTTGCAGTGGCCGTCCGGCGCCATCATCTGCGCCTTGGAAAAGTTGATGGTAATTTCAGGCGACAGCATGACGCTTACGCCGGCGGCCAGCGCCAGATCGCACTCGCCCTGGCGCAGGCTTTGCACCGCCAGGTGTACTGCCACCAGCGACGACGAGCAGGCAGTGTCGACAGCAATACTGGGGCCATGCAGCCCCAGCGTGTAGGAGAGACGGCCGGCAGCCACACTGAAGAGATTGCCGGTGGAAACATACGGGTCAATGCTCTCCCGATCGCTCAGGAGCAGGCGTTGATAGTCGCTGTTGCTGATGCCCAGGAAAACACCCGTTTGGCTGTTCGCTAACTGCGCGGGAGAGTGGCCGGCGCGTTCGAGCGCCTCCCAACTGACTTCCAAAAGCAGACGATGCTGGGGGTCCATACTTTCCGCTTCGCGCGGCGAAATGCCAAAAAAAGCGGGGTCAAATTTGTCTACATCTTGCAGGAAGGCGCCGTAGCGCGTCGAAAGCTTGCCGGGCACGCGGAAGTCAGGATCATAGAAGCGCTGGTTATCCCAACGGTCGAGGGGAACTTCGCCTACGGCCTCCAGGCCATCGCGCAGCAACTCCCAGAAGCCCGCCAGATCGACGATGCCTCCCGGCAGACGCAGGCCGGCCCCAATCACGGCAATGGGTTCCGTGCGGCGCGCTTCCAACCGTTCCAACTTGGTGCGCAGATTACGAACTTCCAGCAATGCCTGTTTGACAGGCGACAATTCTTGCATACTTAACATTCTTTCCATGCAATACTTTCTGCAAGTGCTGCGCGGCGTTTAATGGCCACTGCGCAGTTGTTCCAATTCAGCCAGCAGCAGCGCTTCGGCGTCGGCATCCGACATCTCCGTAAGCGGCTGCTCTTCAAGCGCCTGTTCTTCAAGCGGCTGCTCTTTTGCGGACGGCGGCGGTGACGCCGGCTCAGCAGCTGAGGCCAGGGCCGGCACGTGGGCCTGCAAGTAAGCGGCCACCGTCTCGACCGTAGGATAGTCAAACAACAAAGTAGCCGGTAGGGTGGCGCCGCAGGCTGCACCCAGCACATTGCGCAGTTCAACCGCCATCAACGAGTCCAGCCCCAGATCGTGCAGAGGGGCGGCGGGATCAATTTGGCGGTCGCCGGGCAGCCCGATTGTGCGCGCCGCCTGCTCGGCAATATAGCCAAGCAGCCACTTGCGGCGCAAGGAAGGTGGTGTCGCCTGCCACTGGGCCGTCAACTCGGGTTGGCGGGCCGCTGCATGGGCGGCGGGTGCAGGCTGCTCCTGTGCTGCGCCCAAAAGCTGTGGCGAAGCCGCAGCGTTCTCGTTAAGCGGCGTAATGACGAGATGCGGCTGCGGCTGGTGCAAGGCCAGGCGCAAAGCCTCCATACCGGCGGCAGGATCAATAATGCCCAGCCCTTGGCGTGTCCAACGGGTGTAGTCGCCGCCATCCAGCCGTGCCGCCATACCCACGTCACCCCAGGCACCCCAGTCAATAGTCAGCGCAGGAAGACCCTGTGCGTGCCGCAGATACGCCAGGCTGGAGAGGAAGCGATTGGCGGCAGCATAGCTGCTCTGTCCCGGCCAGCCGCGCAAACCGGCAATGCTGGAGAAGCAGACAAAGAAATCGAGCGGCATTTGCTGTGTGAGTAGATGCAGATTCCATGCGCCCTGCACCTTGGGCGCCAGCACGCGCCGGGTGCGCTCCCAACTCTGCTGCAGCAGAATGCCGTCGTCCACGATGCCGGCGGTGTGAAAGACCCCGCGCAGCGGCGGCCAATCAGCCTGAATTTCAGCCAGAAGAGCGGCCACCTGCCGGCGATCCGCCACATCGACAGCGGCCATCTGGACACGCACGCCCTCGGCTTCCAACTCGGCGCGCAGCTTTGCAGCGCCGTCTGCCGCTTCGCCGCGGCGGCTGACCAGCACCAGGTTGCGCACTCCCCATTCCACCAGCCGGCGCGCGAGCAACTGCCCGATCCCGCCCAACCCGCCGGTGACAAGATAGGTGGCGTTGGCCGACAGTTCGTCCGCCGCCGTTTGCGGCAGTCCCGGCGGGATCAAAACCAGCTTCCCAATGTGGCGGGCCTGTGCCATAAAGCGAAATGCGCCGGCGGCTGCGGCAAATTCAAAGCGGCGCAGCGGCAGCGGCTGCAGTTCGCCGGCGGCAAAGCCCGCCAACAGATCACGCAGCAGCGACTGAATCAACTGCGGTTCCTGGTCGAACTGATCCCCCAAGAAAACGGCGAAGTAGCGGCGGTTGTGGCCGAGGGCGGCAGCTTGTTCGGCAGTCAGCAGCCCGCTCTTGCCAATCTCCAGAAAACGGCCGCCCGGCGCCAGCAGCGACAGGCCGGCAGGAATGAACTCTCCCGCCAGCGAGTTGAGCACCACATCCACCCCGCGTCCAGCCGTCAGCGTCTTGATCTCTTCGGCAAAGGCCAATGTGCGCGAGTCAAACACATGCGTC
>JBBRBX010000202.1:0-5621 GCA_038205395.1 Caldilineales bacterium
CTACGTACTGCGCATACGACCCTGCGCGCGTGATGTCGCCGGCAAAGTAGACGCCGTCCCCTACTGCAAACTGCTGCACCGCCGGCCCCAGCGCCACAACCTCGCCCACCGCATCCCAGCCGACGATCAGCGGCGGATTGGGGACTGGCTCCCCAGCCGGCCCGCCGCCGCGCACCTTGGCGTCCACCGGATTGACCGACACGGCCGCCACGCGCACAAGCAGATCGTGCGGCCGCAGTTCGGGCAGCGGTGCGTCGGCAAAGTGCAGCACCTCCGGCCCGCCGTAGACTGTTTGGATAACTGCACGCATCACCGCAGGCAAATTCGTCATACCCTGTGGTATCCTTTCCTTGACCGATCCGAACATATATTCGATAATAACGGGCAGGCAGCGCGTACGGGGCTGCCGCGACAACATATGACAACGAAACAAAGTTTACCGATGACTGACTCCATCACCAAACCCACGACTGAGTACGCCGCCAAGATTGCCGCCTTGCTGGGGCTGGGGCATGCGCGTGTCGCCGCCGCCATCGATCTGCTGGACGCGGGCAATACGTTACCCTTTATTGCCCGCTATCGCAAGGAAGCCACGGGCGAACTGGATGAAGAAGAGCTGCGCGCCATCATTGCCGCGCTGGCAAGCGCGCGCAGCCTGGACGAACGGTGCGCCGCCATCACAGCCGCCATTGCGGAACAGGGCAAGCTGACCGCCGCCCTGCAAGCGCAGCTGGAGGCAGCCGGCACGCGCACCGAGTTGGAAGATCTCTACGCCCCTTACAAGCAGAAACGGCGCACGCGCGCCGGCATCGCCCGCGAACGCGGTCTGCAGCCGCTGGCCGACCTGATCCTGGCCCAGACGCACAGCCGTGAGACGCCGGAACAGCTGGCCGCCGGCTATATCAGCGACCAGCTTCCCGATAGCGAGGCCGCGTTGGCAGGGGCACGCGACATTGTGGCCGAAGCGATCAGCGACCACGCTGCAGTGCGCCGCAGCGTGCGCGAGAAGGCGCTGCGCTTCGGCGCCTTGAGCGCCGGCAAGATTGAGGGCGCCGAGGATGAACGCGGCGTCTTTCAACTCTACTATGACTTTGCGCTGCGTGTGGACAAGCTGCGCCCGCACCAGATTCTTGCCCTCAACCGCGGCGAAGCGCTCAAGGTGCTGCGCGTGGCGCTCGATGTGGCTGAGCGCGACTGGCGCCCGGCTGTCCAGCATGTGTTCCCGCTTGACCCCCGTTCGCCGTGGGCTAAACAGTTGGAGGCGGCAGTGGCAGACAGCGCCCAGCGCCTGCTGCTGCCCGCCATCACGCGCGACGTGCGCAGCACCTTGAGCGAACTGGCCGAACGCCACGCCATCACCGTTTTTGCCGCCAACCTGCGCGGGCTGCTCAGCCAGCCGCCGCTGGCCGGACAAACTGTGCTGGGCATCGACCCCGGCTTTCGCACCGGCTGCAAGGTGGCGGTGGTGAACGCATCGGGCAAGGTGCTGGACACGGCTACGATCTACCCGCACGCGCCGCAGAACCGGCAAGCCGAAGCACTCGACACGCTGCGCCGCCTGGTGCACAAGCACGACGTCGCGCTGATCTCGATCGGCAACGGCACCGCCTCGCGCGAGAGCGAGCAGTTGGCCGCCGCCCTTATCCGCAGCCTGCCCCACGCGCCGCGCTATCTGATCGCCAATGAGGCGGGGGCCAGCGTCTATTCGGCCAGCCCGCTGGCGCGCGCCGAACTGCCCGACCTCGACGTCAGCATGCGCGGCGCCGTCTCTATCGCCCGCCGGGTGCAGGACCCGCTGGCGGAGTTGGTCAAGATCGACCCGCAGTCGATCGGCGTCGGCATGTACCAGCACGATGTAGATCAGAAGGAACTGGGGCAAAGTCTGGATGGGGTGGTCGAGAGTGTCGTCAACCAGGTGGGGGTGGATGCCAACACCGCTTCGCCGGCCCTGCTCACCTATGTGGCGGGCATCGGTCCTAAACTGGCCGAAAAGATCGTGGCGCACCGCAACGAAAACGGTCCCTTTCCCAATCGCACTGCGCTCAAGCAGGTGCCCAGCCTTGGCCCCAAAGCGTTTGAGCAGGCCGCCGGCTTTCTGCGCATCCGCGACGGCAATGAACCGCTTGACGCCAGCGCCATTCACCCGGAAAGCTATGCCGTTGCGCGCAAGCTGCTCAAGCGCACGGGGCTAAACTTGAATACGCCTGCGCAGGAGCGCGCCGCTAAAATTCAAGCGCTGACCGCAGCGCAGCCGCTGCGGGCGCTGGCCGCCGAACTGGGGGCCGGCGAGCCGACGGTGGCCGACATTTTGGAGCAGATTGTCCGCCCTGGCCGCGACCCGCGCGCCGACCTGCCTGCGCCTGTTTTGCGCAGCGATGTCCTTTCCATGGACGACCTGCTGCCCGGCTTGTTGCTCAAGGGCACGGTGCGCAACGTGGTGGATTTTGGCGCTTTTGTCGACGTGGGCGTCAAGCAGGATGGGCTGCTCCACCGCAGCCAACTGCCGCCCGGCACGCTGCTCCAGGTGGGCGATGTGATCGATGTGGAGATTCAAAGCGTAGACAAGGAGCGCGTCCGCATCGCGCTGGCGTGGCCGGGGCTGGAGCAGAAGCCGGCCCCCCAAGAGTCCGCGCCCCGTAAAGCAAAGGTGGATTGGGCGATTGGGTGAGGTGGATTCAGGTTACTCTTCGCGTACAGAGTTTACAATCCGAAAGGTAGTAAGCACAGCTTCTGCGGCTTGCTGGCACTCGCTACGGCTGTCCGGTTCGGCTTGTGCAGGCACAAAGATCAGAAAGAAATACGCGATAGCACCACCGATTGGATCCTGCGCTTGCGTGATATAGCTGACTTCCACAACCTGATAGCCTGTCACCGGGTCCATGATTTCCACTGGTGCACCGATCCTCCACTTGCGCCCGCCAAATTCTACCTCGCGGCTGTATTCGCCCTCCAGCAGCCCATTGAACAGATCGAGCATACAGGCTGGGGTGCGCCGGTCTTGCAGCCGCATCTCATACGGTTTGAAATTACCCGGCGCCGCCCCAATCAACTGCCAGCGCGCAGCATCATACTCAACTTCATACTGGCGCATTCCAGGATACATACTTTCCCCACGGAAGGTCAGCAACCCGCCGGCAGTATCTTGTCCCTCAGCCGCCTCTGGCGTCAGCTGCGTCGAAACAGCAGCGAACGGGCTGGCAGCCCCAACTGCCGCAGTCGGCACGGGCAAGGATAAGGGTGACTGCGAAATCAGACTGCTACAGCTAACAAACAAAAGTGCGATTACAATCCCCAATAAACCGTTTAGTATCCTCCACATTTTATAATTCCATTGGGGTTATAAGTGGGACTGCGCGCAAGTAAGATACGACCAAAGCGCGCACCATCTTCTCGCATCCATACACGAATAGTCTGCGCCCCAGCATTTAAAGATAACGTTGGTTGACCACTGGGAAATTGCTGATGCAGCCATGTCCAAGGGGATTGTGCAATCAATACCTTTCTATTGCCGGCTTGCACATAAATTGTATCGTCGCCACCACTAGCAGCATGACCACAAGTCCAAACATAGTATGTGGTAGGGTTCTGGAACTGATAAACATATACGTTACCATAGTTCAGTTGTGGGGCTACATTTGTATCTAAAGGATCGAATCCTCCTCCAGCGTTAGGATTGCCGTACATATAACATTCAACGGTAGCACCAGCAGGATTGATACATATCCAACTGTAGCCATTGCTGCCTTGATGTAGACGAGCTGTAAAACCAACGGATTCAATAATAACCGGAGATTTTTCAGCATAATCAACAGAACCACAAACTACATTTACGTAGGGAGCGCCTGGGTACTGTAGAGTAGGACTAAACCCTAACAATGGTGTCGCATCTACAGGATTGTTAGCCCCATCGCGGATATGAAAGTGTAGATGTACAGCATTTGCTCCGGTACTACCAACTTCCCCGATCTTTGCACCCCTTACGACCCATTGGTTTAACACAATCCCAGGGGCAATAGAATCTAAATGAGCGTAAGCATGGTAATATTCACGCGTTTCGGCAGCAATATTTATCGGCGAGGACTTAACTACGACATGATTCCCGTATCCTTGAGTGGTATTGTCCCACTCCATACGTTTAGTTACGATTCCATCTGCTACTGCATAAACGTTTGTATATTGTAAAGCTCCAATATCCAAAGAGTATTCAGAATTTCCAATATGTAAAGGTGAACCGCAATTGCCAGGCCAAGCTGGTGAACTGAGCGTAGGTGGTATGACTGGACTAGGCCAACTAGAAGGCAGGGCTTTCTGGTTACCAGACACAGTTAATGCAGCAAATGGCACTGTCGACTGCTGCATTGACTGTGTTGTAGATTGTGTAGAGTAATTCAGACTGGGACCTTGCTCTAAATATATCTGATCTTGGCATACAATATCGCAATCAGGAGCGGGCTTTGGCCTTGACGCCTCAATCGCGATCCTTAATGTATCGGCGTCGGTCGTATACTTCTTATATTTCTCGAACAACGTGCTTGTTGTACCGTCAAATTGAAAGGTCGCAGCAATCTCATGTATAGAGGCAATGATAGTAGGGTGTTGAGAAGCAGTCGCAATTCCAAAAATAAGGCCATCTTTGGCGAGCCAAATTGACTCTGAGTGCATGTCGGCGTTTTTTGCTGACACGCCCACCACAGCATCAACGCCATCAAAAGTTGGCTGTGTTACTATTACATCTGTAGACTTAGCTAGACCGCTATCAACTGAAGCCAGTTCATTCTGCAGCGTCACAACTGTAAGCAAATCTCCGCTTGCAGAAACACGATTTGAACTAATAAAAATGTAAACCAGATCAAGCAACTCTTTTTCCCAACCTGGAGGGTACAAGGTGATTTTGTTGCCAAACGTCCGCCTCCCTTCCATATCCTCCTCTGCACTATACCCTTCCGGCAAGTATTCGGGTTCAGGCAAAAGCGGAACTGAACTAAGTGTCTCTAACTTCCAATCCGAAGGGTATGAAAAAGTAAGTCCCATTGGAGCGTGGTGATAAGTCAAAATTTCATTGTTACCCTGAGAAATTACTGGAATTTCTGCTGCCGCCACCTGAACCGTGACTAATGGATTAAGAATTCCCAGAACTAGTCCGATAATAGCTGACAAATAAAAAGGGGTAAGCTTAAGCGTTAGCCTGTACATGGTGACTCCTTTCAACAAACACCTATGCCTCTAAGAGACTGTTTGAAAAGTAACGGCTGTCAGGCAAAAGGCGGTGTATGTTGTAGTTGTGAACAAACAACGAGACCCCAGCGAATTGACTGACAGCCAGTGGGACATTATCCAGGAAATGATTCCATTGGCGAAATCTGGAGGGCGGCCCCGCAGCCTGGATATGCGGCAGGTGATCAACGGTATTCTGTACGTGACGGTGGGCGGCATCTCGTGGCGGATGCTGCCGAAGGAGTATCCGCAGTGGCAGAGTGTGTACAGTTACTTTCGGCAGTGGCGCCGGGATGGCGTCTGGCAGCGAATCCACGATACGTTGCGGGCCAGAGTGCGACGCCGTGCGGGCCGGCACAAGCATCCGACTGCCGCTTGCCTGGACAGTCAGAGTGTCAAAACGACCG
>JBBRBX010000203.1:0-5431 GCA_038205395.1 Caldilineales bacterium
ACGGCTGACGAGGGCGAACGGTTCAGCCTGTCACTAAGTAGCCGGTGATCAACACGCCCGCCAGGGGGATGAGGACGTAAATAGCGACCCAGGTAAGCGTCAGAGCGGCGGCGGTGCGGGCGAGGCTGATCTCATGCGCCAGCGAGAGGGTGCGTAGCAGCAGCAGCGATCCCCATACCAGGCCGATCAGCGCCAGGACGCGGGCATAGTAATGCACGGCCCCCGCCATGGTCAGCGTCAGCATACCGTTGAGATCAGGGCTGTAGAGGCCGAGCAGCAGCACGAGCGGCGCTGCGGCCAGCGCCATTGCCCCCAGATGCTTGGGCAGCGGCGCCCGCCCGCCTAACAGCTTGGTGACCAGCAGCAGCACGAGGGCAAAGTAAAGCCAGTCGCCCGCCAGCCGCAGCGGCACGGAAACCCAATCGCCGGCCAGCCGAATCACGCGGCTGGGGCGCGTGCCCAGCGGCGGTTCGGCTTTGACCGCTTCGGCGCGGATGTCCGAAGCCAATTGCTCCAACTGCGCGGGCGTCGCCTCAATGCGTTTCATCAGCGCACCGGCGGCGGCGGGCAGAATGGACAACTGCTGCAGCACGTCGTTGAACTGCGCCGGTGTCGTCCCCAACTGCGCTAAGATACGCGTCAGCTGCGCCTCGCTCAGCGACAGTTGATCCAGAAAAGGCTGAAGCTGGATCATGGCGGCGTCCACGGCCGCGCCCCCCTGGCCCTGCAGGTGGCTCTGCACCTGCGCCAACTGTGCGTCCGTGAGGCCGGCCAACGCCAGGAGGCGACGGCTCTGCTGCGGCGTGAAATTGCCGCGGCTGAGCAGAAGACTCAACTGGTCCACTGTGATCGGCCCCTGGTTGAGCAGTTGTTCGATCTCTCCGGCGCTGACGGTCGCCTGCCCCAGCAGTTCCTGCACCTGTGTATTCTGCGTCACCTGTTCGCTGCGTGCGCCGAAGGCAGCGCTGATGCCGGAAACAAAGCTGCCGGCGCGCACGACCACGGCCGCCACCTGCTCCTGCACCAGCGTGACAAAGGTTTCGACAGCGGATTTGGATTCGAGGATGACGGGCAGCACGGCGGCCCCCACCTGCTCTGCCGTCGCACGGGCGGCGGCGACCGCCTGGTCCACCTGTTCGGGCAGCGTCAACTGGCGCAGCGCACTGGGCACGCCCAGCCAGACGCCCAGCCCGGCAATCAGCCCAACCACGACAAGCAGTTTGAGCGCCTGCGCGGCGTCATACTCGCTGAGATAGTCGTGCACAGCTTGTGGGCGCAGTTGCAGCAGGTGGGAGTAACGGCGAAGTGCTTGTCGCATGGCTTGTCTCTTTCCGGTTAGCGCCACAGGGCGGCGGTGCGTACTGTATCCAAAAAGGCGTCGAAGTAGGGAATCTGCTCCAGGCCAAAGGCGCCGCCAAAGAGCGCCAGCGCCAGCAGCAGGAGCAGGGCAAGCAGATAGGGCAGCAGCAGCGCGGCCAGCGTGTAGCCGGGGGAGAGCTGGTGTACGCTTTTGAGCGCCTGATACTTGCCCACCAGCATCAGCAGAAAGAGCAGGTTGAGCGGCACGCCCGCGCCCGGCACGATCTCCACCAGCAGCAGCAGAAGCGGGGCGTAGGCCAGCGCCAGCGCGCCGAAGGTCGCCTGCCAGCGCCCACGCCCGCCCAGCCAGCGTGCGAGGCTGTGCGCCAGCACACCGTAGGCCAGCCACACCAGCAGCGTGGCGAGCAGAATGGTGGCGATGTTCAGCCCCGTGCCGACGGGCGATGGGATGCCCAGCAGCACGCGCAGCTCTTCCCAAACCAGCAGATACGCCTGGTCAAAGCGGGTGGCAAAAAGCGGCGACTGGCGGATTTGCGTCGTATACCAGGGCAGCCCGGTAATAAAGTCGCGCAGGATGGTCTGCAGCGAGCCGAGGCGCGGCGCGGTCAGATAGCCGGTGGCGAAGCCGGCCAGACGCGCAGCCAGCACGGCGGCAAGGATAAAGATCAGCGTCTGGAAACCCAGTCCCAGCGGTCTGGCCTGGCCGGCGACTGTGGCATAGGCGCGTTCGTCCAACAGTAAGGCGCGCCAGGCAAGGCGCGCCGGACGGGGGCGCTTTGCGGGCGCCGGTGCGTCGAAACCGTCCATTATTTCTGGAGCGTCCGCTGCAGGCGGGCGGGCGGTGTCATCCTCATAAATGGATGCAAGCAGTTCGGACAAGATACAGCCTCCTGCGCGGGTGATGCATGAACGTTTGGTCGCCGGCAAGCAAGCGTCTCAACGCCGCAGCAAGCAGTTCTGAACGAAAGTCAGGTTGAAGGATGCTCAGCGGGCGGGCGCTGAAATTGTGACGCTGCGGCGATGGTTTATACTATGCCACAGGAGGGAGAAGCGGCAAATGCCATAGCCGGTGGCTGCCGGCTGACCCCCACAGGAGCAACTTATGGAGTTTATACGCCGCAATCTGCTTTGGCTGTCGGCCGCGCTCGGCCTGCTGTTGTTGGTGGCGATTGTCGCTGCAATCTTTCTCTCGCTCCCCCCGCGCCAATTCACGATCTTGAGCGGGCGCGAAGGTGGGGCCTATTTTCAGTTTGCCCAACAGTACCGGGAGGTCGCTGCCGAGTATGGCTTTGATCTGCGCGTGCAGCCGACAGCAGGCTCGGTCGAGACCCTGCAACTGCTAGACAGTGGCGCCGCCCAAGTCGGCTTTGTACAGGGCGGCATCGCCCAGACCGGCGACGCCACCAAGCTCAGCACGATGGCCAGCGTCTTCCATGAACCGATCTGGATTATCTACCGCCAGGGGCTGAACTTTGCGCAGCCGCCCGACGATCTGCTGCAGTTGCAAGGGCTGCGCATCGGCGTGGGTGAAGCCGGCAGCGGCTCGCACGATCTGGCGCTGCGGCTGCTGGCGGATTCCGGCGTCAGCGCCGCCAACAGCAGCCTGGTGGAGGATTCCAGCCAGTCAATGGCGGACAGCCTGCGCAGCGGCGATCTCGATGTAGCTTTCTTCGTCTTATCACTGACGTCGCCCTTGATCCAGGAACTGCTGGTCGATCCCAGCCTGGCACTGATGAGCCTGCGCCGCGCCGACGCCTTTGCGCGGCGCTATGTCTATCTCTCTTCGATGGTGATCCCGGAAGGCACCGTCGACCTGCAAAAAGACAGGCCTCCGGCAGATGTGCAAGTGCTCTCCACCGTCGCCAATGTGGTGGTCAGCAACGACCTGCATCCCGACCTGCTGCGGCTGCTGACGATCGCCGCCGTACGCACACATGAGATGGGCAGCCTGCTAGACCGGCGCTTTGAATTTCCCAACGTGCTCTACGCCGATCTGCCGGTCAATAAAGAGGCGTCAGCCTATATGAACCGCATCAAGAGCGGCGAATCGATTCTGGACAACTACTTCCCCTTCTGGCTGGCGGCGCTGATCGACCGCTATCTGCTGTTTGTGGTGCCCATCGCGCTGCTGCTGCTGCCGATGTTGAGCCGCAGCCCGCTGCTCTACCAATTCTACATGCGCAACCGCATCGTGCGCTGGTATCACACCATACGCAGCGTGGAACTGCGGCTGGAGACCACCGTCGGCATCGATATTGATCGGGAGATTGCCGAACTGCGCGCGCTGGACGAGCGGCTGACCAAGGAACTGAGCGTCAGCAACACTTATATGCCGGATGTGTATAACCTGCGCACTAATATTGACTTTGTCATTACCAAATTGGAGCGGCGCAAGGCGCAGTTGCACAGGGCAGCGCAGGCGGCTCGCAAAGCGTCCGGCGCAGTTGGAGGCGCACCCGCGGCGGGCGACGCCGCAGAGACGAGCGTGAGCGAGGCGATTTGACATACGGCGGCGATTCGAGTAGCATTCGCCGCCACAACCGAATATGCAACTCTTATCCAGAGAGGCGGAGGGACCGGCCCTATGAAGCCTCGGCAACCCAGCGGCGGTGAGCGATGAAGCCCACTGTACGGCTGCGGTGCCAAATCCGGCAGACACGTTCTGGAAGATGAGAGCACGCCGATGGATTTTTCTGCAACCCTCTCATGCTTCCGGTGAGAGGGTTTTTGTTTTCCATTGACAATCCGAATGACAAATTGAGTAACAAACCGAGTAACGAACCACCATTCCAGCCAGAGAAGGATGTAAACGATGAGCGAAGAGCGCCAGTTAGGCTTCAACACTCGGCAGTTGCACGCAGGGCAGACGGCTGATCCTACCACCGGCAGCCGTGCCGTGCCGATCTACCAGACAACCAGCTACCAGTTCCGCGACACCGAACATGCAGCCAATTTGTTTGCGCTGCGTGAACTGGGCAACATCTACACACGCATTATGAACCCCACGACCGATGTGCTGGAGCAGCGGCTGGCCAGCCTGGAAGGCGGCGTCGGTGCGCTGGCGGCCAGTTCGGGCCATGCTGCGCAGGTGATGGCAATTATGACGCTGTGCAGTGCAGGCGACCACGTCGTGTCGAGCAGTCGGCTCTATGGCGGCACCTACAACCAGTTCAACTATACACTCCCGCGCATGGGCATTGAAGTCACCTTTGTCGATCCGGCGGACCCGGCCAATTTTGAGCAGGCGATCCGTCCCAATACTAAGATTCTCTATGGCGAAACGCTGGGCAACCCCGACATCAAGGTCTTCCCGCTGGAAGCGGTGGCCGCCATCGGCAAGGCTTACAATATTCCGCTGATGATCGACAACACCTTTGCCAGCCCCTATCTCTGCCGCCCGTTTGAGTGGGGGGCGAATATCATCACGCACAGCACGACCAAATTCCTGGGCGGCCACGGCCAGGCCATCGGCGGGGCGATTGTGGACGGCGGCAATTTTGACTGGCGTTCGGGCCGCTTTGCCAACTTCACCACCCCTGACCCCAGCTATCACGGGCTGCAATATGCTGATGTTGCGGCCATGGGGCTGCCGCCCTTTATCATCAAGGCGCGCGTGCAGGTGTTGCGCGACCTAGGCGCGTCGCAGGCGCCCTTCAACAGTTGGAACACATTGAGCGGGGTGGAAACGCTCAGCCTGCGCATGGATCGCCACTGCAGCAACGCGCAGAAGGTGGCGGAGTTCCTGGACGGCCACAAGATGGTCAAGTGGGTCACCTATCCCGGCCTCAAGAACCACCCTGATCATGAGCTGGCTAAAAAGTATCTGCCCAAAGGCGTGGGCGCCATTCTAGGATTTGGCATTGAGGGCGGCATTGAGGCGGGGCAGAAGTTTATCAACCATCTCCAGCTGTTCAGCCATCTGGCCAATGTGGGCGACGCCAAGAGCCTGGCCATCCACCCCGCTAGCACCACGCACAGCCAGTTGTCGGAGGAGCAGATGGTCACAGCCGGCGTCAGCCCGGACTTTATCCGCCTGAGCGTTGGGCTGGAGGATATTGACGACATTCTGTGGGATCTCGACCAGGCGCTGGCGACGGCGACTAAGTAGCGG
>JBBRBX010000204.1:0-5344 GCA_038205395.1 Caldilineales bacterium
CCTGATGGGCGGCGCCAAGTATGATCTGTTCGCCATCGGCGGCGCCAACTCGCAGCCACTGGCTTTCAGCGCCACCGAAATCAGCAAGACTGTTCCCGCCGGCAAGGCGCTGCTGACCGTGGGCCACCTGGCTCCCTTTGCAGACAATGTGGACGACACGGCAGTCGACATCTGCACCGACAGCGGCACGCCTGTGCTGTCCGATGTCAAATATCCGGCTGTGGCCGCCAATCTACCCCTCGATCCGGGTGTCTATGACCTTAAGATCACAGTAGCGGGCAGCAACTGCGCCACGATCGCGCTCGATCTGCCGCCGTTCCGCCTCTCTCTAGGCGACAACCGCGATGTCTTTGCCATCGGCAGCAAGCTGACAGGCGAGCCGTTTGGCCTGGAAGCGGTTTCGACCACGGGGCTGCGCTCTCTCTTTGAGCGCTTCCTCCCCTTCATCGGCACCGGCAAGTAAAGTCAAGCACAAGTAACAAGGGCTTCTCGAAAGTGGTTCGCCACTTTCGAGAAGCCCTTTCTGTTCTTAGCCCACCAACCGCTCTGCACGCGCCCGAAAAGCCGCCATATCCAGCACCTGACCGTTCAGACGCGCTTCCTCAGCCGCAAATGCCAACAGGTGGCTCTCCAGCGAGACACGCGCAGTGGTCAAGGGGGCAATTTCTCCCCGCAGCACACGTACAAAATCGGCCATAATGCCTTCATCGCCGCCGCCGTGACCAGCCTCACCCGCGTCGATCAATATACGCTCCGTTTTGCCGCCGTGATAGTTGATTTCAATTTCGCCCGGTTCCAGCGCCCGCGCCCGCAGGGTGGCCCGTGTGCCGTCATACCGCATGGAGCGGTGCTCGCGGTTGGAGTGACCGTGCATCACCAGATTGACCGACGCCCCGTTCGCCAACTCCATCAGCACGCTCTGATGATCGACCACATCGTTGTCGCAGCGATAGACACAGCGCCCATAGGGGCCTGTCTGGATCGCCTGCAGCCGGCCTGCCGGCGAGACGTCGGGCGTTAAGACATTAAATGGCCACTGCTCCGGCGCCGTCGGGTCCAGCCCAGCTTGGGACAGGGCCTGCGCCGTGCCGGGAAAGGTGCGCTCATAGTCGAGATAGATGCCGATGGCGGAGAAGGGACATTGCGCCTCGATTGGACAGCCGGCGGTGCAGCGGTCTGGTATCTCCGGTCCCACGCCGGCAGCGCGATAGTGAAGCAGAGAGCCAACCGAACTAAGCCGCTTGACAGGCTGTTGCAAGTTCCAGACCAGCACATCCAGATCATGGCAGCACTTAGCCAGGATCATGGGGCTGGAGAGCGCCTTGTTGCGCCAATTGCCGCGCACAAAACTGTGCGCCATATGCCAGTAGGCGACATTCTCACGATGCTCGACTGTAATGATGTCGCCCAGTACGCCTGACTCCAAGATTTCATGCAGTTTGCGCCAGAAGGGTGAATAGCGCAGCACATGGCAGATCTGCAGCACGCGGCCCAAACGCTCGGACGCCTGCACCAATTGCACACAGCCTTCCAACGTGTGCGCCATCGGCTTCTCCAGCAGCACATCATAGCCTGCCTGCATGGCGGCGATGGCCGGTTCGACGTGCATCTGGTCTTGTGTGGTGACAATGGCGGCGTCGCCAAGCTGCCCCACCTCCACCAACTCCTCCCACGAAGAGAAGCAGCGCTCATCATCCAGATCATGCGCCTCGGCCATCCGCCCGCGGCGGACAGGGTCCGGTTCCGCCACAGCGGCAATGCGCACCTGGTCGGGATGGCGCAGAGCGTACGAGGCGTAGGCATGCATCCCGCGGCTGCCTGCACCAATCACGACAATTTCCAGTGGTTTTGCCATAATTCCAATCCCGTCCTACACCTGAATGATGGATGTTGGTCTGCCTTCTTTTCTGTGCAGACTCAAGAAGCAGACTCCAGCAAGCAACGCCGCCAGCAAACACAGCCCAAAGAGGACTGTAAAACCAACAGCCTGCACCACCAGGCCGCCGGCGAAGGCGCCGGCCAACTGTCCACCGCCTGCGGCGGCTGAGTAAATGCCGCTGACACTGCCGCGTGTGCGGCGGCTGCCATGCTCGGCGGCGTAGGTCATAGCGCTGGCCATATAGCTGCCGTAGGCAAAGCCGCGCACGGTCTGCACGCCGACCAGCGCCGGCAGCCACTGGAAAAACAAAATATAGCCGAGGAAAACAAGCGCCATGCCAAAGCCGCCGGCGGCCAATAAAGGTGCGCGCCCGAAGATGTCGGAGAGGATGCCGGCCAGCGTCATACCGGGCAGTTCGACCAGCGCCGCCAACCCCCACAAACTGCTGATGGTTTGCTGGCTGTAACCCTGATGCGCCATAGCATTGGGCCACATAGAAACCGCCGCGCCTACGGCAGCAGTCCAAGTAAAGACGCCGGCCAAAAACAGCGCCGGCAGAACAAGCGCAGAGCCAGGGTAGCCGGTCGGTGCACCCATCGGCGCCACCTTCTCCATCTCCTGCGGCGGCAACGGCGCCGCTTCATACACGTCCGCAGCCTTGATCTCGACTTCATGGATCGTTACCATCACCAAGGCAGCGGCGGCATAGCAGCCTGCCGCCACTAAAAAGGCAAAAGGAGCTGACCATTGCGTGGCGACCCAACCGCCGGTCACTGCACCCACGGCAAAGGAGACCGACCCGATGCCGCGGTACAGCCCCATACGCTGCCCGCGCCGGCTTGACTGCTCAAGTACATCTCCCATCATTGCCAGGCTGAGCGTGCCATAGACGCCGCTGCCCACTCCTTCTAGGATACGGACCGGCCAGGCCAGCGTGGCATTGGGTACTTGCGCCAGGGTCAAGTAGGCGACCGCCAACAGCAGCAGCCCGCCGGCGAGCAGCGGCTTGCGCCGCCCTAACTTGTCGGAGAGCCGCCCACTGCCATAGTTGGCAAGCAGCGCCGTGAGCGTAAATGAGGTGAGGATCAACGAAATTTGAGCAAAGCTGGCGCCCAGGGATTCGAGATAAATGGTCATGACCGGCGAGGTGATGCCGAGGCCCACAAACACGAGGGCGCCAACGAGGGTCAGTAAGCGAAAATCACGCATAAGAGGCACCAGTCTGTGGGCGGCAGGTTCAATAGGGGCTTGTGGAGCGTAACATAGGCTAAGAACGGCTGTCAATTTCAAGCAGACAGTTCCCAGACAGTTCCGATTGCACAATGGCGGACAACTGGGGGCCGCAAAACTTTGATCAGGCGCTGTCGAGTACAGTTTGACAGGATTCCGGCGGCTATGCTATAGTTTGCGCCGCCTCTGAGACATACTTTTTTTAGAGGCCGCACGTTAAAAACGAAGGGAAATGTGAGTCGTCGCTGCCGAGCAATTCGGCAGAGGAACTTCCCGACTCCTGCTTGGCTTGGGCAACCGGGCCAAGGTCGTTGCCTCATGAAACCGTAAGTGAGGGCGCCGTGTTGGCAACAACCGGTGACTACAACCGCAACAGAGAGAAGTCCCACCGGTGCAAGCCGGCCAGGGTTGAAAGGGTAGGGTAAGAGCCTACCAGCGGTGGCAGCAATGCCGCCGGCTAGGCGAGCGTGCAACGGGGAGCAAGGTGAGTGGGTTTGGCCGGTGCAAGCCGGTTAAATCTCATCGCAGCGGGGTGGATGCGTCGGGTAACACCCGGCAAGTCACACACTGCCAGTCTTGATGTCTGGCCAGGCGAAACGCCGGCTGTGCAGCTGAGATTGAGATAGATGACGGCAGAGCGGTGGCGCAAGCCGCCGTGGACAGAATCGGGAGTACAACATTGCCCTGAATTTGCACGATTTCAGATCGTGCACTATAGTGCGGTTACACTACGGCAGCTAAGCCGACGTGGCGGAACTGGCAGACGCGATAGACTTAGGATCTATTACCGCTAGGTGTGGAGGTTCGAGTCCTCTCGTCGGCACTAAGGCCTGACCATGTGGGGATGTGTGACCAAGTGGGGGCCCGTGGCCTAGCGGGAAGGCGTCTCCTTTGCAAGGAGAAGATCGTCGGTTCGAATCCGACCGGGTCCACTCCCTTCGTCGCTTCAGGCAGACTGCCAGGGTAGGGTGTGTTCGTAGGTAACTATAGTAAGTTGGTAATGCGGGCGTAGTTCAGTGGTAGAACGTCTCCTTGCCAAGGAGAAGGTCGTGAGTTCGAATCTCATCGCCCGCTCTCGGGTCGGCCAAGCGGTCGGCCCTTTTATTCGGAATCAGGTTGCTGGAACTTTGACAAGTTGTGATTTGCGCAGAACGGTTGGCGCAGCAGATGCGCCGAGGTAGCTCAGTCGGTAGAGCACAGCACTGAAAATGCTGGTGTCCCCAGTTCAAGTCTGGGCCTCGGCACCTCTCTTCCCCGCTGGGGGATCGTCTAACGGCAGGACTACGGACTTTGGATCCGTCAATCGGGGTTCGAATCCCTGTCCCCCAGCCACAACCCGTGGGGCAGGGCAACCTGCCCTGTATGTTGGTTTTATCCGGCACAATTAGCAGTAGTTCCGTTTCATCATGGCGGCCGTAGTTCAGCGGTAGAACACCAGATTGTGGCTCTGGGTGTCGTGGGTTCAATCCCCACCGGTCGCCCCACTTACAACTGAATCAATTCACGTCAATCTCGGCTGATAGGTGAATCTCGCCATCCCTCGTGAGTAGATGTGCGCCATAGAAGCGGGCAGTCGCCGCAATGATCCGGTCATGAATTTCCGGAATCCGCTTGATGCGCAGCACATTTTAGCTGCCACAGCCAGTGCCTCGGCTAATACGATAGTTGGCACCAGCAGCCGTCCGCCCTGCAATCGAATCTGGTCGATCCTGCTCTTCAGCTTTTCAGGCAAACGCTTGTTGCCGGTGAAGTGCCAGATCAAGACGTGCGTGTCCACTACGTATAGCAGTGCTGGCGGTTCGGGATTCATAAATCATCCAAAGGCCGCAGCAGATCCCGCTGTGCCTCCTTGATCATCTCGTCGGTTATGTCTCCGGCTTCCACAATGCCATATAACGTCGGCTTGCGCGCCGGCACACCGGTCGAGCCAGCTATACCGCGCAGCAAGTCGCGCCGCAACTGCTCTAACTCTCGGCCCAGTACATCCACTCTCCGCAGCAGCGTATCAAAATTCGGCTGATCAATCATTGGCATCCACCTCTATCCCTCTTTACTCTCTTAGAAACTGTTTGAAAAGTTCAAGTACGAGCCAAACGGCGCAACATCAAGCGAATCATGGCGATGTAAACGAAGGTTTCGCTGGTTGATGCAAGTCGTTCGTAATCCTTGTTGAGACGGCGATGATGATTGAGCCAGGCGAGTGTACGCTCGACCACCCAGCGTTTGGGCAGGACA
>JBBRBX010000205.1:0-5211 GCA_038205395.1 Caldilineales bacterium
GATGCCGACTTATCCGGTTTGGCGGATTTGCTGGCCGGTATAGAAGCTTTGTCTGATGAAGGCGCGCTGCAGTTGTTGAAGAAACAGCAGTAAAAACTGAGTAGGATACGCGAAGATGCCGCAGAACTCGCACAAACTCTCAAACCTATCTACGACCAAACTGGCGCTATTGGCCAAACAGACCTACGCGCAGGTCGAAGATATCTTGCATGCCGAACCAATTGCGATTATCGGCATGGGCTGTCGTTTCCCCGGCGGCGCCGATAACCCGCAGGCTTATTGGGATTTTCTGCGCAGCGCCACCGATGCCACCGGCCAGGTGCCGGCGGATCGTTGGGATGCGGACGCCTATTATGCCGAAGACTTTGCCACGCCCGGCAAAATGAATACACGCCGCGGTGGCTATTTGCGCCGTATCGATGGGTTTGATGCGGCCTTCTTTGGCATTTCACCGCGCGAAGCGGAACGGATGGACCCCCAACAGCGGCTGCTTTTAGAAGTCGCCTATGAAGCACTTGAAGAGGCTGGCCTCACGCATGGCGCTTTGGCTGAAAGCCTTACCGGCGTCTTTGTCGCCAGCTATCACAATGATTACACGCTGCGGCAGTACGCTGATCCCATTTCAATCAACCTGCGCACACTGACTGGCACGCTGCACAGCATTGCCGCCAACCGGCTCTCCTTTTTATTGAATCTGCGTGGCCCCAGTCTGGCAGTAGACACTGCTTGCTCGTCCTCGCTTGTCGCCGTGCATTTGGCCTGTCAGAGCTTGCGCACGCGCGAAAGCGATCTCAGCCTCGCCGCCGGCGTCAGTTTAATGTGCAATCCCTACGTCAACATGGCCTTGGCCAAGGTCGGCTTTATCTCGCCGGACGGTGTTTGTTACACTTTTGACAGCCGCGCTGCCGGTTTTGCCCGCGGTGAGGGTTGCGGCGTGATCGTCCTCAAGCGTCTGGCCGACGCCCTGGCGAATGGCGACCGCGTTCTGGCTGTCATTCGCGGTTCGGCAGTCAACCAGGATGGGCGTTCTACAGTGCTGACGGCGCCCAATGGTCTTGCTCAGCGCGCCGTAGTGCGCGCTGCCCTTAAGTCTGCCGGCGTTGTACCTGCGCAGATCAGCCATATTGAAGCGCATGGCACCGGCACCCTGTTAGGCGACCCCATCGAGGTGGAGGCACTGGTCGATGTTCTGGATCAGGCGGGCGAAGGCGCGCCGGCTTGTGCCTTGACATCCGTCAAAACAAATTTCGGCCATCTGGAGGCGGCGGCGGGCCTGGCCGGGCTAATCAAGGTGGTGCTCAGTCTGCAAAACGAGGCGATTCCTCCTCATCTGCACTTGCGCCAGCTAAACCCGCATATTACATTAGCCGGTTCGCGTCTCTTTATTCCTACGCAGATGACGCCATGGCCGGTCGGGTCGCAGCCTCGCATTGCCGGCGTCAGCGCCTTTGGCGTCGGCGGCACCAATGCGCATGTGGTGTTAAGTGAGGCGCCGCCTGCGCCCGCCACGGCGCCATTGCCGGATGACGCGGAAACAGGGGTGCATCTGCTGCCCTTATCGGCGCGCAGCCCCCAGGCATTGGCTGCCTTGTGCTCGGCGTATGTGGCCTGGCTGGACGATAGCGACAACCGTTACCCTCTGCGCGACATTTGTGCTATGGCCGGCCTCCACCGCAACCACTATGAGCACCGTCTCGCCGTGGTCGCCAGTTCACGCAGCCAGCTTAGCGAGCGGCTGCGGCAGGCAGATGAGCGACAGGCGCAGAAGACGCCCTCAGCAGGCAGAGTCGCCGCTGAACCGGCGCCCGGTCCCGTTTTTGTTTTCTCCGGCCAGGGGCCACAGTGGTGGGCTATGGGGCGCGAGTTGCTGGCGCAAGAGCCAGTCTTTCGCCGCATGATCGAGCGCTGCGCCGTTCTGCTGCAGCCTCACAGCGGTTGGTCTCTGCTGGACGAGTTGAACGCGTCTGAAGACCAGTCGCGCTTGGATCAGACTGAGGTGGCGCAGCCGGCGATCTTTGCCTTGCAGATGGGGTTGGATGCGCTCTGGCGAGCATGGGGCATCACACCAACTGCCGTGATCGGTCACAGTATTGGCGAAGTCGCTGCGGCCTGTTCCGCCGGCGCCCTTTCCATTGAAGCAGCCGTCCAACTGGTCTATCATCGCGCAAGACTTATGCAGCGTGCCACGGGCAATGGCCAGATGGCCTCTGTGGAACTGCCGGCCGGCTCTGTGGCTGAGCTGATTGCTCCCTATGGCGAGCGCCTGTCGATAGCCGCCATCAATGGCCCCACCACGACTGTCATTTCCGGTGAGCACGCAGCTATGCGGGCGATGCTCGGTCAACTGGCGCATGATCAGGTCAGCTATCGCGAGTTAAAGGTCAATTACGCTTTTCACAGCACACAAATGGCTGGTCTGGCGGATGAACTGGTGCAGGTGTTAGCCGAGCTTGCACCGCAACACGCCGCCGTGCCCATCTATTCGACGGTGACGGGACAAGTTGCCGCCGGACTTGATTTTGATGCGGCCTACTGGGGGCGCAATATGCGCCGGACGGTGCACTTCGCTGACGCCGTGCAAAGCGCTGCACAGGATGGCCTGCACTTGTTTTTGGAGCTAAGCCCGCATCCCGTTCTGGCCGGTCTGGTTGGTGAATGTCTGGCTGCTGCTGGTTACACAGGCGCAGCATTTGCCTCGTTGCGCCGCCAGCGCCCGGAGCGCGAAAGCCTGTTGACAACCCTGGCGGAGCTTTACACGTGGGGCTGCGATGTGAATTGGCAGCAACTTTACCCAGTGCCTGGCCAACATGTATCGCTACCGCTTTACCCCTGGCAGCGAGAGCGCTATTGGTTCGAGCCGGAGGGTAAGCAGCAGGCGGAATTGACAGCCATAGCCGCCGCCCACACGCCGGCAGCCCAGGACCTTTTAGGGCCGCCTTTGCGCTCGCCGGCCATCCAAGGGATCCTCTATCAGTCCTCCCTCTCTGCCGGCAGCCCGGTTTATCTGGCTGATCACGTTATCTTTGGCCGTGTGCTGATGCCCGCCACTGCCTACCTTTCGATGGCGCTGGCTGCTGGGCGCGACTTGTGGCCCGCCGCATCCGTGCAATTGGAAGATTTTTCAATCCATGCCCCCTTACTGCTGCCACAAGAGGGACACCGTTCTATACAGTTGCATTTGGTTCCAGACGCAGAAGGAGCCGTTTTTGAACTTTTCAGCTCGCTGGATGCGCAGGAGTGGACGCTGCACGCACAAGGACGTCTGCGCCAGACCATACAAGCGGATGCCATAGTTGCAAATGCAGCGGCCGCGCCTGACTATGCAGATGTTTGCGCGCGTCTGGCAGAAGCTGTTGACCCACAAGCCTTTTATGACCGATTTGCCCGCCAGGGCGTCACGTTTGGCCCTGCCTTCCGCTCTGTCGTTGATCTTTGGCGCTGTGATGGTGAGGCTGTGGCGAAGTTGCAGCCCATCTCTCCGCTGCCTGCTGCTGCCGATCTGATTCACCCCGCCCTGCTCGATGCCGCTCTCCAGACGTTGGCAGTTGCGCTGCCGCCGGCTGCCGGCGCAATTTACTTGCCGCTTGCCGCAGATGCCGTGCGTCTCTTGCGTGCGCCGGCAGCAGAACTTTGGAGCCACCTGCGTCTGCGTGATGTGCCGCAAGACAAGGCAAATGGGGCAGAGACACTGGCCTGTGACATCACGTTGTATGACGCAGACGGCGTGGTGGCAGAGCTTACGCATCTCCGCTTTGTGCGCACCACTGCAAACACAGTAAGCAAAATGCTGGAGCGCCAACAGCCGGACGATGTGGCCCGCTGGTTCTATACGGTGCAGTGGCAGCCGCAGCCGCTGCTGCCCGCCGCGTCTGCCCTGCCCCCCGGCCAGTGGCTGCTTCTGGTGGGTCAAGATGAAACCGGTGCTGCGCTGGCCGAGCAACTGCGTTTGCATGGCCGGCAGGTGCGAATCGTCACGGCCGGCGAGACTTTCAGCCGCAGTGGGAAAGATAGCTGGGCAATTGCCCCTGCCCAGCCCGCTGACTACCAGCGGCTGCTGCGCGAAATGCTGGCCGAAGATGCTGCGCCGCTGCGCGGTGTTGTGCATCTGTGGAGCATGGACTTACCCGCAGCTTCGGCCACTGAGGGTCTGCTGGATGCCCAGGAGGCTAGTGTGGGCACGCTGCTTTATCTGGTGCAAGCCCTTGCCGCCGCCCGCATCGACCAGTTGGATCGGCTGCTGCTGGTTACACGTAACAGCCAAGCGGATAACGCGCCTGCCGTCGAACAAGCGCCGCTCTGGGGTATGGCAGCCACGTTGGCGTTGGAACTGCCCGATCTGCACCCGCTCTGTGTCGATCTGGATCTTTATGCATCTCCGGAGCAGGCAGCTCAACAGTTGTGGGCCGAGCTGAACGCCATCGGCGCTGATCGGCAGATCACGTGGTATGGCGGCCGGCGCGCTGCTGCCCGCCTGGCGCGTGTCGCCACTAACGGTGTGGATATACGTGCCGCAGATGTCCCCGTTCAATTGGCGCAGTCGCAGCGCGGTTTGCTGGAAGACTTGGCAATTGTTCCGTTCGCACGCAGCGTCCCCGGCCCTCATCAGGTCGAAATCCGCGTCCACGCCGCCGGCCTCAACTTCCGCGATGTGCTCAAGGCTCTCGACCAGTATCCCTGGGATCTCGGCCCCTTGGGCGACGAGTGTGCGGGTGAGGTGGTGGCGGTCGGTGACGGTGTGACGGGTCTGACTGGTCTGACTGTGGGGCAGCGGGTGGTGGCGATTGTCCCCGGCGCCTTCCGCTCCTATGTGACGGCGCAGGCGCATCTGGTGGCGCCGCTGCCGCAGCCGCTGAGCTATGCGGCGGGCGCAAGCATCCCGATTGCCTTCGTGACGGCAGCCTACACGCTGCTGCACCTGGCCGACCTGCAGGCGGGGGAACGGGTGCTGATCCACGCCGCTGCCGGTGGGGTGGGGCTGGCGGCGGTGCAGCTTGCGCAGCGGGTGGGGGCGGAGGTGTTTGCGACGGCGGGCAGCGAAGCCAAGCGCGCCTATCTGCGCTCGTTGGGTGTGACGCATGTGTTTGACTCGCGCACATTGGCCTTTGCCGAAGAGATCAAGACGCTGACGGCTGGACGCGGGGTGGATTTGGTGCTCAACTCGCTGGCGGGGGAGTTCATTCCTGCCGGTCTGTCGCTGCTGGCGCCGGGCGG
>JBBRBX010000206.1:0-5139 GCA_038205395.1 Caldilineales bacterium
GGGCTGGGGCGCGCAATTACCGGCCGCCGGCGCGGCGCCGCACTGGGCGTGGCGCTGCTGGTGCTGCAATGGGTCAGCACAATGGCGCTGCCCTCCACGGCCGGCTACGGCTGGCTGCAGCGGGTGCAGCTGCGGCCCGAAGGAGCGTTTGCGACGCTGGGCTTCTGGGCGACCAGCAGCCACCTTCTGGAAGACAAGTTTATCCTGATCTTTCTGCTGCTGCCGGTGACGCAACTGCTGCTGCTGCAATATTGGCAGTGGGGAGGCCGGCGGCGGCGGCTGTTGTTGGCAGCGGCGCTGGTTGGGCTTAGTTTTGTGCACCAGTTGGGAGCTGCCTTCTTTGGCCTGACCTTTGCTGCGCTGGGGGCTGTTCGCCTGCTGCGCCGGCCTCAGCGGGTGACGATAGTGCGGGTGACGGCCGTAGGAGCGCTGCTGCTGCTGGCCATGATTGCCCCTTTTTTGCAGCGTGAAGCCGTACTTGATGCTTCCAGTCCGGCTTTGGTGGCGCCGGGCGCAGCGGCTGACTTTGCGATCAGCGGCCCCGCCGAAGTGGGGCTGTGGGTCTGGCCGGCACATCCGGCTTTCTATGCCGTCGATCTGTTTGTGCTGTGGCGGCAGCCGCTTGTGCTGTCAGCGCTGCTGCTGGCGCCCGTGCTTGCGGCCTGGCGCCGTCTGCGCTCGATCGGCGACCAGTGGCTGGTCGCCATGCTGCTGTTTGGCCTGCTGGTGACCTATAATCCACTGGTTGCCCCGCTCCTGGCGAAAGTCATCACCTATCGCATGTTGTTTCGCACTACCTGGCTGATGGAACTGCCGGCAATCCTGCTGCTGGCGCACATGCTGCTGTTAGGCCTGGGGTGGCTGCGTCTGCACAGCGGCTTCTATGCCGCGCGCCGCCGGCTGCTGGCCCCCCTGCTGCTGCTCGCCCCCTTTCTGGTGGGCATCCCGCTGTTGCTGCCGCAAATCGCGGCCGGGCTGACCTTGCGGCAGGATGTGCGCGCGGCCGCCCTGACGCCGGGAGAAGCGGACGTGCTCGCCTTTCTGCGCCAGCAGGGTGAGCCGGACAGTCTCGTCTGGGCAAAACCCACCCTGATTGACGAGATTCCACCCGCAACCGGCACTGCTTACGGCCCTTATTTTCGCTATCGCGCCCTGGACCCCGCTTTTTATGCCATTATCCGTGACTTTTATGCTGCCGGCACGATAGATCCGCGCCGTTTGGAACTGCTGGCTGCGCATATGCCGGATTATCTGATCGTTGACGCCGGCAGCGCTGCCCAACTGCAGCTGGAAGAACTGCCCGACGCCTTTCAGCAGGTCTATGGCAACAGCAGCCAGGTGCTGTATGCGCCGCAGCCACAATGGCAAACCAGCGCCCTCTTGCCGGCGCTGGTGCAGGCGTACCAAGAGCAGCAGGCGGGCCGCCTGGCGCAGGCGGAAGCGACGGTGCGCGCAGCGCTCGCCTCCGCACCCCACAATCTGACGGCGCAGGCGCTGCTGGCGCAGACGCTTATGGCTGCCGGACGCCCGCAGGAAGCGCTGGCTGCCGCCACGCGTGCAGCCGAGACACAACCACAGCGTGAATGGGGGCGGCAGTTGATTGCCCAGATGCAGCGCGGGCGCGGGGAATGGGCTGCTGCGCACCATGACTCGGCGGCGGTGCTGGCCGCTTATCGGGCGGCGCTGGCCGCCGACCGCAGCGATGTGGCGAGCGCCGGGCAGTTGGCGCAGCAATTGAGCCTGCGCGCCGATCATGCGGCTGCCGACCAAGCAGCCATTCTGACGGCTTTGCAGCAGGCCGCCGCCTATGACCCGCAGCGCGCCACGACCGAGCGCAGCCAGGCCTACTGGGATCTCGCTGCCGCATATGAGGCAATGGGTGACCTGGCGCAAGCGGAAGCCACCTATCAAGCCGGACTGGCCTTTGCCCGTCCGTGGGCTGCCGACGATGCGGCGGCGGCCGTTGTGCAATTGGGGCGCTTTTATGTGCGCAGCGGGCAATTAGCGCAGGCACAGCGGCTTTATACCGATGCGTTGCAGCGTTACCCGACGGCGCCGGCGCTGTATGCCGCTTTCGCCGATCTTGCCGCCGTACGCGCCAACGGCGACACTGCGGCCGCGGCTGCCGTTTATATGCAGGCGGCGGCAGCCAACCCCAGCGCCGCCTGGCCCTTTGTGGCGCCGGCGCGGCTGGCGTTGCAACAGTCCGACGCAATCCTTCAAGATAGCGCCCCACTGGCAGCGGCAGAGAATTGGCTGCGCCAGGCTCTGGCGCGCGATCCTGCCGACGAAGATGCCTACAGGCTGCTGGCGACGGTGGCGCAGATGACAGGCGGCGATGCCGCGGCGACGGCAGTCTGGCAAGCGGCAGCCACAGCGAATCCGCATGCAGTCTGGCCGTTGGCTGCTCTGGCGGCAGCGGCACACAGCCAAGGCGACTACGCTGCAGCCGTGGCGGCGCTTGCGCAAGCGGTGGATCTTGCCCCACTCGATCCGCAGTTGCAGCAAGCTTTGGCGCAGGCGCGGCGGGCGCTGGCGTGGCAGGAGAGCGCCCATTCTTATGGGGGGCGTCTGCAAGGTAGCCCAACGCCCCCAGCCTTTACGTTGGTTGATCAGCCGGCAGACGCCGGCTGGACGCTTGCCGGTTATTCTGCCGACACCGACAGTTTATTAGCCGGCGTCCAGGCCCCCATCTGGCTGTTCTGGCAGGCTCCTGATCTGGATGCAATCCCGGGCGCGACCGCGCAGGGCTGGCAGCGCGTGGAGGGCGCGCTGTGGGTGCAGGCGGTGGACAGTGTGGCCAATCTGGTTTACGACGGCAGCTTCGAGCGCGGCGCCGCTTATCATAAGGTGCTTGGCTTCCCCAATGACTTCTATGGCGCCGAAGCGAGCACCCGCCAACTGCGCCCGGTGCAGCGGGAGGGGACGACCACGCATGTCGCTGTGCTGGACAATAGCCCTGCCCACCCAAATACCAGCTATGTCTCTCCGCTGACTGCCGTTGCCGCGGACAAACTTTATCTGCAATCCGGCTGGGTGCGCAGCGGGGACGGCAGCGCCTGGCTGGGGCGGCGCTGGCTGAAGGAGGAGGATGCGGCGGTCGAGGAGTATCTGTTTGCCGGCGAAGAAAGCGGCGTCTGGCGGCACACTGTGCAGTTGGCGGCGCCCCCGCCCGGCGCGACGGGAATGGAGGTCACGCTGCTCAACCTGCGCACGGCGGGCGCTGCCTACTTCGACGATCTCCTCTTGCTGCCGATTGACCGCCCGCAAGCCGGCGCAGCTCACAACTGATCGCCACCCTCAGCCTGCCGGCGGATCGCCAAGCGGCATGTTCTGTTGTACGATGGCGAGTTGAAGCGGCTGGCCGAGGAAAGTATGGATTGATGACGGGCGCAAACGAACAGACCAACACAATAGACGCTGCGGACGAGCTGTCACTGGGCGCTAAGCTGACCAGCGGGCGCACACTGGCGCGCAATACGGTTTGGAATCTGGTCGGCCAGAGTGCAGCACTGCTGGTGGCCGTCTTTACCATGCCGGTGCTGGTGCAGCGTCTTGGCCCCGAACGCTTTGGTGTGCTGCTGCTGATTTGGATGCTGGTCGGCTATGCCGGGCTGTTTGATTTTGGGGTCGGCAGGGCGCTGACCAAGATGGCTGCCGACAAGATCGGCGCCAATCGCATAGATGAAATTCCGGTGCTTTTCTGGATGAGCATCCTGCTGATGACGCTGCTGGGGATGGGGGCCGCCTTGCTCTCGGCGCTGCTGACGCCGTGGATCGTCACCGTGCTCAACGTGCCGCCTGCTTTGGTGGCCGAAACACGCCAGACTTTTTATCTGGTGGCGCTGACCATGCCGATCGTCATCTCTACTGCCGGCCTGGCTGGGCTGCTTGAAGCGTGGCAACGCTTTGATTTGATTGCCGCCGTCAATATTCCATTGGGCATTTTTCAATATGCCGGCCCGCTGTTGGTGCTGCCGTTTACCACCAATCTGGTGGCGGTGATGGCGGTCATCCTGGGGGCGCGCGTCGTCACCTGGCTGGTGCGGCTGTGGATGTGTCTGCGTGTCCAGCCGGCGCTGCGCAGCCATTTCGCCTGGCGCCCCGCCCTCTTTGGCCCGCTGCTGCGCTTTGGCGGCTGGCTCACCCTTTCGGCAATTGTCAGCCCGCTCATGGTGACCTTTGACCGCTTTGTGGTCGGCGCATTGACCTCAATCAGCGCCGTCACCTTTTACGCCACACCTTATGAGGTGCTCAGCCGTCTGCTCCACATCCCGGCGGCGCTGTCCGGCGTGCTTTTCCCAGCCTTTGCCGTGACCTACGCCCAAACGCCGGAGCGGGCGGCTTCGCTTTTTGACCGGACGGCGCGCTATGTTTTTGTCGCTATGTTTCCGCTTGTGCTGTTCACCACAGCCTTTGCGCCCGAATGGCTGCATCTGTGGTTGGGCGCAGATTTTGCCGCAAATAGTACGGCAGTGGTGCAGTTGATGGCGATCGGCATTCTTTTTAACAGTGTCGGGCGTATTGGCTTTACCTTTGTCACCGGGGTGGGGCAAGCGCGCTGGACCGGCATTCTTCACCTGATCGAACTGCCGCTGTTTCTAGGGTTGTTATATGTTCTCACCACGCGCTTTGGTATTGTCGGCGCCGCCATCGCCGGCACAATTCGTTTCACGCTGGACACAGTAGCTATGTTGTTTATGGTGCACGCACTTCTTCCTACGGTGGGGACGGAGATGCGCCGCCAATTGCTGCTGTTAGGTAGTGCAGCGTTAATCTTGTTGGTTTTTATGTTGCCGCTTTCGCTGCTGATGCGCCTGGGTATTTTCCTAACAGTCAACCTGGCATTTATTCTGCTGGCCTGGTTCTGGGTGCTGTCTCGCTCCGACCGCAGCTTGGTGCACAGCCTGCTGGGGCGTGCCAAACTGTTTGCTGAACCGGGTTGAGACAGCCGCTGCAATCATTCCTGCCGGGAGAATTGTTTCTACATTTGGAGTTATATTCCGATGAGCTTTTACCTAAATCTGCGGCGTGCGGCGAAGCGGGTGCTGACCCAGCCGGGAATGAACACAACCGTACGCATGTTCATCTCAATTGCATAAAAAGCCAAGCATGAGCGCACACCCAGCATCTTTGCCC
>JBBRBX010000207.1:0-4968 GCA_038205395.1 Caldilineales bacterium
GACGGGCCGCTGACGCACGCGGCGTGCACAAAATCGAATCAGGCCAACAAAAAAAGCTGCGTCTCTTGTAGAAACGCAGCTTTTTTTGTTACGTGCTGGTTGCGTCACGCCTGCCCGGCTTACTTCTTCCAGGTGTAGGTCGCGTCGCTCCCGATGGGCAGGTCGCCAAAGTCCAGGGTGGCGGCGGCGGCATCCGGCTTGAGGGTGGCGTGCTGGATAATCAACTGCGCCAGTTCGGGTTCAAAGCTGCGATCCTCGCGCTCCAGGGCAATTTCTTGGGGGTACCGGTGATGCAGCTGCAGCACGGCGCTGCTCTGGTCGATGTCGCGCCTGTACGTCACAATATCCAGCCGGCTGATGTCTGCCCACTCCCAGAAACGGCTGCGGCCCCAGAGACGCAGGGGAATGTCGATCTGCAGGCCGCGGGCGCTGACGATAAAGCGGCGCGTGCTCAGCAGCAGATCGCTGTAGACAAAGAAGAATCCCCAGAAGACAAAGACGATGGCGATGGCCTGGGCAAAGAAGGTGTGCGTCAGCCCCAGCACAAAGGCGCCGCCGCCCGCCGCCAGCATGGCGACACCCATCGCCATATTGCGCGTTTCGCCGCCGAACACCAGCCCCTCCTGCGGGGCCGTCGCCTGCTCCCCTGCCGGCTGCTCTGCTGTTGCTGGAGCCACCCTTGCCGGGGCCACGGTTGTTGGGGCCACGGTTGTTGGGGCCACTGTTTCCGGTTCCATTGTCATTGTGACGCTGTCGGCCATGCCAGGTCTCCTCAGAAGGTTAGTTGTACGGCTGTAACCAACGACCGGATCACGTTCGTCGATCACCGCCAGTATAGGCGATGATTCCACCGGCGGGCAAATTCAGCCAGATCTAAAAGCGACACGGGAGACGCTTTTCGTCGTCTTCCGGCAGCATGATGGTCAAACAGGGCGTCGGATCCCACGGCGTGGGGCTGCCGATGGCTGCGATGCAGTCCGTTTGCTCCCACTCGGTGACGTAAGTCTCTCTTGCTGGGGCCAGAGCCCGCGCCGTCGACTGCTCGCTGGGGAACGCTGGGCACGACCAGTAGCAACTGAGATTACTTAGGCGAGGTTCAGCCCGCTAGCCGCTGCGCCAGTCGTCCAGCCGGCTTCGGATAGTATCAGCCTGGGGATGGTCTAGAGCGGCATAGATATCCAGCGCCTGCTGCGCCAGGTTGACCGCCTGGATACGATTACTCAGGCCGTCCTGGGCACGAGCCTGAGCCCAGAGCGCGGCGGCCAGCCGCAAGCGATAGCCGTGTTCCTCCGCCATCTGCACCGCACGCTGCGCCAGTTCGGCAGCGTCGTCAAACTCGCTGCACATGAGCTGCGTTTCTGCCAGATCGGTGAGGGCAAGAGACAACGGCTCAAGTGCCCCTGTTTCTTCCAGCACAGCGATGGCTTGACGATGCAATTGGGCTGCCTGCGGATAGTTTGTAGCCGCATGATAAGCATAGCCCAGATCGTTGAGTGCTTCGCCCTCGCCCGTACGATTACCCGTCTCCTGCGTGATAGCGAGTGATTGGCGACAGCGCACGATGGCTAAGTCCGCATCTCCTGCATCAGCGAGAGCCCGGCCCAGGTTGCCCAGATCAGCCCCTTCCCCGCGGCGGTCGCCGATCTCACGCGCAATCACCAGCGCCTGCTCGTACAGCTCGATGGCGCGGCGGGTCTCGCCCAGGGCGGCGTAGGCCAGGCCCAGGGAGCCCAGCGCATTGCCTTCCCCGCGGCGGTCGCCGATCTCACGCAGAATCACCAGCGCCTGCTCGTACAGCTCGATGGCGCGGCGGGGCTCGCCCAGGGCGGCGTAGGCATTGCCCAGGTCATTCAGGAATGCGCTCTCGTCGTATCGGTTGCCGGCAGAGCGGGCTGCGTCGAGGCCGGCCTGCACGACAGTGACGCGGTCGGTCCAGTACCCCTTGAGGTCGAGGTAATCTTCAACCTTCCATGTGATCTGCCGCACAGCATCCCACTGCTCGGCCTTGAGCGCGGCCGCTTGCACGGCCACGATGTGAGCACGGTGGTTGTCGAGAACGGCATAGCCGGCCAATCCCTTTGCACTTTCAGTCTTAGCCAAGGCGGCGTAGTGTATGGCCAGGCGGTTAATGAATTCGGCGCCGGGCGCTGCCTGCGTGCGGGCGTAGCTGTGGGCCAGCGCATGCGTGACCTGGTAGCTGTCGTTGGGGCGCAACAGCAGCCCATAATCCACCAGCTCGCCCAACGCACGGTTGGCGCCGCCAGGCTTGATGTCCAGGGCGGCAGCGATAATGGCCGCCTCGAACGGCGCCAGCGCCAAGATGCCGGCCGCACCAAACGCCGCCTGCGCCTGTTCACTCACCTGGTCGAGGCTGCGCTGCAGCAGCAGCGGCACGCTCTTGCTTGGCCGTTCGCCAAAGTGCAGAGCCTCCAGCCCTTCCTCCTTGAGCCACACTACGTACTCGTCCGCCTGCTGTCGCTTCTGCGCCAGGTAGCGGCCGGCCAGGAAGAGCGCCAGCGGCAGGCCACCCAACAGGCGCACGATCTCGTTGGCTGCATCCTCCTCGGCGGCATACTTGCCTGCCCAGGCGCGCAGCAGGTCCAGACTCTCGGCGCGCGACAGCGGCACAATCTCTTTATAGTCGTCCGGCGCATCTTCATGTTTACGCGTCGTAATCAGCACACCGCAGCCTCCTGCCACTGCCAGCACGGCTGCCAGGTCGTCGGCTGCTTCCGTGCCGTCGAGCACGAGCAGCGCAGCCTTGCCTGCGAGAGCCTGCAGGGCGGCGTCGCGCGGGCTAGGACGGGGGTCAATGCCATAAGCACGGGCGATCTTCTCCAGCGCCAGGTCGGCCTGCGGCTGGTGGTAGAAGGTGTGGAAGATGATCCCGTCTGGGAAGCGGTCGGGCGGGTCGTCGCCGGGGGCGAGGGTCCAGATGGCCTCGGCGGCCAGCGCGCTCTTGCCCATGCCGCCAGGGCCGCACAGGGTGACGGCCTTGCCAGGCTGCAAGTCCTCCAACAGCTTCTTCAGTTCGTCTTTGCGCCCGGTGAAGTGCTGCGTGCGCAAAGGCTTGTGCAAGGGCACGGGACGTGCGCGAGTCTGCCGGGGCTGGGGAGGTGGTAGGCTCCAAGATCTGGCGTTCTCGTCGCGCGCTGACAGCAGCCAGAGGCTAGGGTCGGGTGGGACCGCCTGGGCGTATGCTTCGGCCTGCAAGGCACCGTGCGCCTGGGCATAGGACTCACCGATCGACGCGCCGCCGGCCAGGCCGCGATAGAAGTGGGCGGCAAAACGCAGGGCATCGTCGTCGCCCACCTCTTCGCTGGTAGCGATGACGGCGCCGACGCCGGCGGCATGCAGCCCCGCAGCCTGCTCTAGCGTCGAACAGCCGTTGAGAAAGACCAGGCGCAGCCCGCTCTGCGCGGCCAGGAAAGCGGCCAGACCCGCGGCGCCCGCCTCCAGCGCCTGGCCGGGACGGCTCTCCATGAGTAGCAAGTCGCTGCCGGCGTGGCCGGCGAAGTGGAGGACGGCGATGCGGCCGCGGTACCGGTCGTCCTGGAAGGCCCCCAGGATCTCGTCGAGGGTGACGGACGGCCGTTCGAGCAGCTCGCAGCGGCCGGCGCGCACGGCAGGTTCCAACAGGGCGCGCAGCTGCTTGTGTTCCTCAGGCAGACGCGGTAGGTCCTGGTGGCGCGAGATTTCCTCGCGGGCAAAGGCGAGCAGGATGACGGGCGGCTTGGTGTGAGGTGCGACAGGGTCGGGAAGGGCGGCGAGTCGATCTGAGTGTTCGGCAAGGCGGCGCACCGTGCGCTGCAGCTCGGCGATACGGTGAACGACGACCAGGTTGGAGAGGGGGCCGTCCTGCTCGCCGGCGCGGGTGAGCAGCTCAACAGTCAGCGTCGCCACAAAGGCGTCGAGCCCGCGGCGGAGATCCACGCGGATGTTGACGAGGTTCGCGGCGGCGCCGCTTGCGACAAAGCGCGCCTCCACCTGCACTGCGTCCGGCGGCGTTCCTTCCAGGCCGGCGTCCAGCAGGATGTCGCTGACGTCGGACAGCTGAAAGAAGCGCTTGCACTCCGCGGCAATGGCGGCCACCTCCACCGGTCGAAGCCCCTTGCCCACCTCGCGCAGGAAAGCGGTGAAAGCAGCTTGGTACACGTCGCGCAGGGCGCGCTGTTGAGGCGAGCCGCGCACGAAGTTGTATGCGCGCACGGCGCCGTAGGTGAGCAGCTTCTCTGCGTAGGCGGCCGCCAGGTTGAGGCCGAAATTGAGGGCGATGTCGTTGGTCGGGTTGTCGCTCATATGCAGTCGGGTGCGGTAAGAGCCGGATGCGGTTGGTGCTTGAGAGGATTGTAACACGGGGCGGGGGCCATGCGCTAGGCTAAGGTGGGCACCGTCAGCCGAGGTGAACAGCGTTTGTGGGGGAATTACGCAGTATGGAAAGAGACTCATCAGGAATACCACATCACCCGCGATCTATTGCAGGTGAACTGGAAGTCTCAGAAATACCGTGGGACGGAGTACAACTACGCTAGTCTCAAGCTGACCCCCACAATGCTGAATGCATTGAAATCGCTCCTACTTGGCAAGTTAATTCCCATCATTCATATCGTTCGTCTCAAGCCCGGATCACGTGCTGGATGGAAGACCATTGAAGCCGGTTTTGTGGGCATAGGAGCTTCATAGGTTCAGGCAATTCTCGATAAAAAAGAGGCCTTAGTCACGCACTACCTGAGACAGTGCGACCGCGTTTGGCTTGTGGTCGTTGCTGATGGCAATAGCATCTCATCTTTGGCCTACTTTACGGACGTTGGTGAGGGGTTCGCCACCAGCTTCGACCGTGTGTACTTCTACGATGGAGCTGAAGAGCGCGTATTCCGGGTAAAGTAGGTGAGACGTATCCCCTACCCGCACCTACACACTACGCAGGGCGCGGCGAGCTTGATTCGTCGGTCGAGGTTGCTTCCTCCC
>JBBRBX010000208.1:0-4847 GCA_038205395.1 Caldilineales bacterium
CGCGCTCCCAGCGGGAACTGAGAAAAGAGCGCTCCTTGCTGCACGATTTGCGCGGCCAACGATTCGTTCTCAGGAGGATACACCAGATCAAGCCCGGTGCCGACGGCCGCCAAGGTGCGTCCGCGGGCATCCAGAGCCGCCGTGTGAGAGGCGGTGTCGATGCCGCGGGCAAGGCCGCTGACGATGGTAAACCCATTCTCGACCAGCAGCCCCGCCAGGCGGCGCGCTCGTTTGACGCCGTCTTCACTGGGCGTCAGCGAACCGACCAGGGCCACGCAGCGTTCATCGCCCGCTTGGGTGGCGCCCTTGCGGTACAGAAACGGCGGCTTCTGTGCCAACGCCTGAATATTGGCAGGAAACTCCGCGTCAATACAGCGTACGACCGTAATACCCAAATCGGTGCAGCGGCTGACGACGGGGCGATAGTGTTCAATGTTGGCGCAAACTTGTTGCGCCGACGCCATATCGACGCGACTGACCTTGTGCGCACCTGCGGCAAGCGCTTCGAGCGCCGGCTGCGGCGCACCAAAGCGATCAAGCAACCGTGCATAGCCTGACCAGCCGATGCCGGTCACATCGGCCAAAGCAAGCCACCAGGCGATGTCTATTTCAGTTGGCGGGGAGACGGAACGTGTACTCATAATACTTACCTGTTGGGCTGAATATATGGGTTAGGGAGTGCGCGCCAAGACAATGCCATCCACAGACGCAGCGCCCGCCGCCAGCAGCGCATCGGCAGCAGCACTTAAGGTTGCCCCTGAAGTCAACACGTCGTCAAATACGAGAATGTTGGCGCCCCGAAAGATAGGCGTAACAAAGCTTAGGTCAAAGCAGCCGCTGACCTCCTGATATCGTTCTTCAACGAAATTTGTCTCTGTATGCAGGGACTTAACCGGTCGATTCTGGATGAGGTAGGGCGCGATGCGCAAGTTGTCACAGCGAATCTCGGGCGTCATGTACCGGCACGCCACGTCAAACAATTCACGCACTTGGTCAAAGCCCTTCTCGGCCACGCGCGCCGGATGCTTCGGCATCGGTAAAAGAAAATCGTACTGCGCAAATACGGGCAATCGCTCCAACAGATAGCCGGCCAAAAGTTTGCCGAGCGGCTGCACCATACACAACACGTGCGCCGATTTGAGGCGGCTGATACCGCCTCCCAGCGCCCCGCTCAATGGACCGACGGCGTGAATCTTAGAAAAGTGGTTTAGCCCTTGCCGGCAGCCGAGGCTTTTACACTGTCCATCGCGCATACTTTGGGCGCACTTCGGACAGGATGCGGGTGGCGCGGCATGAATACTGCTTGTTGCACAGGCGTAACAGCGCCGCCACTCCGTTTTTTGCAGGTGAGGGCAGCCGGGGCAATCACGTGGAAAAACAAACATGAGGGGGAATCTTCCTTTGGTTGGCGGTTGTATACGTCATGGCAGTGAGTATGGCACTTCGTCGGAAGAGATTGATTGCTTGGCCAGGGTCTGTTCCCAATCACCGTATACAATCTGCACCAAAGGAAGCCGATTGTGCAGACAGTCCGCTTCAGTCTTGTAGATCGCAACCAGATCAGCGACAGGATGCAGCAGGAAGCGCCCCGCATCCAAAAAGTAGCACTGCACCTCTGGCCGAACGGGAGAACAATTTTCATCCGAACTGCCTGAAAACAACCGCAAGCGCGTCCAAGGAGCAAGACAAAAACGCCTCGTCTGATGCTTCCTTTCCGGCCTTAAGTGGAACCCAGCCCCTTGCAGCGACGGGCATGTCTTGATCTGCAAGTAAAGTCCATCCACACCAAACGGCAAATTGCCTACATTCATCAACTCGATCCACTCCGCGTTGTAGCCGCACCGCATGGCTTCCTCTGAATCTGGCTGTCCAACCTGGAGCGCCGAAATGGTAAGCGCAAACATTGCGTTCCTCTCCCCGATTCCTGGTAAGCATTGCCTTTGCTGCCAATGCACGGCTAGCCGCTTGGTTGATGTACAGACGCCAAATTGATTTGGGACAAATGAAGAAACTGTAGCTAGTATTGCAAAAGAACTCTTAATGCAGTAAGGGGCATTTGACCCACCAATGACAGGACATCAACGGTAATCCGCTTACAACGCGCGTAAACCTAGTCACTTGGCGGATGGCGTCTGCATTCATGCCGAATACAATAGCTACGGTGCGGCTAGACCCAAAGCGCTGCAAGGCGCCGAAATAGGCAGACAACCAGCGGCAAATTCCGCTGTCCTTTTTTTCATCCATTATCACCCGCCAGCGCTTCTCGTCGTGCGTCTGGCTATTGTTCTGAAAGGATCTTCTCTTGCGTCGGCATCTTCTCTCTATTTCGCTTCTCTGCCTTGTCCTATTGACGGTTGCGTCCTCTGCCATTGCCGGGGACGCTGCCGCTGCGCTCAATCCGGAACTGTTTTTCACCGCCAACTGGCCTGCACCCGACGCGTCGCCTGTCACCGCGCTGGAGCAGGCTCTGCTCGACCATCTGAATGCCGCCACGGTTTCCATTGACGCCGCCATCTATGATTTCGACCGGCCTGCCTTGCGCGATGCCCTCATCGCCGCCCACAATCGCGGCGTCCGCGTGCGGATTGTGACCGATGACGAAGCGCGCATCAGTGACTCTTCCAAACCTTACTACGATGTGCTGGCCGCCGCCGGCATTTCCGTTGTGGATGACGGAGACGCCACCCGCATCATGCACAACAAGTACGCCATCATGGACGGGCAGCGGGTGTGGACAGGCTCCACCAACTGGAGTGAAAACGACCTCACCCGCAACCACAACAATGCGTTGGCCTTCCTGTCGGACGAAGTGGCCGAGGCGTACCAGAACGACTTCAACCAGATGGTCGCCGGCGTTTTCGGCAACGCTAAAAGCGCCTCGCCCACAACGACCTTTGGCTACGACGGTAGCCCTCTGGAAATTTACTTCTCGCCGCAGGACAACGCCCTCGACCAGGTTATCGCCGAAGTTGCCGCTGCCCAGAGCAGCATCGACTTTGCCATCTTTTTCTTTACCGACGACAGCCTGCGCGATGCCTTGCTGGCGGCTCAAGCGCGCGGCGTTCGCATCCGCGGCCTCTTCGACGAACTCGGCGCCGGTAACGCAAGTAGCGACGACGAAACCTTGTGTGCAGCCGGTGTGCCTGTGCGTATTGAGCAGACCGTGGGCAAGATGCACAACAAGCTGATGGTGCTGGATGCCGGCGGGGCTGCCCCGCGCGTGGTGACCGGCTCGCTCAACTGGTCGGCTGCCGGCGACGTGCGCAACAGCGAGAACATAGTCATCGTGCACGATGCGGACGTGACGCAGACGTATACGGCGGCCTTTGCGCAGTGGTGGGAAGAGACGCCGCCGCTGGCCGGCTGCGGGGCGCAGGTGGAGGCGGAGAAAGTTTATCTGCCGCTGGCCTTGCGCGCGCCCGCAGCCACCCCCACACCGACACCGCCGCCCGACCTGGCTACACCCATCAGCACGCCGGAACCGACCGCCACCACAGCGCCGACAGGGCCGTGTGCGTGCAGTGGCAACCTATACAACTGCGACGATTTCAGCTCCCAGGCAGCGGCGCAGGCATGTTTTGACTGGTGTATGGCGGAGGTGGGTACAGACGTACATCGATTGGACAGCGATGGCGACGGCGTCGCCTGTGAGAGCTTGCCGCTGGGATGGCGAGTTGTGGGGGCGGCGGATATTGGCGATTGATTGGTCTGCTTATGTTTACACACGTAAGGGCTGGAGCAGGTTGACATATGTCTGCCTGCAATAGAGAATTTGACCTGTGCTCCAGGTGTCAATACGCGCCGCTGAAGAGGAACTGTTTGTGGCCAAACCATCTTTCTCTCGCCCACATATCCTGCGTCAAGCTGTCGTCGATCTCCTTTCTTCCCTTCCCGAATTGGGCGGCTACGCCGCCTCCAGCGAACATGCCGATGTCATCGACCTCGGCGTCACCCTCATCGTCGCGCGTGAGGCGAAGGTCATTCTCTTTGCCAGCGAGCAGGCGCTGGCCCTCAAGCCGGCGCTCGACCGCTTCGCTGAAGAGATGCGCGAGTACCGCCTGCCCTTCCCCTCCGTCATGCTCCAGTTCACAGAGCCGATTCCCGAAAGCGCTCTGTTGGCGTCCGTCGAGCAGACCGAGGACATGCGGCGCGCCGGCATTGCGGAAGATAAGATTGTGGCCCTGTTTCTGGGGCAAGAGACGGACGCCGCCGGCGGCACAATTAACAGCGCCAGCGCTTGGTTCGCCACCACTGCCGTCAACCGCGTCTCGTGGCGTGAGTACGCGCGGGCGCATCTGCGGCTGCTGCCGGGCGCCGACACGACCAATGAAGCGGCGCGGCGCAACAAGGAGCAGATCCGCAACCTGGCCATCGCCTGCATCGCCTACATCAACTGTGAGAATATCCGCCTGGAACGACAGGCGGTGGCGGAGAAGATCAACCGCAAACGGGCGCGCGAGGGCAAACGGCTGCTGGAAGCGTACTACCTGTGCCGGCTGCGGCCCAGCCAAGGCGCAGCGGCTGTGGACGACAGCGGGGCCGGCCACGGCTTTCGCTACGACGTACGCGGTCACTTCCGGCGGCTGCCGGATGGCCAATTGACCTGGGTGCGGGCGCACCAGCGCGGGCTGGCGCATGAATTGTACAAGCCCAAGGTGTATAAGGTGGAATAAAGCGCGCTGTTCCTCATCTGCTTACTGGCCCGCAGCCGCAATTGCCCGAATGATGGGATTGACATCAGAACATTTGTTCTATACAATCAGCGACAGACGACTGCCTCCACTGCTGCCACGTAGCACCTAAATGAATTCGCCGTCTCATTCGGAACTGCGAAGCCACCTATGCCC
>JBBRBX010000209.1:0-4674 GCA_038205395.1 Caldilineales bacterium
TGCGCGCACGAGACGGCTGATCTCCGGGTCGCGCAGGATGATGGGCAGCGGCGGGCGCGCAGGCTGCTGCGCCACCGGCTCAGCCGGGTCTGTGCCGAGGACGCCGATGCCGTGCAGCCAACTGAAGAAGACCTTGATCGAAGTGATGCGGCGCGCCAGGGTCTTGGCGCTGCAAGGAATATTGCGTTCGCTCTGCATCCACGCCAGATAATCTTCCAGATTTTGCGTGCTGATCTGGTGCAGCTTGACATCATTCTGCATAAAGCCGGAGAGAATTTTGAGGTCATTGCGAAAGGCTTTGATCGTATTCTCGCTGAAGCCTTTGCGCAGCATGTACTCGTCAAATGCCTCCATCCCTGCCGCCAACGTGCTGCTGGCGCGCAGCGGCGGGGTGAGAACCAACTCCTCGTTGGCTGTGCCGGTTATTTCATCCGGCATCTCATTTGGTGTCGTCTCCAATATAGTATCTGTTGTATTATCTGGCATCTCGTCCGCCATCATATCCTCCAACTATAAATTTCGTATAGTTGGTGAACAGTATAGGATGCAGCGGCGCAAGTGTCAAACGGTTGGATAGAATCACATAAGTGGCTGGATCGTAAGACCTCCCTACGCCAGGTGAAACACTTCTTCCAGTTCCATCAGCATCTGATCGGGCCTGCTGCTGTCTGGCGATTCAAAGTAGGGGGCCATCAATTGCTGCCAGCGCGTGTTGACCTCGCTGGCAGCAATGGCGGCGTTGGCGGTGGACAGATCAATTGGGGTTTCCAAGTAGCCAAAGAGCAGCCCATCCTCGGCCAGAAAGAGCGAATAGTTGTGCCAGCCCGCAATGCGCAAAGCGTCGAGCATTTGCGGCCAGACTTGCTGGTGCTGGCGTTTATATTCGGCGATCTTGTCCGGTTTGACCTTAAGCATAAAACCGATGCGCTTCATGTGGTTGCTTCCATCAGCCGATGACGGCCAGTTCTATGTTCAGCAGCCGCGCCAGTTTGCGAATTTTGCTCAACTGGTGACCGATGCCCAGTGCACAGTGGTGGGTGGGGCCTTGCTCCGACCAGCGATTCATAAACTCGGCGGGGTCGAGGCTAAAGCGCAGCCGTGAGTTAGTGTTGCCGATTTCCAGGCGCGAGCCTGGGATACATTCGCCCTCTGCAGCCAGCAATTTGAGCTGCCCGGCGGCCGTTTGCGTCATGCCTAGAACCGTTACAGGGCCGGTCTGCACGTTGAACTCCACGGACAGCCCGTAGCCGCGCTTGCCGTGGAACAAGCCCAACCCGCGCAGCAGCGGCTGGCCGGAAGCGATGGCGACATGGCCCGGCCCATCATGGCCCATCAAGATAAAATCTTCGTTGAAGTCCATGGCGTAAAACTCGGTGTAGGAGCCGCCTGCACCCAGCCGATCCATGATCAGCATGGCCACACAGGTTTTGAGATCACCTTCACCCGCCGCGGGCACGCCGCGTGCAGTCAGCAGCGAATTGCCGACGATCAGCGCCGACCCTAATTCCTCATTCTCATTGCCGTTCAGCCCACGGTAGTAGTAGGTCAGCCCGTTGAGATCAAAATCCTGCACCAGCTTGTCCAGACCGGCGGCCACGCGTGCGGACCAGTGCAAAGCCTCATCGCTGACGGGCATGGAGATTTTGTCCTTGCCGGCAGCGGCTACTTCAAATGTCTGTTTGATCTCAGCGATTTTGGCTTGAATCTCGTCTTCCTGCACTGCCCGCACGCGCACCTGGAGGTCGTCCATCTCCAGCACCTCGACGTGAGTCCCCAACTGGGCGTGGTGCATGGTGAAATCGGAGTACATATCCAGCATACCGGGGTAGGTGTGGCCGAGAAAGCCCAAGCGGCTGTAGCTCAGGGCGCGCAGCACGCCGGCGGCCTGCACCCACTCTTCGATCTCACGCCAGGCCCGTTCATAATAGTGCTGGGCATGGCCTTGCGTTGGATTGAGCAGGCCGCTGACGACGTTGAATTGGATGCGGCTGCGGGCAAAGGCGTTGGCGATTTCCGGTACACAGCAGGCGCAGCAGGCGGCCAGCCATTCGCCTGTGCCTGTGTTGGGATAGTCGAGCGCCGCAACCGGCTGCAGGTTGAGGATCAGCACGGGCGCCTTGCGCCGCTGCACGGCGGGCAGCACCTGCGACGAAGTGGCGTAGGTGCCGACATAGCAGATGATCAAGTCTACGTTGGCCTGGGCGAACAGGTCGCCGGCCTGCACCGCCGCCTGCGCCGTATCCACCAGCCCGGCTGATACGACCTCGCCGCCCATCTGCTGCAGCCGCTCTTCTACTGTGCGCTGATACTCCTGCAACTGCTCCTTCAGCCCCTCGAACTGCGGCCAGTAGGCCGCCAGGCCGATGCCGAAGATGCCGATCTTGGCTCTGCCGGCTGAATTGTTTGCCACCACTGTGCTCTACTCCTTCTTATCCTGTATCCCGGCTCGGCGCACAAATCGAGGAGCTTGCGCCGAGCCGGGGATGTACCTTTGGGCGCTAGAAGGTGAGCAGCCCGGAGCCGAACGAGGCAGCGAAGACCAGGGCGACGATGGACATCAGCTTGATCAGGATGTTGAGTGAGGGGCCGCTGGTGTCCTTAAAGGGATCGCCCACAGTGTCGCCGACGACCGCGGCTTTGTGCGAACCGGAACCCTTGCCGCCCATCTCGCCGCTTTCGATCCATTTCTTGGCGTTGTCCCAGGCGCCGCCGGCATTGGCCATCATGACGGCCAACACAAAGCCTGCCGAGGTAGCGCCGATCAGCAGCCCAGCCAGCGCTTCTTTGCCCAGGATAAAGCCCACCAGCAAGGGCGAGGCAATCGCCAGCAGTCCGGGAATGATCATCTCGCGCAGTGCGCTGCGGGTGCTGATGTCAACGCAGCGGGCGTAGTCGGGTTGGCCGGTTCCTTCCATAATGCCGGGAATTTCGGCGAACTGGCGGCGCACTTCGAGCACAATTTCTTTGGCGGCTTTGCTCACGGCAGTCATGGTCAAGGCCGAGAACAGGAAAGGCAGCATGGCGCCAATCAAGACGCCGGGCAGTACCGTCGGGCGCAGCATGTCCAAGGAAGTCATGTTGGCGGCCTGCATGTAAGCGCCGATCAACGCCAAAGCCGTGAGCACCGCTGAGCCGATGGCGAAGCCCTTGCCGGTGGCGGCTGTCGTGTTGCCCAGGCTGTCCAACATGTCGGTGCGCTGGCGCACCTCCGGCGGCAGATGGCTCATCTCTGCGATGCCGCCGGCATTGTCAGCCACCGGGCCATAGGCGTCGGTGGCCAGCGTGATGCCGAGCGTGCTCAACATGCCCACGCCCGCCAGCGCTACCGCATAGAATCCGGCTGTAATTCCCATATCCGGGTCAGCGCGAATGCCGAACCAGAGCGCCAGCAGAATGCTGAAGGCGATGACCATCACCGGCGCCGCCGTGCTGTGCATGCCGACGGCGATGCCTTGAATAATCGTGGTCGCGGCCCCTGTTTCCGAGGCGGCGGCAATCGACTGCGTGGGCTTGTTGGTGTAGGCCGTGTAGTACTCGGTAAAGTAGGCGATGGCGTTGCCTGCCACAAGGCCGACCAGGATGGCCATAAAGTAGTTGAACGACACCCCTGCCAGCAGAACCGCCAAAGCGGACAGCAGCAGCACGATGCCGGAAGAAGCCCACACCGAACGGCGCAGCGTTGCCAGCAGTTCCTCTTGGCCGGCGCCTTCTTCGGTTTTGACCAGGAATGAGCCGATCAGCGATGCGACAATGCCGCCTGCCGCCACCAGAAACGGCAGACCCACATAGGCCAGGGCATCCGCAGACGCCACTGTCATCACGATGCCCAGCGAGGCGGCGGCGATGATTGAGCCGACATAGCTCTCAAACAGGTCAGCGCCCATGCCCGCCACATCGCCCACATTGTCGCCGACATTGTCGGCGATCACGGCGGGGTTGCGCGCATCATCTTCCGGAATGCCGACCTCCACCTTGCCGACCAGATCGGCGCCGACGTCGGCGGCTTTGGTATAGATGCCGCCGCCGACACGCGCAAAGAGAGCAATGCTGCTGGCGCCAAAGCCAAACCCGGCAATATAGCTGATGTCGTTCACAATGTCGCCGCTAAAGAGCAGGTAGACAAATGAGAGACCCAATAGACCAAAGCTGACCACCGCCATGCCCATCACGGAGCCGGAGGTAAAGGCGACGTTCAGCCCTTCGTTCAAGCTGCGAACGGCGGCGGCGGCCGTGCGCACATTAGAGCGTACGGCCACATACATGCCCAGATAGCCGGCGCCGGCGGAAATTGCGGCCCCCAATACAAAAGCGAGGGCTGTCTGCCAGTTCAAAAAGGCAGCCAGAATCAGCGCCACAACCACGACAAAGGCGGCTAAGTAGGTATACTCACGGCGCAGAAAAGCCGATGCGCCGATCTGCACGGCCTGGGCAATTTCGCGCATAACCTGGTTGCCCTGGTCTTTGCTCAACACACGGCGCATCTGCCAGACGACAAAACCAATGCCGACCAGACTCAACAGCAGAGCCAATACAACTGAAGCTGTTCCTTGCAGCAAGGTAATCCTCCTTTATGCTACAGCGAATCTATGGTTTTTCTAAATGTAGGAATTTCAAATATCTTGGTGCTTTTTGCTCGAAAATCATGGGTATTGTAGCGGCGGCAGTGCTGATTGC
>JBBRBX010000210.1:0-4444 GCA_038205395.1 Caldilineales bacterium
GTGCAGCAGTTCGAGCCTGGCCGCCGGCTGTGCCTCCCACACCATTTCATACAGCCAATCGCTGTTGACAGCGCCGGCTCCATCCGGCTGCAGCCGGCCCTCAACGCGCTTGAGATGCAGACCTGCCAACTCGGCCACAAGCTCGCCCTGCTCGTCCAGCAGACGCACAGCAGCGTGAATGACGGGGGCGTGACGCTCGTCGCCATTTGCGGCAGCGTCGCTCTCCAGCCGGACATGGCTCCACACCGGCTGGGCAGTGGGCCGGTAAAGTTGGTAGCGATCCAGGCTGAAGGGCAGATAGACGCCGGCGCCCGGACGCATAGCCGCGGCCAGCACCTGCAAGTGGGCATCCAGCAGCGCCGGATGCAGCAGATACGTTTGTGCTTCGGCGACGACGGCGTCTGTGCGCTGAATGCGGCCGAGCGCCTCGCCTGCCTGTTGCCAGATCTGAGCGACGCCCAGCAGGCTGGGGCCAAAGGCTAACCCATTGGCCTGCAAATCGGTGTAGTGCGCCTCTGCCGCAACGGTGGTGGGAAGGGCCGCCTGGAGCGCCGCCACATCGACAGTAGGGGCCGCCGGTGTAGAAGCGAGCGCCAGCCTGCCACGCGCATGCAGCCGCCAGCTATCTTCAGCCGGTGCACGGCTGTAGCATTCAAACGTGTATTCATCGCCGGCCTGCGGGGTGACGATCCATTGCACGACACGCTCGCCGCCATCCGGCACGACCAGCGCTTCCAGCAGCAGCAGATCGTGAACCGCCACCTGTTGACTGCCAAGCACCTGGCGGGCAGCCGCCAACGCAGCCTCCATAAAGGCGGCGCCGGGCAGCACCGCCGCGCCCTGGAGACGATGGTCGTTCAGATACGAAAAATCTTCGCTGCGCAGTGTCGTTTCGTACTGCACAACAGCCAGCGCCGAGTGCAGCCGGCAGCCCAACAGCGGATGGACGGCGGCGCTGCGTGCAGCCACAGCCACAAGGCGCGCTGCAGACGGCTGCGCGGGCAGCCAGTAGCGCTGCCGCTGGAAGGGATAGGTGGGCAGCGCCAGCCGCTGCCGGGCATAACCAGCATCCAGACCGGCCCAGTCAACGCTCACGCCGGCGCGATAGAGCGCAGCCAGGCTGTCGAGCAGTGAGGCCCATTCGCTGCGCGGCGGCTTGAGCGAAGCCAGCCACAAAGGCGTCTGGTCGAGATGCGCCAGACAGCGCTCGCCCATGCCCAACAGCGTAGAGCCGGGGCCGATTTCCAGAAAAATTTCAACGCCCTGCCGCTGCAAGGTCTCGATGGCCGCTGCAAAGCGCACAGGCGCGCGACAGTGCTCGCGCCAGTAGGCGGCATTGGCCACGGTTGCGCCAGGCGCAAGTTGGCCGGTTACATCCGAAACCAGGCGCAAGCGGGGGTTGGCGTAGCTGATCTCGCCGGCAATCTGGGCAAAATCATCCAGCATAGGGTCCATCAGCGGCGAATGAAAAGCATGGGACACCTTGAGCAGGCGCGCCTTGATGCCTTGCGCCTGGAGAGAAGCAAGGATGGCATCCACCGCCTGCCGCTGCCCGGAGATCACGATATTGTCGGGGCCGTTGACGGCCGCAATCGACACCTGGGCGGCATACGGCGCAACTGCGGCAGCTACATGTGCTTCGTCCGCAAACACAGCGGCCATCGCCCCGCCTGCAGGCAACGCACCCATCAGCCGGCCGCGCGCAGCGATCAGATTGAGTGCATCTTCCAGGCGCAGGACGCCGGCCACGGTGGCTGCGACATACTCACCCACACTGTGGCCCATCACAAAGTTGGGGACAACGCCCCACGAGCGCCACAGTTCGGCCAGGGCATACTCAATGGCAAACAGCGCGGGCTGGGTGTAGGTGGTGTTATCCAGTTGGCCGGCAGCAGTGGAGTCAGGGTCGAGCAGATCCAGCAGCGGTTGGTCCAGGTAGGGTTCAAGGAGGGCGGCGCATCGATCCAGGGCAGCACGGAAGACAGGCTGCGTGGTGTACAACTGGCGGCCCATCCCGGCGTATTGGGACCCTTGGCCGGTAAACAAAAAGGCGATTTTGGGTTTGCCGGTTGCTTCCGCCACTGCACCGGCCACACCGGCGGCGTCTGCACCGCCAGCAAAAGCCGCCAGCTTCTGCTGCAAGGCCGGGGTCGAATCCGCCACGACCGTCAGCCGCTGGGCGAAGTGAGCGCGCCCGCTGTTGGCGGAAAAACAAATGTCGCCCGCGGCCTCGTTGGGGTGGGCCGCCAGGTGAGCAGCCATGCGATCCGTCAGGGCAGCCAACGCAGCAGGGGTTTTGGCGGAGAGCGCCAGCAGATGCAGCGGGCGCTCCAGCGCACCGGATGCGCCGGATGCGCTGGATTGAACTGGTGTATCGGGAGCCGCTTCGACCACCATATGCACGTTTGTGCCGCTAAAGCCAAACGCGCTGACGCCGGCAATGCGCCGGCCGCCAACCGCGTCCCACGGCGTCAACGGCGTGGGGACGACAAAGGGCAGTTTGGACCAGGGAATGTGTGGGCTGGGCATGTGAAAGCCGGCCTGCGGCGGGATCAGACGGCTTTGCAGCGCCAGCACCACTTTGATCAGCCCAGCGACGCCGGCGGCGGCCTCGGTGTGGCCGAGGCTGGCCTTGACCGCACCTAACCGCAGCGGTTGGTCGGATGTATGGTGCGGGCCAAAGACGGCGCCGAGCGCCTGCACCTCGATTGGATCGCCCAGCGATGTGCCGGTGCCGTGGGTTTCCACAAAGCTGACGAGCGCTGGGTCGATCTCGCCTTGGGCGAGCGCAGCCCGGATCACGGCTTCCTGCGCCGGGCCGTTGGGCGCCGTCAGGCCGCTGCTGGCGCCGTCTTGATTCATGGCGCTGCCGCGAATCTGCGCCAGCACACGATCGCCATTAGCCAAAGCGTCGGACAGCCGCTTGAGCACAACGACGCCGCAGCCCTCGCCGCGGCCAAAACCATCGGCGGCAGCATCAAAGGTCTTGCATCGGCCATCAGGGGCCAACATGCCAAAGCGAGTGAATGCCAGGAAATTTTCGGGCGCCAACATCAAGTTGACGCCGCCGGCCAGCGTCATATCGCTTTCGCCACTGCGCAGGCTCTGCACCGCCAGATGGACAGCGGCCAGCGAAGAGGAACAGGCTGTGTCGATGCTGATGCTTGGCCCTTGCAAGCCCAGCAAATACGAAAGACGCCCGGAAGCGATACTGTGGGCGATGCCGGACGCATAGTAGCCGTCGAAGAGCGCCGGGTCGGCTCGTTTCATATACTGGTGCAGATAATCATTGGTGCTGACACCTACGTAGACACCTGTGCGCGTATTGGATAGCTGGTCAGGCGCCTGGCAGGCGGATTCCAACGCTTCCCAAGCCACTTCAAGCAGCAGCCGCTGCTGCGGGTCCATGCCGTGCGCCTCGCGCGGGGCAATCCCGAAGAATTGGGGGTCAAACGTATCCACCGGCTCCTGCAAAAAGGCGGCATAGTGCGGGCCTTCCAGACCAGCGACGGCCTCCGCACGGTCAGGCGGCGGTGCGCTGACAGCCTCACCGCCGCTGCGCAGAAAATCCCAGTAGGCGGCTGGTGTGGTCGAGCCGCCAGGGAAACGGCAGCCAAGCCCGATCACAGCGATGGGTTCGTTGGCCGCACGCTGCACGGCGTCAAGTTTGTTCTGCATTTCCTCCAAAGCGAGAAAGGCACGCTTGAGAGGGGTCAACTGGCCATCGGCCGGCTGTAGTTGCGTCATTTCAGATTCCTTACTTAGCGCCGGCTCAACTTTTCCAGCAAAAGCACCTCTACCTCGGCGTCCGACAGGTCAGATAGATCGGCTGCCCGTTGGACTGGGCTGCGAGAAGCGGCTGCAGCGGCCACAGCGTCTTGTTCGGCCGGCGGCTGCTCCGTCACATCCAGCGCCGCCAGTTCACCCTCTAAATAGCTTACAACTGCACCGATGGTGGGATAGTCAAAGATCAGCGTCGCAGACAAGGCATCTTCCGCCACACCGATGCCGGTGCTCAACAGCCGGCGCAGTTCCAGCGCCATCAGCGAGTCCAGCCCCAGATCAAGCAGACGCTGTCGCTCCTCCAGCGCCACATCGGCATCGAGCCGCAGCACATGCCGGATTTGAGCGCAGACGAACGCAAAGAGCAGTTCCTGGCGCTCATCCGCCACCGCCTCCTGCACCTGGCGACGGAAGGCGGCAGTGTCAGTCACAGCAGCAGTGTCATTGGCAGTGTCATTGACTGCCCATTTTGAGGGCGGCGCACTTTGCGCAAGCTGCCCTCGTTCGGCGCCTTGACCACCGGCAGCTTCTTCAGCGCCCGGCTTGGCGGCGGCAATCACATGCTGGCCAAGAATCTCCACGGCAGAGCCGGCGGCCGGCCACGCGGCAGCCGCCGCAAAACCATGCTGGCGTAGCGCCCGCTCCCACGCCTGCGCCGCCA
>JBBRBX010000211.1:0-4427 GCA_038205395.1 Caldilineales bacterium
GTTGTGCTCGCTCCCGCAGCCTGCTTACAAATTCCTCGAACATGGTTCGCCTCCCATCACGTATTCTATAGCTACGATCGGCGACTCGTTCCTAATACCTTTCCGTAAGCTTGATTCCAATCTCAAATTGAGAATTGCTGAGTGGCGTTGGCGCAGCTGCGCTTCTTCACCGTGCATCCGCAACTGCTCGAGGGCGAACTCCCGGATTGTTTCCAGCAGGAGAAACCGCTGCTCGCCCGAAGGCAGCGTCTCGGCGCGTACGAGGCTTTTACCGATGAGTGCATGCAGCGTAGCAAGGATTTTCGCAGGCTCTCCAAACGTGCCCTGAGGGCTCCCGCCGTGTGTGCCACCTTCATGGCTGTCCAGGCTAACCCCTTCAAGCTCCGGCAAGGCAAATCCATCGGCGAAGACACCCAGGCGGCGAAAGAGCGTACGCTGCTCCTCGCTCAGCAGCCGGTAGCTGTGTTCAATGGCCGTGCGCAACGTGCGCTGCCGCGGCGGGAGATCATGTGCACCCTCCACCAGCAGATCAAGACGACGATTGTGCAGGTACGCCAGGAGTTGAGGCGGCGACAGGAGATCAATCTGCGCGGCACATAGTTCAATTGCCAAGGGCAAGCAATCCAGCCGTTGGCAAATCGTTTCCACGGTCGGACGATTCGCAGCCGTGAGCACGAAGTCAGAATCAACAGCCACGGCGCGCTGAGTAAAAAGCTCGACGGCAGGCGCTAGCTCGAGTGGAGGCACACGGTAACGCTGTTCGGCGCGCAGATGCAGCCGTTCGCTGCTGGTTGCCAGTACAACGACCCCTGCACACATGGACAGCAATTCGGCTACCATGGATGCTGCCTCGCGGATTTGTTCGCAGTTATCGAGCACCAACAACATGATTTTGTGGCGCAGGAACTCGACGAGGGTGGTCTGGGGTGGCTTTGGGCCGGCAGCGCTTGCCCCCACTTTGGCAATAATGGCGGAGGCCATCAACATGGAATCGTTGATTTCAGCCAGCGGAACAAACACGGCGCCATCAGGATAGTAATGGTTGAGGTGTGCGGCCACCGTCAGCGCCAGGCGCGTCTTGCCGATGCCCGGCGGTCCCACCAGCGTCAACAGGCGGCCGCTGTGACCCAGCAGGCGGTTGCAAAGCTGGTTGACTTCGGCCGCGCGGCCGATCAGTTCCGTCGGCGGGGAAGGCAGTGGCTCCCCAGCGCGATCCTCTTGAATGAACAACTGGGTTGTGCGCTGAAATGTTACCGAGGCGGGCGGGCGTTCGCCGCGTGTCAGGGCGGCCTGCTCGATCAGGTAAGCAACCGTTTCGGGATCATCCTGCAAGCCCAGCGCCGGGCCAAACCGGTGCGTAACCGCCAGGAGATCTGGCTGTCGTTGCGCCTTTTCCAGGCTGCAAATCAGCGACGCACTGTAGCCCAGCGCCGCGGCCAAGTCACTCTGCGTCATGCCGGCGCGTTTGCGCAGGTGTCTGAGCAAGAGGCCAAAGGGGAGCGTGGCAGTGAGGGGCATCGGGCCAATTCCCTGTTTTGAATCTACAGGCACACTGAACGCCTACTCTGCTGCTCATACTACTCGACTCTAAACAAATGAACAAGCACCGAAATCTTGCCCCGGCTCTTGACGGATTTCTGTGGAATTTTTGTGGAGAAATCACGGGCGCTTTGCCGCCCTAACCTGTAGAGTAGACGCATGGGCAGAATCGTCCGGCGCACCGTCACCATCACGATCAGCGAGAGCTGGACAATCGTGTGGGCGGACGAACCGGCGGATGACCGATCTGCAACAGGCGGCGACTCGGGTGGTTCTATTCTGTCTCAACAGGAGCAAACGAATGCGAAACAAACGAATCTTTATGACCTGCACTGTGAACGACCTGCTGGCGACCCTGGCAGGCTAGGTATACCAGCAGGGCCCCACCGTGTGCGTCGCAAAGAGGATAGGCTGAGGTCGGTTGCTCAGCGAGACGGTGAACACGCCAAAAGTGCGAATGGATAACTGTTAGCGACTGCGGGGTATGTCACGATTTTGATACGCGTTTGCCTTTGTCAGACGTACCTTTGAAACGATCGTGACACGAATGCCTGCTATTGTAATCCCGTTCAACGGTTCCGCAACTCGCTACAAGGAGTATCTGGGTAGACCACTAGAGAATGGCACAACTGGCAAGCAGTTCAACCTAATGAGGAGACTAACGTATGCGCACCAAACGCTTCTTGATCCTGTTTACTGTGCTCGGCCTGCTGGCCGCGCTGACCACGGCGGTCTATGCGACGAGTAGCGCGTTTGCTGCGCCGGTTACCAAGGGGGTACCCTTCAAGGGTAGTTGGAAATCATCCGAAATCCCAACCTTTGTCCCCGCTCCCCCGCCCGAGGCCACCACCATGTATGTGAACGGTAAGGCCTGGGGAAATGCCACGCACCTCGGCAAGTACACAGCCACTTTTGAGGCGACTGTCGACCTTGCGTGCGGCTGTTCGCAAGGTGACACTGTGCACTTTATTGCAGCCAATGGAGATAGCTTGTACGGCGTCGGATCCGGAGCCGGCGTCCCGTCTGGCACACCAGGCTTCACCCGGGTCGTCCAAACCTATACGATCACGGGCGGCACGGGCCGGTTCGCCGGCGCCGGCGGCACATTCACCGTGACACGCCTGGCCAACGACGCAACTGGTGTGAGTTCCGGTTCCATTGCCGGTTCCATCGTGATGCCCACAGGGAAGTAATCTCTGCGAGGGCAAAGGGGAGCCTGGTAGCCACCAGGCCCGCCTGGAGCCGGTAACACCGGAACTCCAGTAAGCGCATCCTGAGGGGGCGGTCTGCATCCAGATCGCCCCTTTTTTCGTACATCTGTTGCCCTGCATGCAACAGAGAATCAATGACGGCCTCACCACGCCACCACAGGAATTGGCCTTCGGACTGGCCTATAACCGGCAGCCGTCACAGCCTGTAGGCAAGGCAGCGTGGGCCGCGTGCCTAGTCGCACCCAAGCCGCAGCCGGACCCCCTCTGCTAAAATCTCTTACCCCATCAATGATTCCCTGAGCCGAAATGGCAGATTGAGGGAATCCCTGCCCATGTGGTTTCATCGCTCTCTTAGGCAAGTTTTAATAAGCTCCTCCTTGGACGGGTGAATGCACATCAACAATGCAAGGTTTCGGACTACGCCGCCAGTGACGGCAGTATACATGTCTGAAGTGAGTGCCGTTGGCCCAGATCGCGACTGTGTGCTGGCGACGAGGCTGTTATTAGTCGGTATCACATGTTTCCGTTTCCTTCCTCAAGTGAGGTTAGCTAGCGGTCGCACTTGAGGCAAGGCAGAAAAGCATGTGCCTAAGTCTGCATTACGCTGCGCAGTGAGCTGGAATACGGGTTTCATGTTAACGGTGGCTGCGGTCCAAAGACGCTGCAACTAGCGTTTGCGTTGACCCATATAGCGTGTGCGACGCAGACCATGTTGAACTAACTTTGCTTGCTTGCGTTCGATTGGGCTTCGTAGCCGATAGGCCATTTTGAACTTGACCGTTGACTGGCGTTCGCAGGCGGCCTGCAGAAAAAGTTCATACGGGTGAATGGTCAAGATGCGTCCGGTCTGTTTGCTCTTCATGCGGCGCTGAAAGAGATCACATGATTCTCAAGTAGCGTGAGTGAAGCAGAAACGTAACGTAGGCGACGCAAGCACCATTGAGGCAGTTTGCCTCGCGTGTCGTTGCTGCCACTTGTTGTGCCAGTAACAGACAAATTCATCCAATCACCAGCGTGTTCCGGCTGCAAAATGCAGCAACAGCACAGCTTGCAGCTGCATTATAACTAACGAGAATAGCTCTTCGGTGCTCCTATCGCGGCACCGACAGCGGATCCGTGATGGGCTGCGGCGTGGGTGTTTCCCGTGAGTCTATCACGGCCTGGTTGTAGCCGCTGGTGTAGCCTTTTTTGTAGGCGTCGATGCCGCCGGCGTTGAATCCGGCAAGGTAGCCGTCGCTGTAAAGCTGTTGCTTGAGGTCTTCCGGCAGGGTTGGCTGCCTTGTTTTGCTGAGGTAGCCCGCGACCAGGCCGAGCAGGAAGGCGATGCCGAGCAGGATCACGAGTATGTAGGTGTAGGCGGGAGACGGGGTGGCGTCCACGGTGGTGCTCCTTGGTTTGGCGGTTGTGTATTAGTCCGGTGGTTGGTAGGGCACATGCAGCGTGCGCACGACGGCCTGCTTGGCGCGCTCGCCGCGGCGGTCGTAGCGGCCGGTCGTGTTGGTGTTGGCGTGGCCGGCGAGCTTCTGGACGGCGGTGAGGTCGCCGGACGAGTCGAGCAGGTTGGAGATGTATGTGCGCCGCAGGTCGTGGGGCGTGAACTTGCGCACCTTGGCTTTTTCCGCGCGCTTGTCGAAGGCCAGCTGTACCGACTGCGCTGTGAAGTTGACCAGGTTCGGG
>JBBRBX010000212.1:0-4325 GCA_038205395.1 Caldilineales bacterium
GCTGCTCGCCGTGGCGTGCTCTTCCCCCTATTTACCTATAGGCCAAAATTTTTGGTACGCACCCTTTTGTAAGATAACCAGAGAGCTTGAGTGGGTAGGGAGGACAATGATATAGTCTAGGGCACGGCCGGATGTGTCAAAGGAGAGGTGGGGTATGCAGCAGCAAGGAATCACGAAAGAGCAACTGTGGGAGAAACTTGGTCTGTTAGATCCATTCCAGCAGCAGTCCGTTGCCGATTTTATTGATTCTCTTTTGAAACCAAAGATGCTCGCAGGTAAGCGCGACAAGCAAGAGCTGCTCACCCTGTCGGTCTGGACTGATGAAGACGTTGCGCAAATAGAAGAAATGGGTGCTTAATTCATTTACTGCTGACAATTAGGACAAAAATGCGTATTGCGCCCGCCGATGCGGATGCCGCTGATCAGTGTCTGGCAGCGGGGACAGGGGCGGCCGGTGCGCTCGAAGACAAAGCGGCCATGCTGCGCCTGCCCTTTGCGCCCGAACAGGTCACGCTGGGTGCCGCGCAGCGCCAGCCCCTCTTGCAGCACCTGGTCAATGGCGGCGCGCAAGCGGCTGATCTCCTCCCCGCGCAGCGAAGCCGCCGAACGTCGCGGGTCGATGCCGGCCAGCCACAAACTCTCGTCTGCGTCGCGGTTGCCCAGCCCGGCCAGCACCCGCTGGTTGAGCAAAACGGTTTTGAGCACTCCGCGTCGTGCGGCGAGCCGCTGTCCCAGCACCTGCTCGTCGACGCCCGGCTCCAGCGCATCCGGCCCCAATGTACGCAAATCCAGCCGATCCATAACCGTTTCCGGTGCACCCGCCGCCGAGCGGGCATAGCCCAGTTTATCGATCAGCCGCAGATCCTCGTCCCCCTCCAGCCGCCAGATAATCATCGTATCGGGCACGACAGGCCGGCTCGCCGTCGTCAGCAGCAGCGTGCCCCACAGCATTAAATGCACTTCCAGCGCCAGATCATTGCTGAGCGGCAGCCAGATATGCTTGGCCCAGCGCCTGGCGTCCGTCACAGTCTGCCCTGCCAGCAGGGCTACATATTCCTCCGGCGGCGGAAAGCGCACCGCCACCGGCTGCGGCAGGCTGACCTGCTCGATGCGCCGCCCCACCACCGCCTGGCGCAGATCGCGCACCAGAATTTCGACTTCAGGAACCTCGGCCATCAGGAATTGGCGGCGATATCCGTTTGTGGGGCCAGCGAAAAACCGCTGTGGCGCAGCGACCACTGGCGTACGGCTGTGGCCTGGCTGTCGGGTGCGCTGATCACGATGACAGTGCCGACGCGGGCAGGCGCATGGCGCAGATATTCCAATTCCTCTTCGCTCAGGTTCAGGATACTGCCGCGGCCTGCAAGCGCATGCGGCTCCTCCTCGGTGGACGGCTGGTCGCCCTCAACCTGCTCTTCACTATCCTTGCCAAACCAGCCGATTACCCGTTCCAACAAGTTTACCGATGTATCCTCCTCAGCCGCAGTTGTGCGCGCCGGCTCCACCCCATTGGGGTTCTGTTCCAGGTTGAGCACGCGCCAGTCTACATCCGGGGCTATACCGCGGCGCAGTTCACCAATGGCCAACTGTGCCTTGGACGGATCAAAGCCTATAATCATTCGTAACATATCTTCTTTTCCTCCTTACAGTAACGACGCCGTACACAAAATAGGTGTCGTATAGGTGTGGTTGACAACAGCCTAACAAAGATACTGCTGTCGCGCTATAGACCAGGATGGGCATAGAGACTACGACGGACGATCTATTTACCCCATTTATTGATCTATCGATTGATGCAGCCGCGCTCTGCAAATTGGCAGGATCATTTTTGCCGTTTTTGCGCTACACTATAGGCAGGCCAAATCCTTGCGTTACCTTTAGCTTTTGGGTGGCGTCTTCGTGGATAAGAAAAAAAAGTTGGCCATTGGCTGTAGTTTTTCATTCTGAACAGGTGGTTCCTTACAATGCGACCAATTCTTGCGGCGACAGCAGCCCTGATGCTGGCCTTCTTGCTTACGCTGGTGACAGCCTATCCGGCTGCCGCCGCCGGCGTGGTGACGGACTGTACAACCTTTGGCCCCGGCCCCGGCACGCTGGCCGCGGCGGTGGCGACGGATGGACTTGTCACATTCGCCTGCAGCGGCACGATTGTGCTGGATGCGGAAATTCCTGTGCCCACACGGGAGTTGATTCTCGATGGCAGCGGCCAGCGCGTGGTGCTCAGCGGCGACCACGCCACGCGCCTGTTTAACGTCGGCTTGGGCCTCAGCCTGCAGCTGCACAAGCTGACGCTGACCGCCGGCAGCGGCGGCAGCCAGGGCGGCGGCGCCATCCTCAGCGGCGGCTATCTGACCATCACCAACAGCGCCCTGCTCAGCAACACCGCCGCCTATGGCGGCGCACTCGAAATCTTCAACGGCAGCGCCTTGATTCAAAACAGTGTTCTGGCCGGCAACCAGGCGCTGGCGGATAACCAGGGCGGCGGCGCCATCGACCAATATTACAGCCAGATCGGCGAGCCAGGCTTCAGCCCTATCCCCGAAGTGCGCATCCAATTCAGCACGATTACCGGCAACCGCGCGACGGTCGCTGCGCGCGCCGGGGTCTGGCATGAAAACGGCAAGCTGCTGCTGGAACACAGCATCTTGTCCGACAACAACGGTAGCAGTTGCGCCGTCGAGCCGCTGGCGCGCAATGCCGGCGCCTTCATCTCCACCGGCAACCTTGCCGATGATGGCAGCTGCCTGCCCAAGCTGCAGGCCGACCCGCGCCTGGGGCCGTTAAGTAATGATGGCGGATCGACGCCGGTCTACCCCCTGCTGCCGGGCAGCCCTGCCATCGATGCCGGCCCCGCCGATTTATGTCCCGGTGCGGCGGTGGACCAGCGCAACCTGCTGCGCCCACGCGACGGCAGCGGCGACGGTGTGGCCGCCTGTGATTTAGGCGCCTACGAATACGCCGGCCGCTTTATGGTCTCGGCCGCGTCCGCCGGCAGCCCGGCCGCCTACTGGACATTTGACGAGGGCACAGGCGGCACGGCGATGGACGGCGGCGGCAGCGGGTTGACCGCAGCGCTCCAACCGGGAGCAGCATTCGCTCCCAGTGATGCACCCCTGCTCTTCAGCAGCCCGTATGCGCTGGCAAGCAAACCAGGTGCAGGCGCGCAGGTGGCCGATGCGCCCGCACTGCATCCGGCAGACGGGTTGACGGTGGCGGCGTGGGTGCGTCTCGCCCAGAGCGGCGACCTGCAGCCGGTCGTTTCCAAGCTGGTAGGCGAAAGCGGCCCCGGCTATGCCCTGCGGGTGCGCGAAGGCGTCTTCTCTGCGGAAGTGTGGGACAGCACCAACCAACGGCATGTGATCACCGGCGAAGTGACGGCAGGCAGTTGGCTGCACCTGGCCCTGACCTACCAGCCTGGTGGGCAGATGGCTGCTTATGTCAATGGGCGCAGCGTAGGTGCACAGCCGCTGCCGCCGGCGGCCGCACCCAGCGCCGGGAGCGCCCCGCTGACGATGCAAGCAGACGGCGCCATCGACGATGTACGCATCTATCACAAGGCGCTGTCGCCGGGGGCTGTGGCTGTGCTGGCGGGCGGGCGCAGCTGCGTGACCAACGGCACTACCTGGGCCGGCGCGGCGCCCGACCTGCAGTGCGCCCTGTCCGAAGCGCGCGCCAGCAATGAAGTATGGGTTGCCCCGGGCGTCTATCGACCGGCACATGGCCCCATGCGCAGCGCCACCTTTGCCATCGGCGATGGCGTCGGGGTGTACGGCGGCTTCCGTGGCGACGAGAACAGCCGCGAACAGCGCACGCCGGACACAGCCCGCCCTGTGCTCAGCGGCGATATTGAAGCCAATGACCAGGTAGACGCCGCCGGCGTCCTCACCGCCGCGGCTGGGTTGGTGGGGAGCAATGCCCTGCATGTCGTCAGCATCCGCAGCGCGCTGACGACCACAGTGCTGGAAGGGTTTATCGTCAGCGGCGGCCAGGCCAATGGTGCACCTGACGCACAGACGGGAGACTGTGCAGACAACTGCGGGGGCGGGATCTTTATCAGCGGCGGCGCACCGCAGTTGCGCAACCTCAGCCTGATCGGCAACCAGGCGAGCGGCAGCGGTGGGGGGATTTTTGCCGCCCAGAGCAGCACCCTCGTGATCTCAGCAACGCTGCAAGCCAACGCAGCCGGCAGCGGCGGCGGCCTCGCCCTGCTGGGAGCGACACCGGCTGTCTTCAACAGCCTCATCAGCGGCAACTTTGCCGGCGAGGGCGGCGGCGTCTATGCCCGCGACAGCAGCGTACACATGGTCAACGTCACAGTCGCCGCC
>JBBRBX010000213.1:0-4311 GCA_038205395.1 Caldilineales bacterium
CCCAGCCACGCCGCTTGAAAACGCACCGTCTCACCTTTGGCGACCAGCAGAAAATCGCCTTTGCCTTCCAGCTTTTCGGCTCCGGAATCAGTGACGCCTGTGGCATAGCGGGCTTCGTCTTTGCCGGCAACAGCGCCGACAAGCCGCACCGGGAAGTTGGCTTTCATGGCGCCGCCAATCAGCGCAGCCGTCGGCTTCTGGGTGCAGGCTACAACATGAATCCCTGCTTCACGCCCCCGCTGGGCCAGACGCGTGAGCATCGCCTCGACCGCCGCGCCTCCGCTCTGTAACAAATCCGCCAACTCATCTACAGCGACGATCAGCGCTGGCCGGTTGATCTGCTCCCGATCGCGGCGTTCCATCTCGATTACCAGCCAGCGCAGCCGTTCAAGAGCCGCTTCTGTTGTGCTTGCCACACTGCCCAGCGTATGCGGCAGTGCGGCCAGCGCCGCAAACCCGCGGCCTTTTGGATCTATCAATACCAACTGCACCTGGCTTTGCCGGTTGTGCATGGCTAGAGATGCTAACAGCACGCGCGCCAGCGCCGTCTTGCCGGAGCCGGTGGTGCCGGCGATCAGGACATGCGACACGTCAGGAGACGCAAGCCGGAGCAGCAGCGGCGATCCCGTCTGCTCAAGGCCAAGCACCGCCGTCACCGCCGGCACCTGGCGCAGCTGCTCGCAGAGCGGCAGCAGTCGCACCGGATCGGATTGGCTGCGCGGCACTTCAACCTGGATGGAACCGCCTTCGCGGAAAACGCGCGCCTGACGTTTGTTGAGCGCCAGTGCAATCTCATCAGCCAAACCAGTGACCTTGGATATTTTGGCGCCGACTTCGGTCACAATTTCAAAGCGTACATAGCGTGGTGTTACCAGCCCACCTTGCACTCGCCCTGCGACCTTATGTTGGGCCAATACCCCTTCGATCTGGTTCGCCTGCATTTCCAGCGTTCGTCTTCGGTATGCCATGAGAGGGCCGCCTGCTGCGCAAGTTGCTGTCGCAGCCGTTGTTGCTTTTAGGATGCGCGATAACTGCTGTTGCTGCTGTTCTCGAACCTAGAACAAATGTTCTTGTGTTCGAGTATAGCGAAGGGAGCGACGCTTGTCAATCCCCCAATTCTCATGATTTTTATGATTAGGTTCTTCTGGGGCGGGTAAGCAACAAAAAGAGGCAGCCGGTGAAGGCTGCCTCTTTAACAGCAGTGGATAAGCTCTAAGCAAGACTTCTCTGCCTAGACCTCAATGACAAGCGGAAGAATCATAGGACGGCGGCCAATTTCGCGGGCGGCAAAATTGCCCAAAGCATCCTTGATCTTGTTTTCCAGCACCGCCACAGGCGTTTTTTTGCGGATAACTTTACTGACGACGTCCTGTGCACGCTTGATGAGATCTTCCTGCTCGCGCACATAGACAAAGCCACGGCTGATAATCTCCGGGCCGTAGACCACTTCGCCATCGTATTCGTCGATGGCGACAATGCAGACGATAAACCCATCCTGGCTGAGCTGTTTGCGGTCACGCAGCACAACGCTGCCGACATCGCCTACCCCCAACCCATCGACGTAGACATGGCCTGCAGGCAGAACCTCACCCAGACGCGCCAGGACAGCGTCGCCGTCACCGAAGTGGCCAAATTCAAGGGTGTGTCCATCTTCAAGGATAAAAGCATTATCGTCGTCAACACCCATTTCAATGGCCAGCAGGCGGTGCAGCACCAGATGCCGGTATTCGCCATGCACCGGAACAAAGTATTGCGGCCGCGTCAGGCGCAGCATGTGGCGATAATCATCGCGTCCACCGTGCCCGCTGACGTGCACCTTGCCCAGTTCGTAGTATAAGACGTGAGCGCCCTGGCGGAAGAGATTGTCCACTGTGCGGTTGAACAGCTCCTCATTGCCGGGAATGGGCGTTGCGCTCAGCACCACTGTATCGCCTGGGCGCAGCGTCAGTTGGCGATGATCGCCCAGACTCATGCGCACCATGGCACTGGTCGGCTCGCCTTGCGATCCGGTGGCGACAATCACAATTTCATGGGCAGGAAGCGACTCCATCTCGCCGGCCGTCAGCAGCTCATCCTGCGTGACATCCAAATATCCCAGTTGGATGGCGATCTTGACATTATTGACCATACTGCGTCCAATGACGCCGACGCGGCGGCCGTGGCGGCGCGCTACGTTGATGATCTGCTGGACGCGGCCGAGGTTGGACGCAAAGGTGGCAAGCAATACCCGCCCTTCGGCTTTGCCGATGACTTCATCCAGCATCGTCTCGACCGTTGCTTCGCTTGGCGTTGTGCCCTCGCGCGTAGCGTTGGTTGAATCCGCCAACAGGAGCAGCACGCCTTCGTCGCCCCAGCGCTGTAACTTTTCCTCTTCTGTGGGTTTTTCATCCACCGGCGTCGGATCAAAGCGATAGTCGCTGGTATGGATCACGCGGCCGGCAGGTGTCTTGATGGCCACGCCAACACTGTCCGGGAAGCTGTGGGTGGTGTGAAAGAACTCGACTGTAAATGGGCCAAGCTCCAGCACATCGTTCTCTGTAACGGTATTCAGATCACTCTCGCCGAGGAGTTTCTCCTCGCGCAGTTTGATTTCGATCAACCCTCGTGTCAGCGCGGTGGCGTAAACCGGTGCACGCAGCCCTTCGTCGATGAAGTAAGGCAGTGCACCGATATGATCTTCATGGCCGTGGGTCAAAATCACCCCGACCACTTGACTGCGCCGTTCCATAACATAAGTGGCGTCAGGAATCACAATATCGATGCCGTGCATGTCGCTGGTCGGGAACATGAGGCCGGCATCGATGATCAGCAGCTTCTCGTCCACCTCCAACACCAACATGTTTTTGCCAATTTCGCCCAACCCACCCAGTGGAATTACCCTCAGCAGTGGTTTAGCACCTTCTCTAGTTTCTCGTCCTGCCATTCGTTCTTCTCCTTGTAAAATGAATTATTTCCGTTTTTTCTATGCACAACACAGGAACGCACTCGCGTTCCTGTAGGCTTCGTTTTATGAGCGTTCGCAGAAAGCTGCGCCGGCTTATGCCGCAAGAGGCCGAATGCCATATGGATTCGGGGGGCATTGCGGCGGCGCTGAGCTAATCCGGCTGCACTTGCAGGCAGCGTACTAGCCAGAAGCGAGCCGGCAAAGGACGGATGCCGTCTAATTGCGTAATTGCGCCCAATCTGTACTATTCTACCACCAACGCCGTCAGTTCGTCGAATCTCCACCTGTCATTCGGCTTATAGTATAATCGGTCCATGCGCTCTTTTGGCGAACTTCTCGTGCTGTACACCCAGCAGGCCGGCATCAGTGACACGGAATTGGCGCGTGCAATCGGCGTACAGCGACAGACGATTTTCCGCTGGAAGGAAGGTCAGGTGGCGCGCCCACGTTATCGGGAGGATATCCTGCGCATTGCCGAAAAGCTGCGCCTGAAGCCTGATGAGCGCGACGAACTGCTATTGGCAGGTGGCTTTCCACCGGTGGCGCTATTTATTTCGGATGCAGTGGCTGACGGCAAAGCGTCCATCAAGCCGGCCACCAGCGCACCAGCCGGCGACACAGATGAAAGTGCGGCGCAGCCGGCGAGAGAGACAACAGCAGCCGCACCTGTCAAAGTGCAGCGCCCGCCGCGTCTGGTCAACAATCCTGGTCTGTTATTGGGCGTCTCCGCTGCGGTAATGCTGGCTGTGGCGCTGGCGGGCTATTTTGTGCTGCCACTCATTTTTGGCCCTCGTGCGGCGGCTACACCGGCGCCTGTCCCTGTAATTCTGTCTGCGCCATCAGCCACTCCTGCCTTGATAGCTACGCCGCCGGCTGCCATTGTGGCCGCTGCCGGTGAAAAGCTGCTGTTAGTGGCGCCTTTTGTCGGCTACACGTCGGAAAACCTGCGCTTCAACGTGGCCGGCCGCATCAACGAAGCACTGCAGCAGGAACTTCAGGAATCGGCCTTGCACGATGTGCGGGTGGAGGTGCTGCCGCTTCCCGTCACGGCCCAACTGCAGGCGCGCAGTCTCCTGTCCACTACGCATGCCTCGTCGATTATTTGGGGTGAATACGATTCCGGGCGGGTGCGCGCCAACGTAACCATGCCGGGCGAAGACGAGACCAACTGGATCAATCCGGTGGATTCTGCGGCCAAGTTGGCGCTGGTTATCAATGACGAAGTGCCCCATGCCGCGCGCATACTGGCGCTTTATAGCCTGGGCCGGCTGTATCGCCAGGAGCAGGATTCGCCGGCTGCGCTGCGCATATTTCAAAAAGCGCTTGCTCTGCAGCCGAAGGAGCCGCCCACACTGGCCTCACTGCAT
>JBBRBX010000214.1:0-4249 GCA_038205395.1 Caldilineales bacterium
AAAGGCGGGCAGGTCGGGATGGGTGGCATAGGGCGCCAGTTGGCCGGCGACGCGGTAGAAGCGGATGGCGTGCCGCTCCAGATAGCCGAACAGGTCGCGCAGATAGGCGAGGCTGACGCTCAAATGCGGGCTGTTCTGCCAGCGCCGGCTGTCGTGCGAGCGCAGCGGTGCGCCCAGCACGTTGACGGGAAAGCCCAGCCGATAGACAGGACGACGGACTTGTTGGGATGCGGGCGTATTGGCAGGCGGATAGTCAGTCATGAGCAGCCCCCTCAGGCGCGCAGCCGGCGCAGCCGCCACGCCGCGATCTCGATGCGGCGCACAAAGTGCAGCAGGGGCGGCCGATCGGGCAGGCGCAGCGCGGCTGAGGCCCCGACCAGCTTCTGCGGCTGCAACTCGGCAACGGCCGGCTGCAGCGGCCACTGGCTGTGATGGATCTCGCCGATGTAAGGACGGCCCGCGCTGTCCACGGTGTAGAGGGCATAGCGTTCGGTGAGCCAATGTTCCAGCGAGCCTCGCGCGCTCAAATAGACGGGGCCGGTGGGGCGGTAGCGGGCGGCAAAATCGGCGGGCGGCGCGTCCATCTCGCAGCGGTGGCTGCGATACTCAATCCAGCCGCGGCTGCTTTCCCAGCCGGCCATTTTGGCGTAATGGTAGGGAAGCCGGAAGAGTGCACGCGCCAGCGCCACGGCAACCGGATTGGCCGCGTCCAGGCTGAAAAAGTAGACGCCCGGCTTGTCCACCGTCTGCCCGTCCTGCTTTTCGGCCATGCACACATAGGTGCGCACATTCAGTTCGGCAAAATGCGAAAGCCCCGGCACGCTGGGCAGCCCGCGCGGGTGGACGTTGCGCATCAGGAAGGGGACGACGCCCAGCCATGCCTGGCCGGCGTAGGTGTCCAACTGCAGCGATTGCGGAACCAGCGCCCGCAGCGCTTCCGCCGGCAGCGGCCAGTGGGCAAAGAGCAGGTTGCGCCATGTCTGGCGCAGCACCCACGGCCCTGAGGGTAAGGGATAGGGGCGGTGTTCGTGGAGCTTGAGCAGATCGTCGATCATGGGCGTCTCCCGGGCGGCGGTTTTATCTTCTTATAGACAAATCACATTTAGGTGGCACAATTGCACGCTCGAGTAGACTGGAGGTTTGTGCCAAGTTCAATTGATTTGTCTATTAGTATACTACGCAAGCCGGCGCAAATGCTTGGAAGTTGGCGACCCAATTCTGCAACCTTTTGCATAAGGCGGCGTATTGTTTACCGATGGAGCAAACAACCGGAGTTGTCCGGGCGAATGATAGGCCTACTGGACAGGCTTGCTGAAGGAGACAAAATGAACACAGTGCAGGATACAAAAATTAACGGCGTCGCAGACAGCCAGAGCACACAGACGGTGGACGCCTGGTACGCGAGCAGCGACAGCGCGCCCGCCGGTGAAACGCAGGGCAACGGCCAGACGCAGAATGCAGACACGCGGCGCATGTTGTACCGCAGCCCCAGCGATAAGCTGGTAGGCGGTGTGTGCGGCGGGATGGGCGAATATCTGGGCTGGAACCCGGTCTTTGTGCGGGTGGCCTGGGTGGTGGCTACCTTTGCCACCTGGGGTGGCGGCGTGTTGGCCTACATCCTCTTGGCCCTTTTCCTGCCCGTCGGCAACAACCGCAGCGGTCAGACCAAGCCGCCGGCGCTGGAATTGAGCCAGAAGGGTGTGAGTTGGGCGGCGGGACTGCTGATCGGTTTGGGCGGCTTATGGCTGCTGGCCAACCTGGGCATTCTGCCGGGGATGTGGCGTGGCTTCTGGGGCGTGATCGGCATTATCTTCTGGCCGGCGCTGCTGATTGCCGCAGGCTATCTGCTGCTGCGCGCCAACAGCGAGAAGGACATCGACCAGGAGATGAAGAATGCCGCCTCCAAGGTCAAGGGCGCCTTTGACGGCAAAGTGCCGAGCGGCGGCCAGTTCAAGAGCGGCTTTGCCTCTGTGCGCAACAGCCTGCCTTTGCAGCGCAGCAGCAGCAACAAGATGCTGATGGGCGTCTGCGGCGGCATCGCCGACAAGTATGGCATCGACGCCAACTTGATCCGCTTGATCTGGGCTGCCTTTGCCCTGGGCACGATGGGCACGGGTGCGGTGATCTACTTCCTGGTGGGTCTGCTGCTGCCGGCGCAGAGCCAGGCGCCGCTGGTCTACAGCGGCAACGGCGCCGGCGCCGCTTACAGTGAAAAGGTGCAGGACATCAATATTGTCGACGGCAGCGCTCAGCAAGAGAGCTAGAGGCGCTAGGGGAGAAGACCCCGCCACCGGCCATCGGTTACCAAAGCCAATGGCCGTTCCGATAAAAGCACGCAGGCTGTCTCACCAAGTGGGGCAGCCTGCGTGCTTTTTGGTATACTGGTTCGACAACGGGATCAGCGCTTGTCGCCGTGCCGGCATCGGCTGGAGAGCGGCGGCTATAGCCAGACAAGAAAGGTGGGAATGCGTGAGCAAAAGTGCATATCTGCTGTTGGGTGCGGCGCTGGGGGCGGCTGTCGCCTACACCATCAATTATTTTGTTGGCCCCACCGCAGCCACCACCTATGACGAAAACTATCGCTCGCGGCTGGACTATGCGCTAGAAGAGGGCAAGCGGGCCGCCGCTGCGCGCGAAGCGGAGATGCGCCGGCAGCTGCAGACGCTGCACCTGACGCCGGTGAAACCATAGGCTCTCAAACCGTAGACGAGGCGCGCTTGCCTGCACGGTGCGGCTGCGCGTCAGCGACCCAGCAAGATGTTTACGCCCGTTTGCACTTCTTGCCAGGCTGCTTCTAGGCGGAGGCGCTGCAGCCACTCAGCAAAATAGTCCCAGTCAATTGTGTTGTCCGGCGTAATAAGGATGCCTGCAATGTCGCGGATATGTTTTGACTGCCGGCTGATGGAATAATAGTAGACTTTGTTGAGAATTAAATCGTCCGGCGCATGCACGTACACCCGATCGAGCGGCGCACCTAAGTTGACCAGACGGCGACGCTGCAGCGCTGTCATCCGAAAATCATCTCCAGGCCGCAACAAAAATAGTTCTGCTTTGTAACCGGCATCCAAATGAATTGCGTTTACGGGCAGATCGCCTTCCGGCTGTAACAATAAATCCACCAAGATATCCGGTGGAACCAACATGCGTCGTTGCGCCAGTTCTTGTGAAAGGTGGCGGATGCGGTTGCCGGGCAAGTGAATGACCAGATCGAAGTCTTGGGTCGTGCGCGGTTCGCCCCAAGCCCAGACGGCGACTGCTCCCCCGATCAAGTAGGTGATGTCGCTGGCTTCGAGCGCATCCAAAACCATGCGGGCGAAGGCGACGAAGGACATATTCTCGTCTGTCACGTTTTCATTCGTCACGGCTGCCGGTCTCGATAATAGGCGATCAGCCCGCCGCGCACGATGCGGTAGGCTTCCGCTTCACTTAGTTCGGGTTGGCGTCGCCGCAACTGCACGACGCCGGCGTCTTCGGCGGCCTCGATCATGGAAAGCGCCATGCTGACGCGTTCGGCAGGCGTCATCTTGCTCACAATTGCCATCTGCGCCAGGTCAATTTCGGCCAGCGCGCCAGTAATTTCGCGGCGTATCTCGTCCGTGATGACAAACGGCTCTGTCCGTTGATAGCTGGGATTTTTCACGCCACTATTGTAGCATAAACAAGCGGCGCATTTGGACGGCACGCTGTTCTTTGCGCACGCCGCGTTTCGCAATTCGCCGCAAGTCTGCGAAAATTGCGGCAGACATTCCCACAGAGACGAGCAGGCAATCCAGAGGCAATCCAGAGGTGATCCGATGGACACGCAGTACACGTTGAGTGATTACAATGAGAGCGCGGCCTATATCCTGGAACAGACGCGCCACCGGCCTGCCGTCTCGCTGGTTTTGGGCAGCGGGCTGAGCGGGCTGGCGCAGCAGATCGAGGAGGCGGACATCCTCGACTACGCGGCCATCCCTCACTTCCCGCTGAGCACCGTGCAGGGCCACGCCGGGCGGCTGGTGATCGGTAAGCTGGCGGGCGTCACGGTCTGCGCCATGCAGGGGCGCTTTCACTACTACGAAGGCTATACCATGCAGACCGTCACGCTGCCCATCCGCGTGCTGCAGCGGCTGGGGGTGCGCACGCTGATCCTGACCAATGCGGCGGGCGGGCTGAACCCGGCGCTGCGGGCCGGCGATATTATGCTGATTGAAGACCATATCAATTTTTTGGGGATGGCGGGCGTCAACCCGCTGCGCGGCCCCAATCT
>JBBRBX010000215.1:0-4241 GCA_038205395.1 Caldilineales bacterium
CCGCATGAGCAGTTTGGCGTGGTGCTGAGCGGTGAACTCACGCTCACAATTGCCGGTGAGCCGCTGATGCTGCACGCGGGTGACATGTATATTATTCCCGGCGATGTGCCGCACAGCGCCGCTGCCGGCCCGGATGGCTTCACTGCCGCTGAGGTTTTCAGCCCTGTTCGCACGGATTTACAGTACGAGTAGCCGCTCCTGCAGGTGGGCTGCGGCCAACTGCTGCTTGCCGGGGTGAAGAGCAACTGTTGAAGAAGAAGGGCAGCCGTGAACAATCAAGAGATTGAAATTACTATCCTGCCTGACGGGCGGGTAGAGTACATTATCAAAGGCGTCAAAGGCAGTGCATGTGACGAGATCAGTGCGCTGCTGGAACAGTTGGGCAAGGTTGAGCAGTCTGAGCGCACCGGCGAGTATTATGATGACGACAACCGCGTCGATGTCACCGTCGCTAATGGCTGAATCATCTGCTGCCGCCGTGCCAGTTGCGAGCAGTGATTGGCCGGCGCTGCCCACTGAAACCGAAATCTACATTCTGCCCGATGGGCGCGTGGTGATAGCCGATCTGCCGGCGGAACTAGGGCAACTGGCGGCGGCGCTTGGTGTGGTCGAAGTATGCGAGATTGAGCCGGATGTCCAGCCTGATCCCTCTCTTTGACTCCCAGCCTGAGCCTCATGCCGGGGCAGCGCCGCAAATTCTGCAGCTCTACCAGCATTTGGAGATGTTCAGCGAAGGCGACCCGCCGGCAAATGCTCTCTTTGTATTGGGGCGCAGTGTGGGGATTGCGCCGGATCAGAACGGGCTTTGGCGCAGTGAACTGCTGATTATCGACCCCCCTCCCAATCTGGATACGCGCTTTCGCCTGGAGGGCGACGTGGCGGTGCTGCTCACGCTGGAAGATCCACAGGATGGTGTCCGGAATACAGCGCCGGCGCCCGGTCTGGCTAAGGTGCAGACGATTGCCGGCGGTGAAGCGCATGTTCGTTTGGGTGAGCATTTTCTGGATATTTACTCGCAGCAGCAGGGGGCTGTCGTGCATTTGCCGGCGACAGGTGTACTGTTAGGTGGCGTCTACGGCAGCGATGCAGTCCCGCCCCGCCTGGCCGCCAATTCAAACGGCGCTGAGGAATTGGACACGCTGCGCTTGATTGCCCGTTTGCTCAAAGGCCGCCACTTCCAACTCTATATTCCTCGTATTGGGGCGCTTTGCCGTGACAAGCTGGCTGTAATGGAGCGGCTGGCAGCGGATGTCGCCTATTTGCATGGGCTGCGGCGTGTGCTGCCGGCGCTTGCGCAGCGCGGAGAGCCGTGGGAGTCGGTTGAGATCATCGCCGCTTCTCTACTGCCGGTATCCATGCAATCACCTGCGGCGCAGGCGATGCATCGGGCCAACTTGCGCACGCTGCTGGCAGTAGAATCATGACGGGTCTAACCAAACAAGCCGCTTTGTTCGGAACGTTCGGGGTATGGTACTTGTAGATGAGCATAGGCCGCGCGCGTGGCCACGCGCCCGTGCGGCGTGCGGTCGAGAAAGCCAAGCTGCAGCAGATACGGTTCCACGACATCCATGATCGTATCCGGCTCTTCGCTGATGCTGGCGGCCAGTGTATCCAGCCCCACAGGGCCACCGCCAAACTTGTTGATCAGCGCATCGAGCACACGGCGATCCAGGTCATCCAATCCTAATTCGTCGATTTCGAGCAGGGCGAGCGCCTGATCGGCCACGTCAGCCGTAATGCGCCCGTTGGCGCGCACCTGGGCAAAGTCGCGCAGACGTCGTAGCAGGCGCAGCGAAACACGCGGGGTGCCGCGTGCGCGGCGCGCAATTGCCTGCGCTCCTTCATCATCAATCGGAACCTGCAGCAGGTGAGCGGCGCGCAGTACAATCTCACGAATGGCGGGCTGCTCGTAGAAGTCAAAGCGTTCGACCACACCGAAGCGGGCGCGCAGCGGTGAAGTCATCAGCGCCAGGCGCGTCGTAGCTCCAATCACCGTAAACTTGGGCAGGCTCAACTGGATATTGCGCGCGCCCGGCCCGCTGCCTACCACGATGTTGAGCGAGAAATCCTCCATGGCTGGATAGAGAATTTCTTCCACTGCGCGGCCCAGGCGATGAATCTCATCAATAAACAGAATGTCGCCTTTGCGCAAATTGGTGAGAATGGCCGCCAGGTCTCCGGCTTTCTCCACTGCCGGCCCGGCTGTCACCTTGAGATTGGCGCTCATTTCATGGGCGAGGATGTGGCTGAGTGTCGTTTTGCCGAGACCGGGCGGGCCGTAAAGCAGTACGTGATCGAGAGCATCCCCGCGCTGGCGCGCCGCATCGACCAATATCTGCATCTTGTCGCGCAGCCGTTCTTGGCCGATCATTTCCTGCAGCGACTGGGGCCGCAGGGCGTGGTCCACCTGTTTATCGCCCGGCTGCATTTCACCGGCGACAGTACGCTTTTCATCGCGTGCTGACGTCTGCGGCAGTGCAGGATTGGTTGCTGTTTTGCGTTGGCTGGGTGTGCGGCCCGTGTGGCTGCGTTCGTCGGTCATAATGGCGCGAAACCGTTCATTTGTTCTAGCATACTTTAACTTGACCAAACGAGCAAAAGCTGTTATAAACTGGCTGCTATTCAGCAACGCAAGCAGCGCATGGTGCGCTGCTGCTTTTTACTACTGAATTGCGTGGCGAGTCATCCCTTTTCTGTAACCACAGCGCCGGCTTGCCGTGGCCCCGACGGGTCTGGCGTCCTTGCCTGTGGAGGAGACCAAGTATGAGCAACGACGATCATATTGCACAGGAACGAGTCAGGCTTCTCAATGAGCGAGAGCAAATCAACGCTGAACTTGGCCACCTGCGCGAGTTCTTGCAGGCTGAAGTCGACGTCGAACCCGATGAAGGGGACTCGGAGGTATTTGAGCGTGAGAAGAATTCTGCCTTAATCGCTGTCTTAGAGCGGCGCCTGGTCGATATCGATGCCGCACTCAAGTCGATAGAAAAGGGTGACTATGGGATCTGCCAACGCTGCAGCCAGCCGATTGAGCCGGAGCGCCTGGAGGTGAAGCCGGACGCCACCTTGTGTGTTACTTGTCAGCATGAGGTAGAGCGGCTGGGCCGCCGCAACCGCCCTCAACGCCAAATCGAATGGTAGGAGGCGGCAATGAACATTTCCGTGACTGCGCAGGTGATTACCAATGTATTTGTGTCGCGGCATCCGCTTGCCCAGCACAAGTTGACGCTTCTGCGCCGTAAAGAGACGGAACCCAAAAAATTCCGCGAGCTGATTGGCGAGCTCTCGACGATGCTGGTCTATGAGGCAACACAGGATTTGCAGGTGGCGTCGGCACAAATTGAGACGCCGCTCACCACGATGCAGAGCGCCTATATGGAAGAAAAGGTTGGGCTGGTGCCTATCCTGCGGGCCGGACTAGGTATGGTCGAAGGGGCTTGGGAACTGCTACCGCAAGCTGAGGTCTGGCATCTGGGACTGTATCGCGACGAGCGCACTCTCAAGCCGGTCTCTTACTACAACAAGCTGCCGGTTGCACCCACGGTTGAGCTGTGTCTGGTGCTTGACCCGATGCTGGCAACTGGTGGTTCCGCCATTGCTGCCGTGCAAGTGCTCAAGGAGTGGGGAGTCTCGCGCATCAAATTTGTCGGTCTGGTAGCCTCGCCGGACGGCATTGCGGCGCTGCATAGCCACTTTCCTGATGTCGCCGTGTATGTGGCTGCTATCGATGAGCGGCTCACCGGCCCTGGTGATGGTTTTCCCCCCGGTTATATCTGGCCGGGGTTAGGGGATGCCGGCGACCGTCAGTTCGGCACTGCTTGATAGGCCAAACAGCGACAAGAGGTGCAATGTCGCTGTTGCGCACAGGAGGCTCTAATCAAACTTTAGAGTGTGCGCGGGCTGAGGTGCGCCTGGCCGTCGGCATGGTAGCTGGAGCGCACCAGTGGGCCGCTTTCCATCCAGCGAAAACCGCGGCGCTCGCCTTCCTCTTTGAGAAGAGCAAACTCGTCGGGTGTGTAATAGCGTTCGATGGGCAGATGAAAACGGCTTGGCTGCAGATATTGGCCCAAGGTCATGATATCTACATCATGTGCACGCAGATCATCCATGACCTGCAAGATTTCATCCCAACGTTCGCCCAGACCCAGCATGATGCCTGATTTCGTCAGCGCCTCGCTGTCCATAGCCTTGGCGCGCTGCAGCAGTTCCATGCTGCGCATGTACTTGGCTTGCGGGCGCAC
>JBBRBX010000216.1:0-4122 GCA_038205395.1 Caldilineales bacterium
AGATCAACCGCCATCTGTTGTGACTGATCAACCAATTGATCTAGCGGCAGTACCGCAGCTGGACCAATTGGTAGACATGTACAATAACCTGGGAGAAGCCCGCAACGATCTCATGCACGCCGGCAAGCGAGCAGGCGCCAAACCTGCCGATACGTTGAGCAAGCAGATCAACACGCTGTGCCAGAAATTAGAGCTTTTGCCGATGCCAAGTACGAGTGAGACGACCCCGTGACAACCCACCTTGCCCTTGTCGGTGAGCAGCCGATGCCTGTGCTGCTCACTGATCGCTATCTGAAACCGGAGCGAACCGTCTTGGTGTGCACCAAACGCACCTTGCCTGTGGCTGAACGTTTGAACGCGTTAATGCCGCACGCCACTGTCCACCAGATTGACGATGCTTATAATCTAACTGGTATCAGCGCAAATCTCTCGGCAGCCACAAAAGCGTCTGGCAGCTCAATAATTGTCAATTTGACTGGCGGCACCAAGATAATGAGCCTGGGCGCATTTCTGCTTGCTGTCCAGAAGAACCTCGAATTTGTCTACTTGGAGAGTGAGCGCTCTCCTTCGGTTCTTAGCCGCTTTGAGCTTGTGCAAGGAAACTTGCGGTCGGAGTCTACGAGCCTGAATATGGATCTCATCACAGCATCGGATTATATTGAGGCGCACGTGGGCGGTTATGACAAGCAGGGCTACAGCCGTGAAGATGATGGTACAATTTCATTTGGCGGTAGGCTAGAAAAAGCTGTGCATGACGTGCTCGCCAGTGAATTTGAGGTGTTGGTCGGTGTGCGGCCCAAGCATGGAGGGGGCCAGGTCGAGATCGACCTTGTCCTACGCAGCGGCAACCAGGTTGCGATTGCTGAGGTAAAGTACGGCGGAATGGACGAGCGTCCTAAACGCGGTATCGATCAACTGTCAACCGCAGGCGCACGTGAGTATTTCGGCATCTACACCACACGCTTCTTGATCCTTGCCAAACCGCTCAATAGAGAGTTGGCGGCCTTGGCCCAGGAAAAAAATATTCATGTGATCTGCTTGCATTCCTATAAAGATGGGCGATCATTAGCGCCTACTGAGGCGCTAAACTTGGTGAACACCGTGCGCCAAACCATGCTCAATTCCATGCCTGCTCTTAAAGCGCCAGCACCCAAGATCTGAAACCCTAGAAGAAAGCTACTTAATTTATGATCTTACTGAACTTCTCCCACCCCATCACCGACGCCCAGCGCGCCCATATCGAGACGCTGGCCGGCGAACCTATTGCGCGCGTCCTCGACGCGCCCACCCAGTTCGACGAGCAGCAGCCATTTGGCCCGCAGGTGGCGGCCCTGCTCGATGCCATCGACCTGACGCCGGCGCAGTGGCAGAATGAGCCGATCCTGGTGGTGCTGCCGTCGCTCAACTTTATTGCGGCGCTGCTGCTGGCTGAACTGCATGGACGTATGGGCCATTTCCCCGCCGTGGTGCGCACCCGCCCGGTGGCGGAGAGCGTGCCGCGCCGCTATGAGGTGGCCGAATTGCTCAACCTGCAGGCGGTGCGCGAGCAGGCCCGCCGCAGCCGCTGACCAGGTGCAACTCTGCCGCAAATCCGCCTATGCCGCTTGTTTTGCATACCACCCACCATCCGCAGGAGCCGCTATGTTGATCGCCATCACCCTTGCCCTGACCCTCGACCGGAACGCTACGCTGCCCGGCCATCTGGGGCGCGCCAACTATGCCGCCACCCTGGCCCGCCTCCAGGCCGTGGACCCGCCGCTCGCCCAGGCTATCCATGACGGCGACGGCCCCAAGCCGCTCACCTGCTCCAGCATCCTCAACCTGCCGGTCGGGCGCACGGAGCTGTCGCTGCGCGCCGGCGAACGCTACTTTGTGCGCGTCACCGGGCTGCAGGAGGTCGTCAGCCAGGCCCTCGCCGCCTGCCTGCTGGCCGAACGCCCGCCTACCTGGGAGCTGGACGGCCATCTATTTCGCGTCGAAGAGGCCATCTGCGACGCGGCGATCGACGCCTGGAGCGGCCAGGCCACCTATGAGGCGCTGGCCGCACAGCAGTTGACGCGCGGCGACAACGTCGAACGCAGCGTGCGGCTGCAGTTTGCCGGCCCCACCGCCTTTAAATCGGGCGGCATGACCGTCCCCGTGCCCATGCCCGGCCTGGTTTTCGGCAGCCTGGTCGAGCGCTGGAACGCCTTCAGCCCCATCACCCTCAGCCCCGACATGCGCCGCTTCGGCGAGGAGGTGATGGCCATCAGCCACTACAGCCTGCGCAGCGTGCCGGTGGCGCAGAAAAGTCAGGGGCTGCGCATCGGCGGTGTGGGTGAAGTGACCTACCGCAGTTTAGGGGGCGACCGCTACTGGCTGGGCGTCATGCACATGCTGGCCGATTTCGCCCGCTTTGGCGGCGTAGGCCAGCAGACCGCCACCGGCATGGGGCAGGTGCGCAAGGTGGGCGGTTAGCTTATGCGCAGCCCACTCTATCTGGTCGAACAGGGCAGTAAGCTGGCGCGCGAAGGGCGGCGGCTGCTGGTGAGCAAAGACGGGACGACGCTTGCCCAGGTGTCAACCATCCAGATCAGCCAGGTGATCGTCTTTGGCAACATCCAGATGACGACGCCGGCCCTGCGTCTGCTGCTGGAAGAGAAGATCGAGGTTGTGCTGCTCAGCGAACATGGCCAGTTTTATGGTCGGTTGGTAGGGCCGGAGAGCGGCAACGGCACGCTGCGTGTGGCGCAGGTGCTCTGCAGCCGCGACCAGGCCTTTGCCCTGCGCACGGCGCAGCAGATGGTCAAAGGCAAGGTGCACAACAGCAGGGTTTTTCTCTTGCGCTATGCCCGCCGTCTGGACTCAATGCCGCTGCGCCAGTTGGCCGACCGGCTGGCGGAACTGCTGCTGCGTGTGCCGCGCACGGAGAATCACAACAGCTTGATGGGCGTCGAAGGCATTGCCTCGGCCATTTATTTTGGCGCCTGGAAAGAGCTGCTGCAGCCGCCGTGGGCTTTTGACAAGCGGGTGCGCCGGCCGCCGACGGACCCGGTCAATGTGCTGCTCAGCTTTGGCTACACTGTGTTGACGCAGAACGTGCTGGGTGCGGTGCTGACGGCCGGGCTGGATGCGCAGGTGGGCTTTCTGCACCAGCTCAACTACAACCGGCCCAGCCTGGCGCTCGATCTGGTTGAAGAATTCCGCCCGCTGATTGTCGATTCCGTCGTGCTGCGCTGTCTGAACAACGGCATTATCCAGGCCGGCCATTTTGTGGCGGGAGAAGGCGATTTGCCGATCGTGTTGGATGACAATGGCAAGCGGCTCTTTATTCGCGAACTGGAAGCGCGGCTGACCCAGGAGTTCAAGCATCCGGAAAGTGGGGAGAGCGTGACTTACCGGCGGCTGATGCTGCTGCAAGCCTACCGGCTGGCCGGCACATTAGATTTGCAGGGGCAGGGCGGGGTGTACGAACCTTTTCTGGTGCGATAGCGCATTTCTGGGTGGCGCAGATGTTTATTGTAGTCAGCTATGACATTGCCGATGACAAGCGGCGGCTGAAGATTGCCAAGGCGCTGTTGGATTTTGGCGGCGAGCGGGTGCAGCGTTCGGTGTTCGAATGTTACATTGAGCCGCGCCAGTTTGCGCGGCTGCAGCAGAGGCTGCGGCATCATCTGGCGCAGGAGCAGGACAGCCTGCGTTTTTACATCTTGTGTGAAGCCTGCCGCCCGCGCACCGAATGCTGGGGGCAGGCGCAGCCGATTGAAGAGCCGGGTCTGCGCATTATTTGACCGATTTCCAGTAAATGCTGCTATCAGATCGAACACCCCCCAAAAACCGGTCAAAAAACGGGCTGATTTTGGGGGGGTCTTCGCAGAGGAGCGAATGGTGGGAGAAATTGATCTTTTGCTTGACAACGGGCAGGGCCGGTGCTATACTGCTGGGCACAGGATGCGTGCCTCGATCAGTCCGGTGGGACATGTAGGGGCGCAAATTTGAAGGGGTCTGGAAGAACCCAATGCTCGGAAGGGCATTAAGACTTTCTCATTTGTCCCATCCTTGTTCGGTAGATGATTGCCGTCTGGAAGAACCCAATGCTCGGAAGGGCATTAAGACATTATTGGCTGGGGCGAATGCGGCCCG
>JBBRBX010000217.1:0-4121 GCA_038205395.1 Caldilineales bacterium
ACTGGGTGGGGATTTGCGGTTTTCGATATAGTATATTTGCTGGGATGGGATTTTTCGGTAATACCCCTGCCCGCCCATCCTGACACGGGGCTCCGGGCCCCGCCCGCCAGCGGCAGCGTCATGACAAGCGTCAAATCGACAATACTGTTGTGCGAACCAAGCCCATTCTCCGCAAAACCATCGGCGTGGTAGTCCGTCTGCCAACGACCGTCAATCAGATAACGGAACTCATAACAGCGGCCAAGCGCCATTTCTACGCGTGCGCGCCAGATGCCGTCACGGTCTTGCAGCATCGGCACGGCCCGCTCATCCCAGCGGTTAAAGGTTCCACTGACATAAATCTGGTCCGCCCACACACAAGAAGGCAGTTCAAATACGACGCATACGAGGCCGGGTTGATTGGTGGGGATTTTGTAGATCATGATGTTATTCCTCTCTGCGTTCTTACCGCGCAACACAAGTGCATACCGCTCCAAACGACGCAAGGCTATGCAAAACTTACCGAAAGGGTGATCAAAAACGTTTTTGATAGTCGAAGGTTACATCAGCAGCGCTTTACAAATTGCCCTATGGCACTTTGCACAAAATCTCACTCTCCGCACACAGGTTCAACACCAAGCAACCGCAGCAGGCAATGATTTGTACAGGAATGCCGTTCACAAGGGCCTCACTCATTCAGCAGCATGCATAAAAAGGAGGTTTACCGACGTTATACGCAGTTTCGCTCTCTTTTTCAATCATAACATAGATCACAACGAAATGAAATTAGAAATCTGTTAGAAAACTAAACACTTTTGCCAAAAGTAAGGGCGGCCCCTCTGATAAGAGGCCACCCGTCTACTTTCCGTCAGGTGTACGTTCGGACACCGTTTTCCAGACGATTACAAACGCGGGCGCCGGCAGCAGCCGGCCCAGCCCACAATCGCCTCAGCCGGCTCAGCCAGTTCAGCCGATGACCACATTGACCAGTTTGTCCGGCACCACGATCACGCGCCGCACCTGCTTGCCGTCCAGCCACTTCTGCACCGCTGCCAGCGCCGCCGCTTCCAGCTCGGGCTGCGGCGCGCCGGGCGCAACGACCAGCTTATCACGCACTTTGCCGTTGACCTGCACCACAACCGTCACCTCATCCACGCGCGCCTTCTCTGCATCCGCCTCCGGCCAGCGCTGCAGATGCACGCTCGACGTGTTGCCCTGGCGATGCCACAGTTCTTCGGCGATATGCGGGAAAATGGGCGCCAGCATCAGGATTATGCTGCGCAGCGCCTGATTCCACACGGTCGAGTTGACGACAGTGCTCTCTTTGGCCTTGACCAGCGCGTTGTTCAGTTCCATCAAGCCGGCAATTGCCGTGTTGAAGTGGAAGCCGGCAATGTCGTCTCCGACCTTGATGATCGTCTGGTGCAGCTTGCGCTCCAGGCTGCGCACGGCCTGGGGGTCAGGCTGCACGTCCGGGTCCAGCGTGGGGTTTTCCATCTGCGGGTCATCCACCACGACGGCCCACACGCGGTGCAGGAAGCGATAAACGCCTTCGATGGCGTTCATATCCCAGGGGCCGCCCATGTCCCAGGGGCCGATAAACATCAGATAGCCGCGCACCGTGTCCGCCCCATACTTGGCCACAAACTCATCGGGATTGATCACATTGCCGCGGCTTTTGGACATCTTTTCGCCGTCCGGCCCCAAAATCATGCCCTGGTTAAAGAGACGCAGCATCGGCTCGTCAAACTCCACCAACCCCAGGTCGCGCAGCGCTTTGGTAAAGAAGCGGGTGTAGAGCAGATGCATGGTGGCATGCTCGATACCGCCTGTATATTGGTCGACCGGCAGCCAGTACTGGCCGCTGCTCTTGTCCCAGGGCATATCGTCCGCCGCCAACGGCTGGCCCGCCTTCCAGTAGGGCGAGATATAGGCATATTGGTACCAGCTTGAACACATAAAGGTGTCCAGCGTGTCCGTCTCGCGCTCGGCAGGGCCGCCACATTCGGGACACGCCACATAGCGAAAGCCCGCATGATACTTGAGCGGGCTTTCACCCGTGGGTCGAAATTCAGCATCATCGGGCAGCAGCACAGGCAGATCCGCATACGGCACCGGCACGACGCCGCAGTCGGGGCAGTAAATGATCGGGATCGGTGCACCCCACATGCGCTGCCGGCTGATCAGCCAGTCACGCAGCCGGTAGTTGACCGCCCCCCGCCCCAGATCATTGGCCTCCAGCCACTCAGTCACGGCTGCGGCAGCCCCCGCCACCGCTGTGCCGTCAAAGGGGCCGGAATTGACCAGCACGCCTTCGCTCTTAGAATCGTAGGCAGCCTCCAGCGCACCGGTGGCCCCGTCCGGGCCGGTGATGACACGGCGGATCTCCAGCCCATACTTGGTGGCAAAGGCGAAGTCACGCTCGTCATGCGCCGGCACGGCCATGATCGCCCCGGTGCCATAGCCCATCATCACATAGTCGGCGATCCAAACTGGGATCTGTTCGCCGTTGACGGGATTGGTGGCGTAACCGCCGGTAAAGACGCCTGTCTTCTCTTTGTCCTTGGCCGAGCGCGCAATCTCATCCATGCGTGCGGCTTCGGACTTATAGTCCTCGACGTGGCTGCGAAATTCACGCGTGGTGATGCTGTCGACCAACGGGTGTTCGGGCGCCAGCACCATAAAGGTCGCTCCCCACAGCGTATCAGGCCGTGTGGTAAAGATCAGCAGCGGCTCCCCCTGTTCGGTCTTGAAGACGACTTCAGCGCCGGTGCTGCGCCCGATCCAGTTGGTCTGCATCACCTTGACCCGTTCGGGCCAGTCGATGGTTTCCAGCGCGTCGATCAGTTCGTCGGCATAGGCAGTGATGCGAAACTTCCACTGCTCCAGGTTCTTTTTGATGACCGGCGTGCCGCAGCGTTCACAGTGGCGGTCTTCCCCCCACACCTGCTCGCGCGCCAGGGTAGTGTTGCAGTTGGGGCACCAGTCCACGGGCGAATATTCGCGATAGGCAATGCCGGCGTCGTAGAACTTGCGAAAGAACCACTGGCTCCACTTGTAGTATTCGGGATCGCAGCTGACAGCTTCATGTTCCCACGCCCACATCGCACCCATGGCGCGCAGCTGCCGGCGCATGCGTTCAATGTTGGCATAGGTCCACGGCCGCGGGTGGACGCCGTTTTTGATGGCGGCGTTCTCCGCCGGCAGGCCAAAGGCGTCAAACCCCATGGGAAACAAGACATTATAGCCGTTCATGCGCCGGAAGCGGGCGGCGGCATCGCTGGGGGTGAAGGCATACCAGTGGCCGGTGTGCAGGTCGCCGGACGGGTAGGGCAGCATGGTCACGGCATACCACTTGGGTTTGTCCGCCTCCTCCTGCACCTTGTACAACCCCTGTTCTTCCCAGGCGGCCTGCCACTTCGGCTCGATTTCAGCCGGTGTATATTTGTACGACATCAGAAGCTCCTGTCGATTCAGCACAAACAAGGATAAACAAAGGCAAACAGATCAAGCAACAGCGACAAAGGATGCCCAGGCGCGTCGGGCTTGCGCTCAGGCAAAAGCGCTGCTCTATGTACGTAGGTGCGATTCTGCCCGCAGCGTCGGCAATTGACAAACGTGCAGGCTATTGAAGCGCGAGCAAACCGCCCACGCTGCGACCGGCGAGGCAAAGACTGGGGCTATGATGAAAGCGGGTTCCACAATCGTGCATCTTCATCGTGACAAGAGTATAGCATGGCTGTCAAGAGGCAGCGAATTGCCCCAAAGCGCTGTAAGAGAGGCAGGCATAGTGGTGGGACAGGGCGCCTGGCCGCGTGCATCCTGCGATACAGGCGGCCAGGCTATTTTGTATTTGCCTGAGCGGCTGCCGCAGACAGCATGCAGCCTGGCTCAGACGGGAGCAGCCGGCGCTCGCTTTCCAGGCACGCTCGACAGGGTAGGCCCACTTGTGTGGAATTAACCTGCCAAATTCTGGCCGGGAAGCACGGACAAGATTGTCGATCTTGATCGCACCGAAAGCGATCGGACACACCGGAAACCGTTGTTGTTGTTCCAGTTGTCAGGATTGTTGTTGTTCCGGTTGGCGGAGCGCACATTGTTGTCGTTGTTGTTCCACGACCCGCCCCGCAGCACGTCCCCGG
>JBBRBX010000218.1:0-4025 GCA_038205395.1 Caldilineales bacterium
GAGCTGATCGACCATGTATCCGAGCAAGAGGCCGAGTACCAGGCGAAGCAAAGCTTCCCGCAGATGATAATGGAGAACCTGCGCACCGCCGGCGTGCAGCAGGCGCACAAGGACGACAAGATTAACTTCTCCGCGCTGGCGCCGTGGCCCGGCGATCTGGTCTGTGCCGAAGGCCGTTACATCGAGGGCAACGCCGAAACCGGCACCGAGAAGCGCGCGGCGATCTTCATCGGCCCCGAGTTCGGCACCGTCACCCGCCCCGACCTGGTCGCCGCCGCGCGCGAGGCGGGCGACGCCGACTTTGATGTGCTGATCGCCTGCGCCTTCAACTACGAGGCGCACGCGACCGAGTTCAGCAAGCTCGGCCGCATCCCCGTGCTCAAGGCGCGGATGAACGCCGACCTGCACATGGCCGACGACCTGAAGAACACCGGCAAGGGCAACCTATTCGTCATCTTCGGCGAGCCGGACATCGACATACTGCCGGCCGCCGACAACCAGGTGCAGGTGCGCATCAACGGCGTGGACATCTTTCATCCCAGCACAGGCGAAGTGCGCAGCAACGATCCGGACGAGATCGCCTGCTGGTTTGTGGACACGGACTACAACGAGGAAGGCTTTTTTGTGCGCCACGCCTACTTTCTGGGGGCCAACGACCCCTATGGCGCGCTCAAGACCACGCTCAAAGCCGAGATCGACGAAGACGCCTGGGCCTCGCTCTACGGCCAGCTCTCGCGCCCCTTCCCCAAACCCAGGAGCGGGCGCATCGCCGTCAAGGTGATCAACCATCTGGGAGATGAGGTGATGAAGGTGTTTAAGGTCAAATAGGATTGCTCACTGACTTGGCAGCCTATGTCATGACGGAATGGATGCCAATGTCCTCTTGACAATGAGGTCAATTATAATTTACACCAATCAAACCTGCGACTATCGTTGAGTAAGGGTTTAATACTCCTGTGCCCAATAGATGGGTAGGCTGAACAGGGAACTGTGTCTGGTATCATATACCCGCCCCACACTGTAAGGTGGCTTCTTTGCAGAACGAGGGAACAAATGCTGCGTTTGCTGAAACTCCAAAATTTTACAGTGTTTGCGGATGTGCAACTTGAATTTGGCACACATTTGAACGTGATCGTCGGTGAAAACGGGCTGGGCAAAACACACATTTTGAAGGCGGCCTATTGCGTTCTGGCTGTGAGCGCGCGCGGCGCCAGGGAATCCGGCAGCGCCTTTCCGACTAAAACGTATCTGCAGACTGCCATTGCGAACAAATTACGCGGTGTGTATAAGCCCGACGAGATTGGCCGTCTGGCATGGCGTCAAGCCGGGCGCAGCCGCAGCGAGGTGGCCTGTCATTTTGACAGTGCTGCCTGCGATGTCGAATTCTCGTTCAATACCGCCAGCAAAAGTGAAGTAATCATCGACTTGGTTCCCAAAACCTGGGTGCAAAATGTGCCCGTCTATCTCCCTACTCGCGAATTGCTTACCATTTACCCTGGGTTTGTCTCGCTCTACGAGACGACGCATCTCGAATTCGAAGAAACCTGGCGCGATACTGCTATTCTGCTGGGTGCGCCGCTGGCAAAGGGGGCACGCGAAAAGAAGATTGGCGCACTGCTGCAGCCGCTGGAGAATGCAATGGGCGGCACGGTGGAACTGGATGCGTCAGGCCGGTTTTATATAAAAACACAAGCCGGCCGCTTTGAGATGAACCTGATCGCAGAAGGGTTGCGCAAACTGGCGATGCTGGCGCGGCTGATCGCCAACGGCTCGCTGCTGGACAAAGGCTGCCTGTTCTGGGATGAACCGGACGCCAACCTGAATCCCAAGTTGGTGAAGCTGATTGCGCGTACGATCCTCGCCCTCAGCCAGAACGGCATCCAGGTGTTTATCGCCACCCACAGCTTGTTTCTGCTGCGCGAGCTTTTCATTCTGCAGCAAACCGAATACCGCCAGCTGGAAACGCGCCATTTTGGTTTGTACGCCAGTGACAACGACGTCAGCGTTCGCCAGGGCGCAACCATAGACGATATTGGCGATATCGCCATGCTGGACGAAGAGTTAATGCAGTCCAATCGCTATCTGGACCTTGCGTGAGAATGCCGCCATGACAATCAAGCAAGTTGGTAATCTAAAATTTGAGTTTCCAAACGATTGGCTGGTTGTCCAGTACGACAACTGGGCTTTCTACCAAAACCAGTTCAAAAATAGTTGTGGCGCCAACAAAGCAGTTGATCTATTGGCCCTGGATAAGCATAGCAGAACGCTTTGGTTGGTGGAAGTCAAGGACTACCGTCTGCATCGACGAGAAAAAGAGTTGGACGTTTGGGATGAGATAGCGTTGAAGGGGCGCGATACGCTTGCCGGCTTGGTTGCTGCCCGATTTCATGCTGTTGGTGACGAGCGCACGGCAGCACGCCAGGCGTTACAGGCTCAACACCTGCGCGTTGTCTTCCACTTGGAGCAGCCGGCGAGCCATTCAAAGCTGTTTCCTCGCCACTTCGATCTTGCCAATATACAGCAAAAGCTGCGCCAGAGGATCAAGCCGATTGACCCGCATCCACTTGTCGTAGATACGAATCAAATGGCAAATTTAGAGTGGACAGTCCGTTAAAGCTTGTTTCGACGCCTGTCTGATCAAAAGGTGAAGTAATGGACTTCCGCATTGCCGACACGTTTACCGACAGCCTGGCCCGCCTCAGCGGTGATGAGCAGAAGGCGGTCAAGACGACTGCCTTTGACCTGCAGCTCAACCCTGCCCAGCCGGGCATGAGCCTGCACAAGCTGGATCGGACCAAGGACAAAAACTTCTGGTCGGTGCGGGTCAGCGGCGACATCCGGCTGATCATCCACAAGACGGCGGGCAGCCTGCTGCTCTGCTATGTCGACCACCACGACGGCGCCTATGCCTGGGCTGAGCGGCGCAAGCTGGAGGTCCACCCCGCCACCGGCGCGGCGCAGCTGGTGGAAGTGCGCGAGCGGGTCGAGGAGATCGTGATCCCGCGCTATGTGGCCGCAGCCCAGCCGCCGCTGTTTGCCCAGGCGTCCGACGCCGTGCTGCTGGGCTGCGGCGTGCCGCCTGAATGGCTGGCCGATGTGCGCGCCGCCACCGAGGACAGCCTGCTCGACCTGGCGGATCACCTGCCCGGCGAAGCAGCCGAGGCGTTGCTGGACCTGGCGACCGGCGTCCTGCCGGCCCCCGCCCCGCTCCTGCCGCCGGCGGCTTCGGGCAGCGATCCTTTTGCACACCCTGATGCGCTGCGCCGCTTCCGCATGGTCAACAACACCGAGGAACTGGTGCAGGCGCTGGACTATCCGTGGGAGAAGTGGACGGTCTTTCTGCATCCGGCGCAGCGTGAGTCGGTCGAGCGGGCGTATGGCGGCCCGGCGCGGGTTTCCGGCTCCGCAGGCACGGGCAAGACAATTGTGGCGCTGCACCGGGCGGTCTATCTGGCGCGACGGGAGCCGGACGCACGCGTGCTGCTCACCACCTTTTCCGATACGCTGGCCAACGCCCTGCGGCGCAAGCTCAAAATCCTGCTGACCAGCGAGCCGCACCTGGGCAACCAGATCGAAGTGCAGTCGCTCGATGCGGTGGCTCTGCGCCTCTACGCCGCCAACCTGGGCCGCCCGCAGCTTGCGCCGGCGGCGCTGGTCAGCGTACTGCTGCAAGGGGCCGCCGAGGCGCAGCTTGCAGCAGAAACACCACCAGAAGCGCCCCCAGAAACAGGGTCAGGAACAGCAGCAGCCGGCCGATCAGCGTCCAACGCCCGCAGCGCCGTCTTCGGCCCCACCTTTCTGCTGGCCGAATGGGAGCATGTCGTCGACGCCTGGCAGTTGATGGCCTGGGAAGGCTATCGCGATGTAGCGCGCCTGGGCCGCCGCACCCGCCTGCCCGACAAACAGCGGGCGCAGCTTTGGGCTATTTTTGCGCGCGTGTGGGAGGTCCTGCAGACGCGCGGCCTGATTACCCGCGCCGGCATGTTTACGCGCCTGGCCGAACATTACGCCGCGACGGGCCGCCC
>JBBRBX010000219.1:0-3994 GCA_038205395.1 Caldilineales bacterium
GGGAGAGCGCTTCGCTGCCGATCACGTCGTGCAGGCCGCTGGCGACCACATCCAAACGAACAGGCGCGCCGCTGCCTGTCTGGGCAAGCGCCTGGGCGAGGTGGAGAAGGCTGTAAAAGGCGACATCCTGGGCAGCAGCCACTGCGTCAGGTGCGGCGGATACGTTCCAGAGGTGAACGATACGGTTTGGAAACCGCTCCTTGCGGCGCAGGTCGTCGAAGAGAGAGAGATAGCCGCCTTCATCGCCCGGCGCAAGCTGGTAGGTGCTGTCGTCAATTGGACTATAAACTGGACTGGAGCGCACGGTCGTGACGGTGTGGCCTGCACTTTGCAGGCGGGCGGCAAGTTGGGCGGCTAGACCCTGGCCGTCGGCAAACAACAGCCAGTTTTGCGGCTGCTCCGGGGCAGTAGACAGCGCCGGCGGAAGGTCTTGCCGCTGCCATGAGGGCGTATAGAACCAACTGGCCAGATCGGCGCGTTTGGCCGGCGCCTGCATTGGGGCCGGCGCAGCAGCAGCAGGCGCGACCCCTGATGTGCTGGATGCTTGCGCGCCAGGCGCGTTCACCCAGTAGCGAGAGCGCTCAAAGGGATAGGTGGGCAGCGGGACGCGGCGAGGCTTTGCGTCTGCATGCAGCGCCGCCCAGTCGATTTCCGCACCGGCCAGCCACAAGCTGCCCAACGTCTGCATCAACAGCAGATCGTCGGGGGTCTTGTCGTGCGGGTGGCGCAGAGAAGGCAGTACGGGCTGGGCGGCAGTATGGTCTGAGTGCTGTCTGACCAGCGAAGTCAAGCTGTGGCCGGGGCCTGCTTCCAGCAGAATCATGCCGGTATCGGCAAAGAGCAAAGCAGCACCTTGCGCAAAGCGAACGGTCGAGCGCAGGTGCTGCGCCCAATAACGGGGGTCGGTCGCTTGTTCGGGTGTAATCCAAGTTCCGGTCAAATTGGAGATATAAGGCAAAGTAGGTTCGTGCAACTGCACCTGCGCCACCCGCTCCGTAAATTCAGCAAGAATGGGGTCCATCATCGGTGAGTGGAAGGCATGCGACGTGTGCAGCGGCTGGCACTGGATGCCATCTGCGGCCAGCCGCAGACGCAGCGCCTCCACGACGCCGGAGGGGCCGGAGACGACGCACATCTGTGGCGCGTTGACGGCAGCCAGCGCCAGGTCGGAGCCAAGATAGGGAAGCAGCATACTTTCGGCCAGCGGCACAGCGAGCATATCCCCGGCCGGCAGCGACTGCATCAAGCGGCCGCGGGCGGCGACCAGGGCCAGGCCATCTTCGAGCGAGAAAACGCCCGCCAGACAAGCAGCCACATATTCACCGATACTGTGGCCAAGCATGGCGGCAGGCTGCAAGCCCCATGCCATCCACAGTCTGGCCAACGCATATTCAATAACAAAAAGAGCCGGCTGCGTGATGGCGGTGCGGCGCAACTGCACGTTGGCCTCTTCTGCGTGATCCGCAGGTGCGAAGAGCAGATCGCGCAAATCCAGCCCCAGCAGCGGCTGGAGAACAGCGGCGCAGCGATCCACTTCGCTGCGGAAGATCGCTTCGCCGGTGTAGAGGTCACGGCCCATACCGGCGTACTGCGCGCCTTGGCCTGGAAAAAGGAAAGCGACCGGCCGGCGACGTGCATCCTGGGCGGCTGCCGGTGGCTGTGCTGAGCAGGCGGCCAGCCGTTGCACAGCCTCGGCGCCATCGGCGCAGACGACGAAGCGGCGTTGGGCAAAGGTTTTGCGCCCGGTCTGCAAGGTGTAGGCGACATCGGCCAACGCCAGTTCAGGATGGGCCTCCAGATGGGCGGCCAGCGCAGCCGTGGCGGCGTTGAGCGCGCTGGGCGTGAGAGCCGAAAGGGGCAGCATGTGATAGCGTCGAGCAGCACGCGACAGAGGCTGCATTTCTGAGAAACGTGCACTCTCCGGCGCGGGCGGGGCTTCCTCCAGGACAACATGGGCATTGGTGCCGCCGATGCCGAAGGAACTGACGCCGGCGCGGCGGGGCGTCGCTTGGGCAGGCCACTCCGCTAACTTTGCCGCCACATAAAAGGGCGAGCCGGCAAAGTCAATGTTCGGATTGGGCGTCTCAAAATGCAGCGTAGGCGGGATCTGCCGGTGCTGGAGGGAGAGCATGGTCTTGATCAGCCCAGCCACGCCGGCGGCCGCATCCAGATGGCCCAAATTGGATTTAACCGAGCCGATGGCGCAGAAGTTGCGGGCGGAGGTCTGCAGGCGGAATGCTTGAGTCAGCGCCGCAATTTCGATGGGGTCGCCCAAGATCGTACCGGTGCCATGTGCCTCCACATACTGAATGGTCTCAGGATGGACGCCGGCAACAGCCTGCGCCATGGCGATGACTTCGGCCTGTCCTTGCACACTAGGGGCGGTGTAACCAACTTTATCGGCGCCATCGTTGTTGACTGCCGCAGCCAGAATGACAGCGCGGATCGTATCGCCATCATCCAGCGCCTCGGAGAGCCGCTTGAGCACGACAATACCCGCCCCTTCCCCGGCTACGATCCCCTGGCCGCGGGCGTCAAAGGGGCGGCAGTGGCCGTCCGGCGACATAATCATGCCTTGCTGATAGAGATAGCCGCCTACGCGCGGCGAAGCGATGGAGACGCCACCGGCCAAGGCCACGTCGCATTGGTAGTTGAGCAGGCTCTGGCAGGCCATCTGTACGGCCACCAGGGAGGTGGAGCAAGCGGTCTGCACGTTGATGCTGGGGCCGCGCAAGTTGAGCTTATAGGAGGCGCGCGTGGCGACGAAATCCTTGTCGCTGGCAAGCATGAGTTGGTAGCCGCCGATCTGCTCCAGCAGGTCGGGACGGGGCAGCAGGTTGGTGAACAGATAGCTGTTCATGCTCAGCCCGGCATAGACGCCGATGGCCCCTGGGTAACGATCGGCATCGCAGCCGGCATCTTCGAGCGCCTGCCATGCTGTTTCGAGGAAGATACGCTGCTGCGGATCGAGCACCTCAGCTTCACGCGGGTTGATGCCGAAAAAGAGCGCGTCGAAGAGTTCAGCGTCTTCCAGCACAGCGCGCGCCTTGACGTAATTGGGATTGGCCAGCAGGGCTGGATCGATGCCGGCGGCCAGCAGTTCCTCATCGCTGAAGAAGGTCACCAGTTCCTCACCGGCAGCCAGCCTTTGCCAGAATTCGTCCAGATTGCGGGCATGGGGAAAGCGGCCCGCGGCCCCAACGATAGCGATTGCTTGTGAATAGGTGTCGTTCATTTGTGGGGCACCCTTCTTATCTTCCATTGCGGATTGGCCGCTCCAGTTGGGCACGTTGGCGCTGTGCTCTCGCCTGCACCTGCTGCAAATTGTCGTTCGTCGCCTGCGGGCGCTGTAAGTGGGCAGCCAGTGACTCAACCGTGGGGTATTGAAACATCTGTGCAATTGTGAGATCAGTGGCAAAGCTGCGGCGGATCTGGCTGTGCACCTGGACAATCAGCAGCGAGTGGCCGCCCAGGTCAAAGAAGTTATCGGTGACGCCGACCTGCGCCACGCCGAGCACCGACTGCCAGATAGCGGCCACTTTGCGCTCGACATCGCTGCGGGGGGCGACATAGTTGGTGCTCGTCTCGACGCGCCCTTCTGTTGGGGCGGGCAGGGCATTGCGGTTGACCTTGCCATTGGGCGTGAGCGGAAATGCTTCCACCGTCACAAAAAGGGAGGGCACCATATATTCAGGCAGTTTCTGCTTGAGATGGTCACGCAGGTCAGCCACCGGCGCCTCACTTCCCACCCAGGAAAGATAGGCAACCAAACGCGTGTCGCCGGGCCGGTCTTGGCGTGCCATCACAACTGCCTGGCGCACAGCAGGATGGTCGGCCAAGACAGCCTCAATTTCGCCCAGTTCAATGCGATAGCCACGAATTTTGACTTGGTGGTCGATACGGCCTAAGAAATCCAAGTTGCCGTCGGGGCGGTAGCGGGCCAGGTCGCCGGTGCGATACATGCGGGCGCTGCCGCCGACAAAAGGATCGGACA
>JBBRBX010000220.1:0-3994 GCA_038205395.1 Caldilineales bacterium
CAGTTGGCTGCGCCAAAGCCCGTTCTGATCCGGCGCAACCCCCACATTACGCCCTAATACAAAAAGAGCATTTGCCGGCGGATCGCCTTCGCTGAACAGCTCCAGATGCTGGTAGAGCTGCAGAATCTGTGGCGCCGTCCCAGCATGAGGCTCAGACTGGGCGTCAAAGAGAGGAATCAGGCTGGACATCCGGCTCAATCTCGCATGCTTCGACCACACCAAGCGCTGCTGCCAGTTGCCCTAGTTCCGCCGGCAGATCGGCTATCACCACACGGCCATCGGGCAGAATGTAGATTTCAGTTTCAGTGGGCAGCACCGGCCAGTCGTTGCTCGCTGTCGGCGCGGCGGCAGCAAATGATTCAGCCATTAGCGACGGTGACATCGACGCGGTTGTCGTCCTCATAATACTCGCCGGTGCGCTCAGACTGCTCAACCTTGCCCAGCTGTTCCAGCAGCGCGCTGATCTCCTCACATGCACTGCCTTTGACACCTTTAATAACATACTCTACCTGCCCATCAGGCAGGATGGTAATCTCAATCTCTTGACTATTCACGGCTGCCCCTCTTCTTCAACAGTTGCTCTTCAACCCGGCAAGCAGCAGTTGGCCGCAGCCCATCTGCAGGAGCGGCTACTCGTACTGTAAATCCGTGCGAACAGGGCTGAAAACTTCGGCGGCAGTAAAGCCCTCTGGTCCGGCAGCGGCGCTGTGCGGCACATCTCCGGGAATAATATACATGTCGCCTGCGTGCAGCAGCAGCGGCTCACCGGCAATTGTGAGCGTGAGTTCACCGCTCAGCACCACGCCAAACTGCTCATGCGGATGCTTGTGTTCAGGGACTTGGACATGCGGATCAAAATCTACGCGCGAGACCAACATCTGTTCGCCCCAAAAGGTTTGCGTGCGCCCGTTGGCGACAATCTCCTTCGCCTTGCGCGTGGTCAGGTCCAGATAGTACATATTAGCTCCAGCGCCGCACAGTCATACGGATTACATGATCCTTGCCGGTGTTTTCTTCCACCAAAGAGAAGCCGGCCTGCTCGACCTCGTTCAGCACTTTGTGATATGCGTAGCGCTGCTGGATTTGCTGCAGCGTGCTCTTGACCTGCGCCATCTGCATGTCGTCACCCAGCGCCTCATACGCACCGTCTTCGTTGAGGCACAGCGCAAAAACGGCGCGCGTCTGCTTGACCACCAGCGGCGCCTGCTGGTCGAAACCACTCCAGAGATGGCAGTAGCGCTCATTCTCGCCGTAGCTTATAGACAAATCAATTGAACTTGGCACAAACCTCCAGTCTACTCGAGCGTGCAATTGTGCCACCTAAATGTGATTTGTCTATTAGCTTTAGATCATCCAGCGCCCGCTTGATCAACGACAGATCGCGCAGTTCCGTGCGCACCTTTACAAATTTGGACATAGGTTCCTCCACATTCCATGTGTTGCAATTGGCCGGCGCTAACGACGAAATTCTCTGCGCAAATTCCCGCTGAATGCAGGAGACTGAGCATAGGCGGCATCCAGCAGTTCCACAGTATGCCAGATAGGAAGTGGATGGCCCAACGACTCCAAGTGTGTGCGAATTTGTGTCATACAGCCGATGTTGCCGGTTACGACAGCCTGCGCGCCGGTGGCAAGGATGTTGCGGGCCTTGCGCGCGCCAATCGCATCCGCCAACGCCGGCTGCTCCAAATTATAGGCGCCTGCCGAGCCACAGCAGAGTTCGCCCTCGCTGATTTCCAGCAGTTCGACATTGGGAATGGCAGCCAAGAGCCGGCGGGGCTGCGCCGTGACGCCCTGCGCATGGGCTAGATGACAGGCGTCGTGGTAGGCAACCCGGATCGGTTCGGGCAAGGCAGGCGGCTGCTGCAAACCCAGTTCATCCAGAAAAACGGTGATGTCTTTTACCTTGGCGCCAAAGGCAGCGGCGCGACCGGCGTCAGCTTCGCCGGCAAACAGCAAGTCGTACTCGTGCATCCCCGACCCGCAGCCCGCTGCATTGGTGATGATGGCATCCACATCATTCCAACCATCACCGGAGGGCGAACCGGCGCCAAAGGCGCCGAAGTTGTTGCGCGCCAGATCGCGCGCCTGCCCGCTTTCTCCGATGTGCAGGGAGAGCGAACCACAGCAGCCTTGGCCAAACGGCGTCACCGTCTCGACGCCGTTCAACGCCAACACCCGCAGTGTCGCCCAGTTGACTTGAGGCGCCAGCACCTGCTGCACACAGCCGGCCAACAGCGCCACGCGCGCACGGCGCTTGCCGATGGCCGGAAAAATCTCCGGCAGCGGCTGCGCCGGCGGCAGTTCAGCCGGCAGCAGAGCCAACATTGCGCGCAATTCGGTCGGCAGTGCTGCGGCCACGAGTTTACCGAGCCTGCCGGCGCCGGCAGCCAGGCGAAAGCGGTCCGGATAAGGCAGTGTCTCTTTCACCAATTGGCGGGTCGCCTCACGCAGGAAAGGACGAGTGCGTCCCATTTCAGCACGTGATCGGAAAGAGCTGAGCAGATGGTCATAAGCGACGCCTGAAGGGCAGGCGGTGACGCAAGCCATGCAGCCAAGACAGCGATCGATGTATGGCAGCGCAGAATCAACATCGATCTGCCCTTCGAGCACCTCTTTCATCAAGATAATGCGCCCGCGGGGCGAGTCCATTTCTTCCCCCAACACCAAATAAGTGGGGCAAGTAGCCAAACAAAAGCCGCAGTGGACACAGTTGTCCACAGCCTCCGCCATAGCGGGGCCTTGTGGACCAAGTGTTTCAACCGGAATCGTATGTCGCATATCGTTTGCTATGCCAGTTCAGGAAATTTGCCGTTGGGGTCCAACGTCGCCTTGATGCGAGCAGCTAGATTGACCCCACTGCGCACCCCCAATCAGCGGTGTGCTCGCCCGTCCCAATACGACAAGGCCGCCCAGTTCTAAGCGCTGCAACTGCGCATCCAGTTGGGCAATGTCGCCCTGCCAGCCCAGCCAGGCAAGATTGCCGCCGCTGCAGTAACGGCGGCGCGCCTGACGCTCAGCCAGCAGGCTGTCCAGAGACGCAATACGGTCAAGCGTGATCGGGGTCTTGACCAGCGACCAGCCGCTGGGCAGCCAGGCAAAGCCATCGCCCGCCTGCCAGTACTCCGCTTCGGCTTCCGCATCCACAACACCTGCACCCAGCCAGCCAGCCAGTGACTGCAAACGCTGCGCCAGCACCTCTGCGGCTCCACCCAGGCGCACCAAAACGGCGCCCCTCACCTCGTCCATCCGCAGGTCAAGCGCCTCCAGATCAAAGCGGGTAGTGGCCAGACGGCGCAGCAGCGCCACACCCTCAGCGCAAGAAGAGACATCTACCCGCAGCGTACCGTAGGCAGGCGGTTGGGGGAAAACCTTGAAGCTCACCTCCACCAGTACACCGAGCCGTCCCAGGCTGCCGATCAACAGCTTATGCTGGTCAAAGCCGGCGGCATTCTTGACGACTTTGCCGCCGCTGCGGATCAACCGGCCTTGGCCGTCGACAAAGCGGGCTCCAATAAAGAAGTCGCGCAAGCCACCATAACGCTGGCGCCCCGCACCGCTCAATCCGGCAGCCACCGTACCACCCAACGTAGCCGCCTGTGCAGCAAGTGGTGGGTTAAAGGGGAGATATTGGCCGTGACGCGCCAGTTCGGAAGCAACCACGCGCAACGGTGTGCCGGCCAGCGCCGTAAAAACAAACTCCCCCGGCTCATACTCCAGCATTCCGGCAAGTTGGGAGAGATCAAGCAGATCAGCGCCGGGCAGCGGGCTGCTCAATGCGCTTTTGCTGCCGCCGCCGCGCACCAGCAGCCGTGACGATTGGCGCACGGCATCCTGTACTGCCGGGGCGGAAGACGCTGTAATGACATTGACAAGAACCGGCATACAATACTTCCCTTATTCGCGCGAAATGATGCCAGCACGCTCCAGCGGGTGCGGCCCATGCTGCACGAGGGCAGGCGCTTCCCCCTGCGGGAACATCTTGCCGCGATTG
>JBBRBX010000221.1:0-3934 GCA_038205395.1 Caldilineales bacterium
TCTGGTCACCGCCTATGCCTGGATTCTGGCCCCGGTGCTGATTGCGCCGCTGATCATCCTCAAGGTGCCCGGTTTTCCCGGTGCAGGCATTGAGGCCACCGCACCGCAGGCGCTGATCTACGGCTGGGTGCTGCAGTTCTCTTTTGCGCTGATCCCTTATTTCCTAAGCCGAATCTTTCTGGCTGACCGCACAGCGCAACTGGGCGGCTCCTGGTGGAGCCTGCTGCTCGCCCATGTAGGCAGCGTTTTTATCTGGGCAAGTATTTTTATCGAGCCGCAGCGCAATCTGCTGCACGGCGCCGCCTACATGCTCTATGCGCTCTCCATGCTGCCTATCGCCTGGATGGTGTGGCGCATGTTCCACCGCGGCATTCAGACACTGGAACAAAGGCTCGCCACAGAACAGGCCATTGACCCGATCGCGATTGACTAGATGGCGCTGGTTGACACACAGTCTGTCACCGTTTATACTTACGAAGCGTAAGTATAAACGGTGACTAGACCGTCTATAATGAGGGGCTGGGGATTCAGCACCTACCGTATGAATAAGAAGCAGAGATGAATACAGCTTTACCCTTTTTCAGCTTACGGAGTTTCTTCAGAAACTACCCTTTTTGGGGGGATACAAGCAGGGGATTTAATGGTAAAATTTAGCTGCATCGGCTAATTCATTGATCGACTACAAGGCAGCCCATGATTCACATACAACCGACAAGCGAAATGATTGCGCTCGTAATGTCCATCTGCCACCGCACGGGTCTCACGCCCGCAGAACTGGTTGCTATCTTGACCGAAATTCCCGACGACACCGTTTCGCAATATCGCACACTGCTGTTGGCCGAGAGCTGGCCGCAAATTTTTTCAGCCTATCTGACCGGCGGCTATCCGGCGTGCGCCGAACCTGCGATGCGTGACTTGCTGGCGCGCGCCTACGTGGTTTCGCTGTGCTACTCTACCCACGCCAGCCCCTCGCTGCTGCTAAACGCCGCAACGACCTGTGCGGCTACGTGGCAGGGGCCGGCCAAGCCCAATTCGCTGTATGCCGCCGCCATGCTGCACGAGATGGCGGACCACATGGGCTAAATGCGCAAGAGGGCCAACAGGGCTTCCTCGACGGCAGCCGCTGTGACCAGCACCGCATCTTCCAACTCGCGCGCAGCAGGAATAACCGTCGGCTGTGCGCCCAGGCGCGCCAGCCGCAGCTGAGCACCCGGCGCGCCCACCGGCGCTGCAAGAAGGCGGGCGGCCACCTCGGCCCCCCAGCCAAACGCCGCCTGGCTCTCTTCCACCAGCAGCAGCCGCCCGCTCTCGCCGGCAGCCGCCGCCAACGGGGCCTCATCCAGAGGGCTAATACAGGTGGGCAGCACGGCCAGGACGCGCACTTCCTCCGCCGCCAGCCGCGCCAGCACCTCCACCAGCAGCCGGCTCATCCCGCCATAGGCGGCAATGGTGACATCCGGCTGCTCGCGGGCGGCATAATTGGCCAGCCGCACGACAGGGTAACCGTAGGCGTCCACGCGCTCACTGCGGCGGAGGACGCCTGCGCCCGCGCCCAACAGCAGTGGCTGCGGATAGAGCAGCTTATTTTCGACGAACAAAACTGGTCCCTCAGCGGCGGCGGCGGCCAGCAGCAGCGCGCCGGCGTCATGTACATGCGCAGGGGCCAAAACGGTTAGATGAGGAATGCCGAAAAAGAGCCGCTCCAGCGACTGGCTGTGCGTCGGCCCATAGCCGCGCCCGCCGCCCATCGGTGTGCGCACGACCAGCGGCACGCGCACCTGGCCGTTGTACATGGCGGCATACTTGGCTGCATGGTTGATCAACTGGTCGGCGGCCAGAGTGACAAAATCGCCGAACATAATTTCGGCGATCGGCCGCCAGCCGCGCAAAGCCAGACCCACACTCACGCCGACAATCGCCGCCTCACTGATGGGCGTCGTAAACACCCGGTCGGGGAAACGGGTGGACAGCCCCTGGGTCACTTTGAATGCACCGCCGTAGGGATCAAGGATATCCTCCCCCAGCAGCAGCGCGCGCGGGTCATCGGCCAGAATCGTGTGCAGCGCACGGCGCAGGCTTTCCAGATAAGTCACAGCGGCTGCCACGGCGACCACCCCGCCCGCTGGGCAAACGCATTGATAAGTTGCGGCGGGGCGGCCAAGGCGGCGTCGATGGCCGCCTGCACGCGGCGGGCAGCGGCGGCGTCCAGTGCGGCGCACACAGCCGGCGCCAGCTGCTGCGCCAGGCGCGCCAGCGGATCGCCGGCCCAAGCCGCCGCCAGCTCAGCCGGGTCGCGTACATCGTCGCCTTTGGAATGGGGAGCCAGCCGATAGGTGCGCAGCGCCAGGAAGAAGGGGGCAGTGTGCGTGCGCACATGCGCCACGGCTGTGCACGCTGCAGTGTAAATTTCATCGACGCCTAGCGCTTGCTGCGGTTCTTGCGCGGCAGCATCGGCGCCGCTGAGGTCCAGAGTGGCGATGCCGAACGCGCGCGGGCGATCCGCCAGCCTGCCGGCATGTTCGAGCCGGCTGGGCGTACTTTGGGCATAGCGGTTGTCTTCCAGCACAAAGAGCAGCGGCAGCGCCCACAGGGCTGCCAGGTTCATGCTCTCGTAGACGACGCCCTGCCCCAGTGTGCCGTCACCCACAAAGACAGTGACGATTGCGCCGCTGCCGGCCAGCTTTTCGGCCAGCGCTGCGCCCACGGCATTCGGCACGATCCCGCCCTGTATGCCATTGGTGTAAAGATTGTGTTTGTGCAGATGTTGGGTGCCACCGATGCCGCCCACCACACCGGTGTGCCGTCCCAGCAGCTCGGCCACCAGACCCTCGACATCGTCGCAGTAGGCAAGATAGTGGCCGTGGGCGCGGTGGCTGGAAAAGATGACATCGCGCTGCTTATCCAGCGCCGCCACCACCCCCACGGCGCAAGCCTCCTGACCGATGGAGGTATGCACCGTCCCCGCCATCAGTCCCCGGCTGTACAGGTCAAAAAAAGCCTGCTCCGTCTGGCGGATGAGGGTCATCTGCGCATAAAAAGAGTGCTCCAAAGTGTCTGTCAAGCGGTTTTAATCCTCGTAGACCTGCCAGCCCAACGCGGCGGGATCCACATCCGCAATGGCATCAAGCTTGAGGCGGACATATTTGCCGCGTGCGGTGGCCGCCACCGTCCCGTCAGGCAGATAAAGTTCGCCTTCCCCCTCGAAGATGTGCTGGATATCGCGGATAATGCGCCCGCGTGCGGTCAATTCAACATCCAGCGGCACCGGCTTGCGAAAACGCATCGTCAGTTCAGCCGTCACCCCCCAGGTGGTGGGCTGCTCGCCTTCGCCGATGTTGATGGCGCGCCCGATGGTTTCGTCGAGAATGCCAGTGATGATCCCGCCGTGCATCCGGCCCGGATAGCCCTGGTGGTGGGATTGACCGGTAAAACGCGCCAGAATTTCGATGGGGGCCGCCCCGTCGCCGCTGCCGGGCAGGGGCGGCGTTTCGTAAAAATTGACGTGGACGCCGCCGACATTTTTGACCCCGCAGATAAAGCAGAAGTACGAGTTGGGCTGTTTATTCATGCCCGCTCCTCGCTGCGGTCGGTGGCCACGGCCGGTTCCACCGACAGGGCGGAGATGGCGGCGCGCAGATCAGACGTCATGTCGATCTCGGCGGCGGCGAGCGAACCTTCCAACTGCGCCACATTGCGCGCCCCAATGATGGGCGCGGTCACGGCGGGATGGCTCATCACCCAAGCTACGGCCAAGGCGGCAGGATGATAGCCATGCTCGGCGGCGAAAGCGTTGAAGCGATCCGCCGTTTCCCAATGCTGGGCATCACCGTAGCGCTTCCGGTACATGGTGTTCTCAACCAGCCGCCCCGCCTCCGGCCGCACGCCCACACCATACTTGCCGCTCAGCAACCCGCCGCCCAGCGGGCTGTAGGGG
>JBBRBX010000222.1:0-3932 GCA_038205395.1 Caldilineales bacterium
GGCAATGGCTGCGCTGCCCCAACCGCCCAGTATGATCCAACGCGTAACCCATTCGACTTCCACCTGGCTGCGTACGGTGTTGATGGTGACAAAAAAGAGGCTGATGCCCAGCAGGATTTCCAGAAAGCGGCGCAGCAGAAAGCTGTTGGCCGGGCTGTGCACCAGCCCCAGCGCAAAGCTGAAGAGCGCCAGCAGCATAAACAGCGCCACCGCAATCCCCAGCGGTGAAGCAATAAATGTGCGCTGTTGTCCAATCACCAGCTTAAAAACCCAGACAAAAAAGAGCGCCCCCAACGCCAGATCAAGAAAGGTGGGTTTGAAGCCAAGCGAAAAGGGCAAGCTGGCGAAGGGCAGCAGAAAAACAACAGCGCACAAGGCGACAAAGCCCCAGTGTGTGTCAGCTAAAATCAGCACTCCTGCGATCAGCGCCGCCGCCGCCATGAGCGCGGGCAGCGGCCCGGCAATGCCCACCAGCAGGGCGATCAGCAGTGCACCCGCCAACAGCAGGCTGCTGATTGCCAGTTTGCGCACCAGTTGATTGGGCGAAAAGAGCAGCGTTTGTGCGTTTTGGTAAGTGCTTTGCAGAATCGACATTAGCTGCCACTGTACCCGATTTGCGGCGTGGCTACAAACTATTGCCTGCTGATTGCAGTATGCTTATCGCAAGTACTTGCTGAGATGCTAAGAATTCAAGGCCGCCGCCGCTGCCTGCGCCGGCGCAAAGGTGGGGTTGAGCGCCAGCGCCTGCCGGATCGATTCTTCGGCGCCCGCCTTGTCACCCAACATAGCCAGCCCGCGACCGCGCCAGTAGTGAATTTCTTCAATACTGGTCGTGCCGGCGTTGACCTGATCGGCCAGGGCCACCACATCCTGTGCGCGTCCCAACGCCAGATAGGCGTCAAAAATCTCAAACTGATACCAGAACATACGCCATGGCAGCCCAATCGCACGCGCCTGGTCAAATGCCGCTGCCGCCTCCCCATACTGGCCTTGCAGCGTCAGACTGCTGCCCAAGTTGAACCATGCAAATGCATCGGACGGATCCGCAGCCAGTTCCGTCTGCGCCTGCGCCGCTGCTGCCGCGTACATCGTGGCCGGCGCTGCATTGTAGGCCGCCAGAATGGCGTCTACCGTCGATGCACGATCGGGTGGGTAGGCCAGCACAAAGGCGCGATTGAATACCCGCCACAGACTGTCCATCTCCGCATAGGAGAAACGTAAACCTGCATACGGCTCGGCCGCAATCAGGTTGGTGCGGTCATACGAATCGTAGACTGTCCACTGTTGGCTTGCGTCGTCATATCCCACCAGAAGGCGGTAATGGCCTAGCCCGTCACCGGGGGCATCTTCATGCCACGTCTCAACAAGCACTGGTATGCCGTTGCTGAGCAGCGTGCGTGCCAGGTCGGTTGAACCGTTCACCAGCCGCCGCGAGACATAGCCTTGGTTTTGCGCGTAGGTGACTAGTTCATAAGGGCTGACATTTTTGTCATCAGCCGACAGGCGCAGCACAGCACCTGCCTGCGCCTGATCGATGGCGCTGCCGAAATAGCTCAAATTCATAGCGATAGTTGCTGGGCCGCAGTTATTCCACGTCTGCCATTCATGGCGCAACCCCGTCAGCAGCACAGACGGTTGCGCCGCTTGGAAAGGCAGCGCTGTGGGTGTGGGTGTCGGTGTCGGCGGCGGAGTGGCCGTGGGCCAAGGGGTAGCCGTCGGCATCGCGGTGGGTGGCGCAACAATCGGCGGCATTTGCTCTTCCCCTTGGGCTGGGAGCATCGGTGTCGCCACCAAATCAGGGCGCAGTACTGTTTCGCGTGCCGCCACTGCTGCAAAGTCGTACTGTGGCTGGGCGCCGCGCCGCCAGACGCCCAAAAAGATAACCAATACCAGGCTGAGCAATACAATTAAAAATACGCTGGGTAGTAGTCGCAAATGCATCTTTTACTGAGAACGCAACAACACAAACTCGGCCCCGTCTACGGGCTGGATGCGCGGCGCATCTTGTTGTGCCGGATCGTATAAACCCGTTATCAAACGATAAGGACCTTCGGAAAGTTCCTCAGGCAGCATCAGACCATATGCAGCCAGACCCGTACCCGCCGCCCGTGCACCGGATAACAGCAGCGGGCGGTCATCCTGCGCCACAAGCTGTCCCTCCCCATCCAGCAGTTGTACAAAAACTTTGAGCTCGCCGGGCAGCGCTGCATCTGCTGTCCAATCCAGGTAGACCGTCAGCAGCCCACCAGGCGGCAGATCCTCCGGCGCCGCGACAAAGCCGCGCAAGGTGACGCCATTGGTAAAGAGTACATTTACCGCCGTCAACGCGCCTGCGGGCTGCGAATAGACCTGCACGGGCCAAACCCCCACTTGGGTCTGCACCGTGCGGTCAAACCAGCCGTCCAGCGCCGCCGTCGCCAAGCCTGCTCCATCCCAGTTGGCTGCGGGCTGAATCGGCAGGATCACCCGTTGGATGCCTTGGCCTGCCAGCGTCTGAACTGCTGTGCGCGCAGCAGCCGCATCATTCGCCTGTGGTGGCAGCACGAGGTGCTCCACCGGCCCCTGATAGTAATACCACAGAGTCGGATCCGGAAAATTTTGCGCCACCCGCACTTGTGCCGGCGGCAGTCCGCTGCTCAACTGCGTAATGGCCGCCGCCAGTTCGCGCCAGCCACGGGTTTTGCTATAAGCAGGCTCCGTATAGAGGCGTATTAGAGAGAGCGTCATGCCTGCTGCCAGCACCACGGCTAACAGGCTGGTTGCGGCTTGCAGCAACGCCGCAGAGGGGCGCGGCAGCCGCCGGTAATCGAAAGCGGCTGCTATCAGCAGGTAAAACGGCGGCAAGGCAGCCACCAGATAGCGTTCGTTAAAAGTGGGCCGCGCCTGTGCGCTGTACCAGGTAGCCAGCAGGGGCACGCCCAGATAGAGCGCTAAGAGGGCGAGGCTGCGGCGGTCGCATGCGCTGCCCAGCGCCAGCCGCGCCACCCCGATCAGCAGTAGGATTCCTGCCGGCAGCGCCCACCACAGCCGCTGGTCAGGCGGTGTGCTTTCTCCGCCGGCGAACACAGCCAGCGCACGCTGGGCGGCCTCCAGCAGAGAAGGCGAATCGCCGTTGCCGCCATAGCCGGTTAGAATGCCGCCGGCGCGCACCAGCCAGGGCAGATAGAGCGCAGCCAGCACCACCTGCCACAGCAGCCACTGCACGGCAATGGCACGCGTGCGCTGCGCCGCAATAGCCCCACCCAGGACAAAAAGATTGAGTGCGACAAGGACAAAGACTGCATAGTAATGTGTGTGCAGCGCCAGCCAGGCCGTGACGATGTAGGCCACGGCCCACGGCCAGCGCCCACTCTGTAGTGCCTCCAGGGCCGACAGCACGACTGCCATGCTAAGCGCCAGGCTCATCGCGTACATGCGTGCATCCTGCGCGTGCCAGACGGCATAGGCGCTGGTGGCCAGCAAAATCGCCCCCACGACAGCCCGCCAGAAGGAAAATCCCAGCCGGCGGCCCAAGGCATAGATCAGAGCCACCGCCAGCACCCCCCACCAGACGCCAGCGAAGCGCAGCACAAACTCACTGTCGCCGGCCACACCCACCCATGCCTTTTGTACAAAATAGGCCGCCACCGGATGCGGCTCAGAGAGGGCGACGGTGGCGTTGATGATCTCGCCATACGGCTGTTGGCTAAAGAAATAACCAAACGCCTCGTCCCCTCGCAGTTCTTGGTAGTCTAAACGAAACACCCGCAGGACGAACGCCAGCAGCAGGACAGCAAGCAGGGCGAGACGCGAGGCGGTGCGTTTCATGCTGCACCCTTTCTGCTGGACCACCAGCGCCACAGCCCCAGCAGCGCCAGCAGGGCGAGCGTAGATCCGCTGATCCATAGCCCGTTGCTGATGCTGTCCGGCTGGTAGACAAGATTAAAGCTGTA
>JBBRBX010000223.1:0-3926 GCA_038205395.1 Caldilineales bacterium
AGCGCCAGGGCGACAAAAGGCTGCACATCGCCGCGCGAGCCGAGCGCCAATATCGTAATTCGCATCAGCGTTCCCCCGCTTGCAGCCGCTGTACACGGCGGCGCTTGGCGCCGGGCGGCAGCGGGGGCAGGTGCAGATCGACGTCGAGCTGGGGGCGACGGCAGCCGTACCGTTCCACGCCGGCCACAATGCTGCTGCGCAAAGCGGCCACTGTTTGCAGCGCGTCGGCCCCCGGCGCCAGGGCAAGATGGACGAGCAGTTGGCCGTCCTGCGCCTGCACGGCTTGATAGTCAGCAATACCGTCGCCGGCCAACAAAACCAGACGGCGGATGGTGTCGGGGAAAAAGGGGCGCTGTTTGCCTTGCCCGACGCAGCCGCGCTCGAAAAAATAGCAGACATCATCACAGCGCCCCTCGATGCGCTCAATGATACGAAAGCAGCTTCCGCAAGCGCAGGCGCGCCGCTCCTGCCCCGTTGCCACCTGCAGCACATCGTTGAGCCGGTAGCGAATAATCGGCTGCGTGCGCCGCCACAGATCGGTGACGATCGGCGTCACGCGCCGCACAGCAGCTTCCGGGGCCGGCGCTTCGGGGGCCAGTGGTTCTGGAGCCAGCGGCTCATACTGGAGGGCGACAATGTCTTCTTGGATATGCAGCGAGTTATGCGGGCAGCTCACCGCCAGCAGCCCTTCGGTGGATTGGTAGACCTGGTGCACCGGCGCCTGAAAGCAGGCGACAAGGTGCAATTCATCCTGTGGTTCCAGCACTTCCGCCACCGCGATCAGCCGTTGGGGCCGGATGTGCAACTTGCGGTCGGCCACTGCGCCGGCCAGAAAGCCGAGCAGCGAGGGCGGGCCGATCAGAATGTGCGGCTGGTATGTGTTGAGCGCAGAGATCGCTTCTGCGAATGGCGTCATCAGATCAAAGTAGCGCAGCTGCAGCAGCGCGCCGTTTGCCTGCCGGTAAAGATTGCTGTGCGAGCGCAGAAAAAAGGCGACGCGTGTGCGTCCTCGCCGTACGTCATGTAACGCGCGGGCGAGAATGATGCCGGCCCAAGCGGCCTGCTCCTGCAGGCTGACCAGAAACAGCCCGCGGTGGCCGGATGTGCCGGAAGAGAGGCCAACCGTCAGCCCCTCTACAGACGGCGCAAAATCCCGCGACTGTTCCGCCGCCAGCGCCACAGCCAACGCAGCTTGCTTGCTGACGCCGCGCGTATTGAACTCGTCAAAATGCGCCATCATGACGGCTTTGTCTACTGTGGGCAAGTGACGCCAGTCGTCGAGCCTGCACCCCTGCCAGTGGCTGCGGTAGAAAGGGCTGTGCGCTTCGGCATAGGCCACCATGCGCTGCGCCCGCTGCTCTTGAAAGCGTAGGAGTGTTTCCGTGTCAAGCGTGCGCCGGCGCCAGTGGGCAGCGAGATAATGGCCGGCTGTGAGGCCGGCCGCAACCGCGCCTGCGAACAGCTTATCGGCAGCGAGGGAGTGTGAAGTAGGCACGGGCAAGAAGACTTCTGCGCAAGTTTGGCAGCGAAATAAAGGCAGGCTATATGCCGGCCTAAAGATGCGCCTGGAAGAATGCAATTGTCCGCCGCATCGCCTCGTTGAATGCAGGCGAATCAATGTTATGGCCGCCGCTGTCATACTGGTAATACTCGTACTCCTTGCCGGCCGCTTTCAGAACAGCCGCCAGATCGTCGGAGTAGCGGACAGAGACAACATCATCGTTCAGCGCGTGATGTAGCTGCAGCGGCGCCTGCAGCAAATCAATATGTTCGGTCAAGGAGACCGCCTTCCAGAAGGGTTCCGCCGTGTTCGGCGGCCCGTAGCTCTCGCGAATCAACTGGCCGATACGGCGGCTGGCGGATACATCGGCGGCGGCGGGTGTGTAGGAGGGGTCCTCGATGGAATAGCGGGTAAAGTCATCGTAGCTGTAGACGGCGCCGGCCCAGATCACCCCCGCCTTGATCGCAGGTTCAACCAGCATGGCGCGCAGTACCAGGTTGCCGGCCATGCTGTGCCCCCACATGCCGATGCCGTCGGGGTCAATATAGTTGAGCGTCTGCAAACTTTTTAATGCTGCAATCGCATCGATAGTATAGTCCGGCGAAAAATAGGTCCCGGTCGGCTCTCCCTCCGAATTGCCGAAGCCGCGCAGGTCGATCTTGAACACCACAAAGCCGCTGCGCGCCAGCGCATCGACATAGGCGACATACCGTTCGGTCGTGCGGTAGGCAGCGGGCGGAATATAGCCGTGGTTAAAAACGATGGCCTTGAAGCCGCCCGGCGGCGGGTCGCCAAAAGGCACGGTGAGCAGGCCGTAGATTTTGTTGCCTTCGGAAATGTAGCTGGCGATGTAGCGCGCATAGTTGGCGCCGTTCTCCAGTTGCTGCTCGATTGTGATGGCGCTGCCCTCAATCTTGCGCTGCAGCAGCGCAGCGATGGTCAACTCGTTGCCCACTGCAAACTCGGCGGTGGGGGCCACCTCCTCAGCGACGCCACTTGACACCGGCACAGCCGTCGCTGCGACCACTGTTGCTTGGAGCGTAGATGCCGGCTGGGGCGTAGGCGTCGGCAGAAGAATGGGTGCGGTGGTCGGCGTCGCTTCCACTGCTGGATTAGAGACGTTGATGTCGGCAGCAGCCATCGGGACAGCAGCCAGCGTGGCGCTTACTGGTTCTGCAGGAGGCACGATCACCTGGCAGGCGCTCAGGAGAATTGCCGGGAGCACGCAAAGCAGCAGAAGTGAGAACGAACGCGTCATCTTGTAAAAGCCATTTCTACACAACAAAAAGTAGCCAAACGATCAAGGCTCACATGCTACCTCAAACAGTGCACAGGCGGAAACGCCGCAATTTCCGTGCCGGGCATGGGTGCATTCAGCGCTGTACTGCCGATTCTTCTTTGATTGCTCCCGCCGCCAACAGGCCGGCAAATGTCTCCGGGCAGTGACTGGGCACGATCAGCACATCGGGGCAGGCGGCGGCAAAGGCGTGCAGGCGGGCGATAGTGGCGGCCACCTGGCGCGTGTTGTCGGCGATTAGCCCTCCCACAGCGGAGGGAGCGCGCTTCTCCGCCACTGAGCGCGCCAGCCAGCAACTGTCGGCCACAAAGAAAATACGCCCACGCTGGGTGTTGGCGAGCAGACCCAGTTGGCCGCGGGCGTGGCCGGGGAGGCGTACGAGCAGCAGCGAACCGTCGCCGTAATAGTCAAAGCTGGGACCAAGCGCGGGCAGCGCCGGGCCGCTGAAGCGGTCAAGCAGCGTCAGCCGGCTGTCGAAATCGGGCGGCAGCAGGCTGGGGATAAAGGCGCGGCGCAGCGCCGCCAGCCCGCGCCGCCTGGCGACGGCAGCATACGCCTCGTGTGCAGCCACAAAGCGGCTGCCGGGAAAATCACGCAGCCCGGCCAGATGATCAGCATGGAAATGCGAGATCAGCACGGTCTGCACATCACCCGGCGCCAGACCAAAATGTGGCAGTTGCGCAACCGCAGCCAGTTCCGGACGCAGCCGCAGAGGCGTTGCCAGGCGGTAAAGCGAATAAGGAAAGTGCTGTGTGGCGGCCAGCATATGAGGGGCGTAGCCCGCATCCCACAACAACCAGCCGTGCTGCGGGTGGCCGAGAAGCGCTACAATCGAATGGCAGGCTACCTCTTTGCGCGCGCCGCCCTGGATCAAGATGTGCTCGTGCGCAAGGCAGTGACCCGTGTCAAGGATATGGCAAGCTAGTTCGGGTGCGGCTCGCTGTGCAGGATTCATCTAACGGGCGCTCCACCAGAAATACCGGCACCAATCGGCAGGGGGTGGCTGCTGCGCAGAGCGGCCAGCGTGCGGTTGACGCCTTGTTCCACCGAGACGAGGGGAGCATACCCCAGCTCTCGGCGGGCGGCGGTAATGTTGTAGGTTTGCGTGCGCGCCAGCACGCCGACCGT
>JBBRBX010000224.1:0-3926 GCA_038205395.1 Caldilineales bacterium
AGCAATCAACTGCCCGCTGTGCAGTTTTACATTTTTGCCGGTCGGCGACGCCTGCCACAGCGGCTGTCCGATGGCGGGCAACTGCCATATGATCTGCTGTCCCAACTGCGGCTATGAGATGGTGGACGTCTCGCGCAGCCGCGTCGCCGGGTGGCTGCGCAAGCTGTGGCCGCAGGCCGGTCAACCCGCCGGCGCCCTGGGCGCCGTCCGCCGACCGCTGCTGCTCAGCCAGGCCCCGCTGCGGGTCAACCTCGTCATCGACACGCTGGACGGCCTCGCCCCGCGCATCCAGGCCCGCTTCAGCGTGCTCGGCCTGCTCCCCGGCGCGCGCATCCAGCTGCTCCAGCGCCGCCCCGCGCCCATCGTACGCATCGGCGAAACTGAACTGGCGGTGGGGTTGGAACTGCTGGAGTGTGTGCGGGTGCATGAAGGGTAGGCGGGGATTCTGATGCAGCCTGGTGTATAATGGCTGCAAACGCTGCATCTTTCCGAATCGGAGACTCCCGTGTCCTCATCTGTTGCCCCCCATTTTGACCTCCATTTTGACCACGGCTACGCCTTGCTCATCGGCGTTGGCCGCTGCAGCTATTCCAAATTGTCTTTGCCGGCCACCGTACAAGATGTACAGGCACTCTATGCCGCGCTGACCGACCCGGCGCGCTGCGCCTATCCGGCGAATGAAGCGCATGTGCGGCTGCTGCATGATGAAGCCGCCACCGGCCCGGCCATCCGCGACGGCCTGCGCTGGCTCAAGCAGTGCGCTGCCGCCGATCGAGACGCCACGGTGGTGGTGTACTACTCCGGCCATGGCTGGCTTGACACGAACAGCGACGCCTATTATCTGCTCCCGCATGATCTTGATCCACTTGATATTCCCGCCACAGCCTTGGCCGGTGCAGACTTTCAAACGCTGCTGCGTGCTGTCGAAGCCAGGCGGCTGCTTGTGTTGATGGACTGCTGCCACGCCCAGGGCATGGCCGTGGCCAAAGACGGCGCCGCCGTCCCACCGGCCATAAAGCTGCCGCCGGGGTTTGCCGAGGCGGCGCTGCCCAAAGGTCTGGCCGAAGAACTGAAGCAGGGCGAGGGCCGGGCCGTCTTCTCCTCCTCGCGCGGGACGGAGAGATCGTGGCTGCGCCCGGACGGTAAAGGCAGCATATTTACCCATCACCTGCTGGAGGCATTGGAAGGCGCGGCCTCTGCGCCGCAAGAGACGCGAGTTCATCTCTCGCACCTCATGCAGCATCTCAGCCGCACAGTGCCCGCCGCGGCCCGGCAAGCCCGCAATGTCGCGCAGACGCCCTTTTTTGACATGGCCACCGAAGACTTTGCGGTGGCCATGCTGGCCGGCGGCAAGGGATTGGCGGGGGGCTGGGCGCAAGCCGGAACGTCCAGAGAGCAGCAAATCGTCAACCCGCCGCCGCCGCCAGTCGCTGCCGACGACGCGCCTTTGCAGCGCTATCTGCAAAAGTTGATCCAGCACTGCAATGCCCTGCCGCTGGCGGCGCTGGATGGCGACAGCAGCGCCGGCGAAGAGGTGACACTCGCCGACCTGTATATCGCGTTGGACACGACGACACTGGTCGATTTATCCGCCGACGAAAAAAAGAGCCGCCCCACTGCTGGTCTGCGTACGGAAGACAAGCGGCCGCTCAGCGCGCTGGAGGCGGCGACCCAGGCGCGGCGTCTGGCCTTGTTGGGCGACCCGGGCAGCGGCAAGAGCAGCTTTGTGCAGCAGCTGGCGGCGTGGCTGGCGAAAGCGCACCTGGACGGGCGTGAGCCGCAGGCCGGCTGGCCCGCCGGCTTGATCCCGCTGCTCGTTACGCTGCGCGATGTGGCGGGGGCGCTGTCTGCGGCCGTCAGTTCCACCCCGGTGCTTGCGGCACAACAGGCCCAGTTGATCGCAGTGCTGCATGGCTACTGGCAGCAGGAGCCGGCGGCCAAAGCGGCCTGGCCGCGCCTGCAAGCTGCGCTGGAAAGCGGGTGCGTACTGCTGATTCTGGATGGGCTGGATGAGGTGCCGCAGGCGCAGCGCAGCGCCGTCTGGTCGGCGGTGACAGCCCTGCGCCAGGAGTATCCTGGTCTCAGCCGCATCATTGTCACCTGCCGCACCCGCTCCTATGATGCAAAGTCTGCCCTCAGCGGCTTTATCAGCCATACGCTGGCCCCATTTGACGAGGACAAAATCAAGCGCTTTATCGAACTTTGGTACCGGACGCAGGTACAGCTGGAGCATATTCCTGCAGCCAAAGAGGCGGAGCGTTGTGCCGACCTGCAGGCTGCTGCGCTCGATCACGATCTGGTTGAGCTTTCCTCCAATCCGATGCTGTTGACGACCATGGCTATTATTCACCAGCGTGAGGTGGGGCTGCCGCGCGAGCGTGTCCGTCTGTACAACGAAGCCGTGAAAGTGCTGGCGCGGCGCTGGCAGAAACAGCGCGGCATTGTCGTTTCCGCCGCACTGGAAAGCATCCTCAAGGATGAGGACAAGCTGCGCTCCATTTTGGAACGGCTGGCTTATATGGCCCATACCCAACACCCAAACGCAAGCGGCGGCGGGGCGTCCGGCCCGGCTGACCCGGTGCGCGGCGATCTGGCGCGCGGGGATCTGCTTGTGCTGCTGGGGCAAAGCACGATGTTGGGCAGCGCCGGCCTGGCGGAAGAGTTTCTGGATTATGTAGACCAGCGGGCGGGCATGTTGGTGGGGCGAGGCGGTGACGAGAAAGAGCGGCCGCTGTTGTACAGCTTTCCCCACCGCACCTTTCAAGAGTATCTGGCCGGCTGCTATATATTGTCGCAGCCATCGGTCAAACGTGCATTTGCGGCAATGGCGGAAAGGGGTGAAGCCTGGCATCTTGCCGCCGAATTGGCGCTTGAGGAGCTAAAATACAACCGCAAAATCACCGAATTCTTTGATGACCTGCTGCTGGATTTCTGTCCCGACGCCACGCCTGGGGCGGAAAGAGGCTGGCGGCTGAGTCTGTGGGCGGGCCATATGGCGGCTTTGGTGGGGGCCGATACACTCCAACAGCGCAGCTTTTTTCTAATGAATGAGGATCAGCCGCTGTCCGGAGCGAATCTTCTGGTGCGGCTGCGCAAGCGCATGCTGGCGCTCATGCGCCAAAGCCCGCTGCCGGCTGTCGACCGGGCCGAGGCCGGTCGTGTGCTGGCTAAGTTGGGCGACACGCGCCCGGCGGTGCTGGATCCGCTGCAAATGGAGTATTGCCTTGTGCCGGCAGGGCCATTTGTGATGGGGGAGCGGGAAGAGCAGTACGAACATGTTGTGTCGTACGCTTATTGGATGGCCCGTTACCCGGTGACGGTGGCGCAGTTTGCAGCTTTTCAGCAGGCAGGCGGATATGCGCAGCAGCGCTTTTGGCCGGAGGCGGAGCAGGCGAGTTACTGGGAGGAGGGTAAGTTTCGCCATCGAGACAGGCCCAATGCTTACGGCGAGCCATATGATCTGCCTAACCATCCGGCGGTGGGTATTGCGTGGTATGAGGCGCTGGCCTTTGTACGCTGGCTGAATGAGGTGTATACAGACAAAGGGTGGCTGCCGGCAGGTTGGGAACTGCGCCTGCCTAGTGAGCCGGAGTGGGAGAAGGCGGCGCGCGGCGGGCTGGAAGTTATTGCCGAACGGTTGATCAGACCGGCGAGTGAAGTCTGTTCAATCAGCGGCAGCCCCGCGTTGAAGCCCAATGAACAGCCTAAGCGGAGCTACCCGTGGGGAGAGAAGCTGAATGCTGAGTATGCCAATTATGACGCTACCAAGATCGGCAGCAGCAGTGCCGTGGGCTGTTGTGCCGGCGGCGTCAGCCCGTATGGGGTGGAGGAATTGAGCGGCAATGTGTGGGAGTGGACACGCAGTAGATGGGGTGAGAACTTTACAAGTCCTACCTACGTGTATCCTTATCAAGCTGATGACGGGC
>JBBRBX010000225.1:0-3912 GCA_038205395.1 Caldilineales bacterium
GCGGCCAGAGCAGCCGCCATCTCTATGGTCCAGTCTGTGCGCGGATGGCGCACCAGCCGCTGCGCCACGGCAAAGAGCAGCGCCACAGCCGCGGCGGCAGCCAGCGCGCTGAACAGATTGACGCGCCAGGCCCAGTTGCCGAACGGAAAGAGCAGCCGGCTCCAGAGCGCGCCCAGCAAGGTGTAGAGCGGATAGCCGGTAGGGTGCGCAATGGCTAAGGTGGGGAGCACCAGTTGAAACTCAAGACTGTCATCAAACAGCGCAACCAAACTGGGCGCGGCGGTGAGGGCATAGAGAACACCAAAGGCCAAACCGGCGAGCCAGGGGGCCAGGCGAACAAGCGGATGGTGCGGCCGGCGGGCGCCGCCATTCTCCGGCAGTTGATAGGTGGTGGACGGCGTGTCATATACGTGCATCGGCAATATCCAGCAAGCAGGATACCACAGATTGGGCGCAGCCGGCTGCACTGCACCATGGCGTATGACGAGAGCAGCCGCACCGAATTTGGGAAGCCGAGGTCATTCGAGGTGGCAGACTGGACGGAGTGGGAGAGTTTTGGTATGATGGCGGCACGTTTCAGGCTGATGAATGGCCGCAACTCTGTACGCTCCCCTTTACAGACATATCGCTGACTAGAATCAATGCCATGAACCAATCAACTTTTGTTCGACGCCGGCTGGTGCTCCTTGTCCTTTTTCTCACCCTTGTGGTGCTGTGGATGCCGGACGTGCTGTATGCACAATCGCCTACGGGCGGTGTGGTCAACACTGCGCCGGCGGGCGCAGCAACCCCCCTCTTTTGGTATCTCCTAGCTGCGGCGAGTGCGCTGCTCGTGCCAATCGGCCTCGTGCTGATCGGTGTGACGGGGCTGGAGCCGGCACGGGCCTGGAATGTCGGGCTGGGTGCGGTGGGGGCGATTGCCCTCGGCGGGCTGGCCTACTGGGCGATTGGTTTTGCGATCCAGTTTGGCGGCGTCGGCCTGGCCTACTTGCGGCCTGAACTGCGCAGCCTGGTGTGGGAGTGGAGTCCGCTGCCGGTGGAGTGGGGCGTGGGCTGGGGTGTCGCGGGTCTGTCTGGCTGGCTGCTGGCCGGCGGCGATCTGACCGGGATGGCCTATGCGCTTTTTTTGGCGCACTTGCCGTGGGTGTTTACGGCGGCGCTGCTGCCGGTTATGGCGCTGCGCGGGCGTGCCCCGGCCACGGCTACGCTGCTGCTGGCGGCGCTGCTGGGCGGGGTGATCTATCCGCTGGCGGGCAACTGGGTGCAGGGCGGCGGCTGGTTGAGCGCCTTGGGGCGCAATTTATCCCTCGGCCACGGCTTTGTCGATCCGGGCGGCGCCGGCACGGTTTTTCTGTTGGCAGCCGCCTTCGCCCTGGCCGCAGTGGCGGTCTGGCCGGCGGCGCGCCGTGTACAGGGTGCACCCGCTGCGCTGCCCCCCACCTATCAGCCGCTGCTGACGGTGATCGGCAGCCTTTTTCTGCTGGCCGGCATCATCGGCTGGCTGTGGTCCAATCCGCTGCAGGTGGAGACGCTGTCCGATCTGGCGCTGCTGCGCGGCAGCGCCAATGCTGTATTGGCGGCGGTGGGCGGAGCCATTGTGCCGCTGCTCTACACCTGGTTTGTCACGGGGCGCAGTGATCCGACGCTGACGGGGCGCGGGCTGGCGGGCGGGGCGGTGGCAGGGTTGGCCGTAGCGCCGTTTGTCGGCACCGGTGCGGCGCTGCTGGTAGGTGTACTGGCGGGGGCGACGGTTCCCTTTGTCAGCTACATCGTCGACCATCTGCTGCACCTGGATGACGCCACCGGCGTGATTGTGACGAGCGGTCTGCCGGCGCTGCTGGGGCTGCTGCTGCTGGGCGTCTTTGCCGACGGCGCTGCCGGTGCGGGCTGGCAACTCACCGGGGCAGGCAGCTACTTGGGCGTGGCGGGCCAGGGCGTATCGGGTCTGCTGGTGGCGGAAGGCTTTCAGCGTGATTTTCCCGGTCAACTGCAGGCGCAGGTCATTGGTGTGGTGGCAATTCTCTTGTGGGGATTTCTCAGCGGCCTCGTGGTCTGCGCCCCGCTGGGGCTTCTGCTCCACAACCTGCAGCGCAGCGATGCGAATGCATACACGGCCACCGTCACCACTGTGCCTGTGGCTGCCACGCCGGGGGCAGGCAGCATCAGCGAGCCGGAGTTAGCGACGCCGGAAGCGGCGCAGCCTTCCCGTCTGTTTCGCTAACGCAAAACTCAGCTATCTTCCTGTCGATTTACAGGATTCACTAAACGACAAGAAGCTGCGCTTGCTGCTGCGGCAGGGTGGCGTGGCTGGTTGGCTGCTGTGTGCGCATGGATCGCAAAATACGCTCTGCGGACAAGGGTTAAAGACATGGGCCAAGTAGAGACGGATGAAGTGTATGTTGGCCTGGATCGAACAAGATATAGCTGTCTGCACCGAAAAGTTTCCTGACCTGATCTGCCGGCCAGTCGCAGCGCAATTTATGGCGAATCCTTTTGCGCCGGCGCACACCTGCGGACAGAAGTCGGCAGTCATGACGGCTGCGATAATGAGTGAAAATATCATTGTTCTCCATTGAAGGAGGCTACAATGCCCAATCAATCTCTTCTACGCGGCGATCCCTTACCCTGGTTGCTCGAACCCAGTGACGCTGGCGTGTGTTACCTCGCCCTACGCGATCTATGCGGCTTGGCGCTGGACGATCCTCAACTGGCAGAAGCGCGCATGACTGCCCACCGCTCCGGCCCAATTGCCACTGTGCTCGATGCCATGAACCCATCCGGCTTTTGGATCAAAGCCGGTCCCGGCTACAGCCCTAAATATCGTTCCACTGTCTGGGCGCTGATCTTGCTGGCCGAATTGGGAGCATCAGTGCACGCCGATATGCGTGTGGCCACTGCCTGCCATTATCTGCTTGGCCACGCCCTCGCCCCTGGCGGCCAGTTTACCTACTCCGGTGCGGCTGCAGGTACAATAGATTGTCTGCAAGGCAACCTTTGCTGGTCACTCTCCCAGCTTGGCTGCGAAGATGCGCGTCTGGCCACAGCCTACGATTGGATGGCGCGCAGCGTGACCGGCGAAGACATTGCGCCATCCGGCGAAAAACTTGCGGCCAACAGCAGCACCCAGCACTACTACCCTAGTCTTAAATGCGGCCCCTGCTTTGCCTGCCGTGTCAACAATAACAACGCCTGTGCCTGGGGCGCTGTCAAGGTAATGTTGGCGCTGTCCACCCTGCCTGCTGCGCAGCGCACGCCGCAGATTGAGCGCGCAATCGTCACTGGAATAGATTTTCTGCTGAGTATTGATCCGGTCACCGCTGCTTATCCGACTGCCAATGGCAGAGCACCCAACGGCAGTTGGTGGGCATTGGGTTTTCCGGTTTTCTATGTGAGCGACCTTTTGCAGTTGACTGAAGCGCTGGTCAACCTTGGCTACGGCCACGATCTGCGTTTAGCCGGCCTGCTCTCCTTCATCGCTGCAAAACAAGACGAGGCAGGGAGGTGGAAGCTTGAATATAGTTATTCCTCTAAAACGTGGGTCAACTTCGGCAGGAAAAGCCAACCCAATAAGTGGGTTACACTGCGCGCCCGGCGCCTTTTGCAGCAAGTCGTCTAACAAGCTGTGAACGATCTGACAATTGATCTCCAACATCCGGAAACATGACACTCCTCTACTACCCTAACGCAAAGGAGGCCAGCCGGCTGTAGACGGGGCCGCTGGGCTGCAGGTCGCTGCGGATCAGATGAATCTGGTCGACGAGGAAGGGCGCGAGCGGAGCAGACGGTTCGCTGCTGCTGTGGCGCAGCAGATCGCCGATGCGGGCGAGGTGGCGGGGGTCGGCCTGCTTTTGGGCGCGGGCAATGGTCAGGTGCGGCGCAAAGGGGCGCACTTCGGCAGCAAAGCTCGCCTGC
>JBBRBX010000226.1:0-3872 GCA_038205395.1 Caldilineales bacterium
TGATGCACTTTTACCGGAAACTAAAGTTAAAAATAGAGTGTAAAAAAATGAGAAAGTGGGCAGCCGGCCGGCCTATGGGGCCGGGGCGTCTAGCTGGATCGCCAGAGGAGGAAAAGCAGATGCGCGGCCAGCCCCAGCCCCAGCAGCGTACCCAGAAAGCCAAAGACGGAGACGCCCCACAAGGTCGGCGGTGCAGCCAGGCTCCACAGCAGCGCCGACGCCAGCAGCAGCGCGGAGATGACAATCCCATAGACCAGCCGGTTGAGCGGGCCGACCAGCGCCGGCTGCTCGACAAACAGATGCAGGTCGCCGCGGCGCGTGCGTTCGAGAAGCTGCAGCGATTCGCGCGGCAAGGCGTCGAGCAGCCGCTGCCATTCACGAAAGCTGCGCAGCGCCTCGCGCCCCAGCCGCTTGGGCGAATAGCGCCGCTGCAGCAGATCGAGGCCAAAGCCCTGCAAGGCGCTGGTCAAATCAAAGTCGGGGTTGAGATAGCGCGCCGTGCCCTCAATCTGCACGACGACCAGCAGCAGCATGTTGACGCGCGAGGGGACGACCAGCCGGTGTTTGCGGATGATGCCGAACATGGCCTGGAAAGCAGGGCCTAAATCCAACCCAGACGACATATCGCCGAAATCCCCCAAAAAGTCAGCGACATCGGCGCGATAGGCGCTGCGGTCAAAGTCGAGCGGCGTCTCGCACAGCCGCGCCAACTCGTCGCTCAGCACATCCGCATCGCCATCCAGAAAGGCGGTGACGATGTTGATGAAGTCATCCTGGGTTTTCTCGTCGACACGCCCCACCTTGCCCGAATCAAGGATGCCCAGCCGCCCGCCCGGCAGGACAAAGATGTTGCCGGGGTGCGGGTCGGCGTGGTAAAAGCCATCCCGAAAAACCATGCTGAGCATGGTGTTGGCAAACAGTTGCGAGAAGGCCGTGGCGTCGATGCCGTCGGCCAGCATCCGCTCCTTGCGGGCGATGCTGTAGCCGTCCAGCCGCTCCATCGTCAGCACCCGTTTGGAGGAAAGCTCCGGATAGGCGATGGGGAAATGCACATCGGGGTTGTCGGCAAAGTTGCGCGTGAACTGCAGCATGTTGCTGAGTTCGATGTCGAAATCCAGCTCGCGCAGCAGGCTGCGCTGGAACTCGGCCACGGTGGCCATCGGGCGATATTGAGCCAGCTCACGGCTGCTGCTCTCGGCGGCCTGTGTCAGCGTAGTCAGCAGGTTGAGGTCGCTCTTGACTTTGGTCTCAATGCCGGCGTGCTGCACCTTGACCACCACCTGGGAGCCGTCTTTGAGTTCGGCCAGATGCACCTGGCCCACCGAGGCGGAGGCGAGCGCCAGCGGGTTGAAGATGGCGAAGATATCTTCCGGCCGGCGCTCCAGCTCCTCCTCGATCACGACGCGCACCAGGGCAGGCGGGTCGGGCGGCGTATCGGCCTGCAGCGACTCCAACTGCACCGCCAGCTCCGGCCCCACCAGATCGGGGCGCTGGCTCATCATCTGGCCGATCTTGATAAAGGTCGTGCCCAGCTCCGTCAGCGCCATGCGCACGCGCACTTCCAACGGATAGTCGCGCACGGCGATGCCTTCTTCGGAGAGAAAGCGTTTCTGGATAAAGGCGGGCGTCTTGTCGCCTACCCAGTTGGCAAGGCCGTACTTGCCCAGGATGCGCACAATTTGGTCGGCGCGTTTGACGTTGCCTTTGAAATTTGTGATGCCGGATATCATGCTTGCTGTTGCCTGTTGGGCCTAGAGGGCGCGCGACCGCCGTACTTGCAGAAGGTCAAAAGACAGGCTAACCGCCAAACGCCCTTTCTGTCAATTCAGCGGCGCGGCAGCCGCAGGTTGATTGGCCCAAAGCGGCGCACAGCCAGGGCGGCGCTGGCCAGAATAAACACGCCGCCCACAAGCTGCCAGGCCGCCAGCCGTTCGTGCAGAAAGAGCACGGCCCAGATCACAGACAGCAGGGTTTCCAGCGGGCCAAGCAGCGCCAGTTGGCCGCTGCCGATCAGCCCGATGGCGGCATAGTAGCCCAGGCGGGCAAAGTAGGTGCTGACCACGGCCAGCAGCAGCACAGCCCCCCAGCCGCCGCTGCTGGGCGCCGTCCAGGGCGCACCCTGCAGCAGCCACCAGGCTACGGTGAAGACGGTCATAGTAATCGTGACGTAGAAGACGACGCCGCGCACCGGATAGCCGACCAGCGTCCACTGCGTCACCGCCATCTGCAAGGCAAAAAGCAGGGTGGCGGCCAGCGCCATCAGCGCGCCGCCCCAGTCTACGCCGCCGGAGGGGCTGATGAGCAGGTAGACGCCGGCCAGCGCCAGCCCCAGCCGCACGAGGTTGCGCCGCGTCAACCGTTCGCCGCGCAGCGCCAGCAGCGTGAGCACCAGCGGCGGGCTGAGCGCGATGATCATCGCCCCCAGCGAAGCCTCCAGGTAGTTGAGACTGAGAAAGAGCAGGATCATGCCGCCAGCGTTGAGCGCACCCACCAGCAGGGCGGCCCACAATGCCCGGCGCGGCAGCCGCAGGCTGTCGCGTGCGGTCACGGCCAGGGTCAGGCCGAAGAGGGCGCTGGCGATTACCATGCGCAGCATCAGCAGCTCGTTGGAGTTCATCCCGCCCAGAATAGCGGCGCGCGCCACGGGCGGTGCAAAGCTGAAGGCCACCGTCGACCCCAGCGCCAGCGCCCAGCCGAGCGTGGCGGAGCGGGCGGGCGCGGCCTCCACCGCAGGCGGGACAGCGGGTGTGGCGGGTGCGGTGATCTGCGGGTTGGACATGGGACAAACGCCTATTCTGCCGATTGAGCCGGGTTAAGCCAGGGTATGCCGGTTGGGTGCGCAGTTGTGCAGTCGTGCAAGCATAGAGCCAAGTGGCGTTTGGGTCAACCGCGGGAAACGGGGGAAAGCGTGGCACCGCCGAAGCCTGGCCGAAGCCTGGCCGAAGCATGTAGGTCACGCTTGCAGCGTGACAGATAATGTTTCCATCTCCGCTAAGTCCTGCAAGGTGCAGCCCATTGCGGCAAGAATCCGCTGCAGTGTCGTAAATACAACATCGTGATGGCCCCGCTCAATGCGCGAGAGGCTCTGCGGGCTGATCCCGGCGCGTGCAGCGACCGCTTTGCCGGATAGATTGCGCTGCCGGCGCAGCTCCTTCAGCCGCACTCCCACCTGCTGCGCCTGCTTTTCCGCCTGGTTCGCCCAGTGCGTGGCAAAATCCTGATCCGACAGCAAGCGGAAAGTAGACCAGGGGATGGCAAAGCTCTCCGTCGGGGTGATCAGGTTGACTTCGTAGTCGCTAAATGCCACTGTGGTCTCTCTTTGTGCGAGAGCCGGCGGCGCCAATCGTCCAAGCGGCAATACCACGCTGTCGCCGTCTGCAAAAGCGACGCGCAGTTCGTCCTCTTGCAGCTGAACGGCTACGACACGCTGGTAGTTCGGGTTATTCCATCTTGTCATTGTCATAGGATCATACCAGTCACCTATACTGGTCACTTACACCGGCTCCTCTGGGTTGATTTTATTCCAAGCGGCGCACAATTCGTCCAAATGTTCCCCGACTATTTGCCTGAGAGATCTTGGCAACGTGACTCCGGCTAGATGATTCAACAATGGCAGTGAGACCACACTTTCATATTCCGCCCATCTTACATCTTTAGTTTCCGGTAAAAGTGCATCAAGGTGCGTAGAGAAATGACAAACGACGATTAGCAGGTCACAATCCAGGTCGATCAAAACCAAGGAGGGTGAGGAATGCTAATCGCCGCAGAAGTTACTGTACAAGCAATGGCTGCCATCGTGCAAGTTGTACCCATCGGGACAAATATCGGATTGATGCGAATCTTGTGGGTCATGGTCAATGGCTCTTTGCTGC
>JBBRBX010000227.1:0-3856 GCA_038205395.1 Caldilineales bacterium
GCTGGCCTCATAGGCGCCGCGTTCGTTGACCACATAGCGCGGGATGGCCCCGATGCAGGTGTAGCCGAGGCTGCGGTAGAGATGCTCGGCGGCGTCGCCCTGGCGCGTGTCGAGGACGAGGGTGGTGCGGCCCAGCGCCTGTGCCTCCGCCTCCAGCGCCCCCATCAAGCCGCGGGCGATCCCCTGCCGCCGCTGCGTGGGCAGCACCATCAGCTTCATCACTTCGGCGCGGTGGGGCGCGTTGGCCTTGGGCACCAGATCGAGCTGCACGCTGCCCACCACCTGGCCGTCCAGCTGTGCGACCCACAGCAGCCGCAGCGGACCGCACAGCGCCTCGTCAACACTCTGCCAGTAGACGCCCGCCTCGCCCGCGGCGAGCGGCGGGAGAAAGCCGATCGACGCCCCCGCATCGACCGTCTGCTGCAGCAGCGTCACCACCTGCGGGCGCAGCGCCGGCAGTGCATCTAATTCCAGACGGTCAATGGCAAGCGGCATAGACGGAAATCCTTTCAGATCTCTCGGCCATTCACTCCCGTAGGTCCACGCTTGCAGCGTGACACTGCTTTGCTTGCCGGGAGAGACGCTCGTCACGCTGCAAGCGTGGACCTACATGCTAAGCGGCGGATCGGCGCGATGGGTGGCGTTCGTCGCGCCGCAATGCCAACCGGTTTGCAACCGGTTTCGTTTGGGATAGCCACCGATTTGAATCGGTGGCAGTCGCCGGCAGCCAATCGCCGCGGTGGCGAACGTTCGTCTCGCGCGACCGCCGGTGAATCAATTCACCGGCTATCCCCATGCGAAACCCACCGCGGTGGGTTGTGGTGGCGAACGGATCGGCGCGCGCCAACCCACCTCGGTGGGTTTCGCATTTCGCTAGCCACCGATTGAAATCGGTGGCGGTGGGCATGGACACGTGTTGCCAATCAGTGCTCTTTTGCCTTGGTTTACTATACGCCTTACACCCCTGCCCCCCTGCGTTGCGCGACGCCTGGATTCTGCGCTACAATAGCGGGCATCGGCGGCGATCTGGACATTCGCGGCGTGCGCGCCGGCAAGCAAGGCTGAACCGTACTTTCAGACGGCCCCTCTACTTTCTGTGTCGCCCCAGGAGACGCAATCGGCTCTATGACATCTTTCGCAGATATGCCCAGTTGGCTGCTGATAGGCAGCGGTGTGATCCTTCTTGTCGTGCTGGTGGCCTGGCTGTGGCGGCGCAACCGTGGGCAGCAAACAGCGCCGCTTTCGGTTGATGTGCAGTTGCAGCATGTGAAGGCAGGCGGCAATATTCATGTCGAAAGCCATACCCATTTGCCCGACGACCCGACGCGGCCTGACCCTGCTGCCTTGCGCCATGCTTACTTGCAGTGGGTCTTTTCCAAGGCGTCTCCCCTGCCTTTGGCCGGCATTGACCGCAAGGCGGTCAGCAGCGAAGTGGCGCAGCTGCAGCTTGCCGCTGTCTACACGGCTTTGCTGACGCAGACGCTGGAACAGCCGGAAGCCGGCGCCCGGTCTAAACGGGGCGAGCAGGCCAGTGCATCGATGCTGGCTGAAGCGGATGGACGAACACGTCCCCTCAGCGCCGTGGCGCAGCTTGACCGCCAGGATCGGCTGGTGCTGCTGGGCGCGCCCGGCAGCGGCAAAAGCACTTTTGTCAACTTTGTGACGCTGTGCCTGGCCGGCGAAGCGCTGCGGCAGCCGCAGGCCAACCTGCAGCAACTGATGGCGCCGCTGCCCAAGGAGGATGAGGAAAGCCTGGCGCGTAAAAGTGCCGGCAAAGAGAATGATCCCCAGCCGGAGCCGTGGCGGCATGGCGCGCTGCTGCCGGTGCGCGTGGTGCTGCGTGACTTTGCCGCGCGCGGGCTGCCCGCCAAAGGGGCGCAGGCCAACGCCGACCATCTGTGGCAGTTTATCTGCACCGACCTGGCGGCTGCCTCGCTGGCTGACTTTGCGCCTTATCTGCGCAACGAACTGCTGGAGAAAGGGGGCATCCTGCTGCTCGATGGTCTGGACGAAGTGCCGGAGGCGGATGAACGGCGGGCGCAGATCAAGCAGGCGGTGCTGGGTTTTGCGGGTGCTTTTGGCCACTGCCGCATGTTGGTGACCAGCCGTACCTATGCCTATCAAAACCAGGCCTGGCAGCTGCCCGGCTTTGCAGAAGCTGTGCTGCGGCCCTTTTCCAAGCAGCAGATCGGCATTTTCGTAGACCGCTGGTATGCCCATCTTGCCCTGGTGCGCCACATGCACGAGCAGGAGGCGCAGGGCGGGGCTGCCCTGCTCAAGCGTTCCATTTTCAGCAACGACCGCCTCTATGCCCTGGCCGAAGCGCCGCTGCTGCTCACCTTGATGGCCAGCCTGCACGCCTGGCGCAACGGGACGCTGCCCGACCGCCGTGTGGAACTGTACGCCGAGGCGGTCGATCTGTTGACGGATGCGTGGGAACGGCAGCGCATCGTGCGCGACGAGCACGGCGCCATTCTCCAGATTGAGCCGGGCCTGGCCGAGTTTTTGCGCGTGGACCGCAAACGGATTTTACAGCAGTTATATCGACTTGCCTTTGAGGCGCACGCGCAGCAGCCGGCGCTGACCGGCACGGCGGACATCGCCGAGAAAGATATGGTGCAGGCGCTGCTCAGCATCAGCGACCGCGAGACTAAGCCGGTGCTTTTGATCGAATACCTGAACTACCGTGCCGGGCTGCTGGCGCCGCACGGCAACGGCGTCTACACCCTTCCGCACCGCACCTTTCAAGAGTATCTGGCCGCCTGCCATCTGACTGACGATGATTTCCCTGCCAGGCTGGCGAAACTGGCGCGGGCGGAGCCGGAGCGCTGGCGCGAGGTCGTGCTGCTGGCGGGCGCCAAGGCGGCGGGCGGGGCTTCGTCATCGCTCTGGTCGTTGGTCGATGCGTTGTGCTATCAAGCGCCGGACGCGGCCGGGTATGAACCCGCCGACGACTGGGGAGCGCTGCTGGCGGGGCAGGCATTGGGCGAGTCTGCCGACCTGACCCAGGTGCACAACTACAACGCGCCCAAGTTGGAACGTGTGCGCCAGGGGCTGCTGCACGCCCTGCGCGGGGCCGTGCTGCCGGCGGTAGACCGTGCGTTGGCCGGTCGCGTGCTGGCCAGGCTGGGCGACACGCGGGCGGCAGTGCTGGACCCGCTGCAGATGGAGTTTTGTCTGGTGCCGGCAGGGCCGTTTGTGATGGGCAGCGGCGAGGATGATGCGTTAAGTTCGACTAGAGAACGGCCGCAGAATGAACGCCAGCCTTCGACCTACGACTATTGGATGGCTTGCTACCCGGTGACGGTGGCGCAGTTTGCTGGTTTTCAGCAGGCAGGCGGATATGCGCAGCAGCGCTTTTGGCCGGAGGCGAAGCAGGCAGGTTACTGGCAGGAGAGTAAGTTTCGAGATCGTGACCGGCCCTACGCCTTGGGCGAGCCATATGATCTTCCCAATCATCCAGTGGTGGGTGTTTCATGGTATGAGGCGCTGGCCTTTGTGCGCTGGTTGCATGAGATGTATGCAGACAAAGGATGGCTGCCGGCGGGCTGGGAACTGCGTCTGCCTAACGAGCCGGAATGGGAGAAGGCGGCGCGTGGCGGGCTGGAAGTCATTGCCGAATCGTTGATCAAGCCGGCAAAGGAAATCTGTTCAATCAGCAGCAGCTCCGCGCTGAAGCCCAGTGAACAGTCCAAGCGGCGTTATCCGTGGGGAGAGGAGCCAAACGCTGATTATGCCAACTATGACGACACCAAGATCGGCAGCAGCAGTGCCGTGGGCTGTTTTGCCGGCGGCGTCAGCCCGTATGGGGTGGAGGAATTGAGCGGCAATGTGTGGGAGTGGACACGCAGTTTAT
>JBBRBX010000228.1:0-3840 GCA_038205395.1 Caldilineales bacterium
GTGATGCTCACCTCCACCGCGCCTTCTTCATCTTCGCTCCATGTCCCCACTTCGAGGATGGAAGCTTTGCCCAGATAGACGGTAAGCTGCTCCATGTTCATATTGGGGTAGAGAGCCATCAGCGTCACCATGCCGGAAGCGTCGGCGGCAGGATAGACAGCGGTGACGAAAACTTGATAGCCGCCGGTCATCTCTTGCGTACCGGTCATCTCTTGCGTACCGGTCATCTCTTCTCCGGCGGCCACGTTGGTATCGCTGCCGGTATCGCTGCCGCTGTCGCTGGATGCGCCGGCGGCGTCCATCTGCTCAGGCGTGACGGTGTCAAGCTTGTGGAATGTAAACGAGCCCGTCACCAACATGTCACCCTGCACGTCAAAGGTTTCAATGCTGGGCTGGTCATAGGTGCGATCGTCATTCTCGGTCAGTGTGACCGTCACCTTGCCGTCGGCCATTTCCCACTTGCCACGCTCGGTGACAGGCGGATTGGAGAAATAGAAGCTCACCACCTCCGCATTGTTGTTGGGGTAGAGTGACATCAGCATGACCAGGCCCGAGGCCGATGCCGCCGGATAAACATTCGAGACATACGTGCCGCTGACATCCTCAGCCTGCGCGGCGGCCACAGCCGGCGGCGCGGCGAGAGCAGTCACAGGGGCCGCCGTCAAGACGATGCCGGCCAACAGCAGCGCTATGAAACCGATGGTCAAAATTTGTTTTAATCGCATACTCTGATCCTTCTTTATGGTCTGAATCTGCCTGGTTTGAACTGCGTAGCTTGAACTGGGTAACTGCAAATGCAGATAGGGTATACCTGCACTGGACAAAACGCATCACATAAATGGTTGGTTCGCTTGTTTAACCTGCGGCGCTGTTTTTACTGCATTTGACTTAATGCATTTGATGGCGCAAAGGTTCCACTAAACGGTAGTCGATGCCGCCGGCTCGCCCAAAATTCGGCGTACATGCACAGCGGTGGCCTTATTGACCATCACCACAACGGTGTCCCCCACCTCCAGAATTGTCCCCCCGCGCGGCACCAACATGTCACCGCCGCGCCCGATCAGCACAATCAGCGCATCTTCGGGCAGATGCAGATCCACAATTTGCTTGTCTACTGCCGGCGCATTGGGTGGGATACGAATTTCCACCAAATCATTGGTAATGGTGTTGTCGCGCATTACATAGGCCAATGGCGACAGCCGCTGTGGGCTGTCGTCATAGACTTTGAGCCACTTGGCCATAGGAATGATCAGCGTGCCCTGCAGCAGCACCGACGTCAGCACGATAAAAAAGACCAGGTGAAAAATGACATCCGCCTGCGCCACGCCCGCCAGCAGCGGAAAGGTGGCCAGAACGATGGGAGCCGCCCCGCGCAGCCCGACCCACGAGATAAACACCTTTTCGCGCAGACGTAACTGTGTCGGGGCCAAGGCAATAAAGACGCTCAGCGGGCGAGCCAGGAAGATGAGAAAAAGCGCCACCAGCAGCCCGCTCAGCGCCACCGCCGGCAGCCGCGAAGGGAATACCTGTAGACCCAGGGTTACAAACATGCCGATCTGCATCAGCCACGCCAGGCCATCGTGAAACTGGAGCAGGCTGCGTTTATGCACAAAATCCTGCTGCGCCATCACCAGCCCTGCCAGATAGACAGCCAGAAAACCGTTGCCGCCCACGGCTGCCGTCATGCCATAGGTCAGCAGCACAAGGGCAAACGACAGCACCGGATACAGCCCATCATATTCCAGCCGCAGCCGGTTGATGATAACGACGGACCCCCGCCCAATCACAATCCCAAACAGCGCGCCCAGCCCCATCTGAAACAAAAACATGGGGATTAGCGAGAGCGGCGACTGGCCGGGGTTGCTGATCAGTTGCAGCATACCTATGGTCAGAAAGACCGCCATGGGATCGTTGCTGCCGGATTCCAGTTCAAGCAGTTCCTTGATGCGCCCGCTCAACCGCACACTCTTGCTGTTGAGCACGGCAAAGACGGCGGCGGCGTCGGTCGAGGCAATAATGGCGCCCAACAAAACACCCTCGGCCAGCGAAAAGCCGAGCAGGCTGGAAGCAAACCAGCCGACTAATAGGGCGGTGAGGGTGACGCCCAGCGTGGAGAGCGCCAGCCCCTGTTTGAGCACGGGCTGCACATCCTTCCAAGGGGTGTCCAGGCCGCCGGAAAAAAGGATAAAGGCCAGCGCCACGACACCGACCGACTGCGCCAGCCCGGCATTGTCAAAATAGAAGCCGCCCGGCCCATCCGACCCTGCCAGCATCCCCAGCAGCAAAAAAAGCAGCAGCACCGGCACACCCGTCTTGGTAGCCGCCTTGCTGCCGAGGATGGCAAGCAGTAGAAAAGCGGCGAATGCAATAAACAGCAGATTAAGCGATGGCATAACTCGGCTTCTTCCCAGACGAACGCAAAAAAGTTGGTTTTAGGGCGGCTTGATGTAAAATGCGAGCAAAAAGCGCACCCAGACATCTCGCCCAGACATCTCGCCCAGACATCTCGCCCAGATAGTCCATCCATTTCTTTTACCACGTAATGATTCTACCTACTGCAACCTATCCTACACCAAAAATTCAAGCAGCGATTGACTTCGGCATCTCTAATACGGATGTCATCGCGCGTATAGGCGGGGAGCTGCGCCACTGGAACCAGCCTTATCATGGGGACCCCGACGAGCAGTCGGTGCGCACGATCCTTGCCGCCGGCGGCGTCGACCTGGCGGACCTCGCCCAGTTGGCAGTGACGGGTGGACGCCATAAACTGCTGCCGGCGCACTTCGGCGACACGGAAATTGTCCCCGTTTCAGAAGTGCAGGCCATCGGCCGCGGCGGGCAGGCGATCCTGGCCATGACGGACACCGAACGCGAGCAGCCGCTCATGGTGGTCAGCGCCGGCTCCGGTACGGCCCTGATCAAGGCGCAAGGCGATAGCTACGCGCATGTCTCCGGCAGCGGTGTGGGCGGCGGCACGATGCTGGGGCTGGCGCGGCTGATCCTGGGTACGACCGATGCGTTGGCCATCGGTGAGCTGGCGACAGCCGGCGACCGCAACGCCGTTGACCTGAGTCTGGCCGACGTTATCACCGGCCCGATTGGCTCTTTGCCCGCCGATGCCACGGCGGTCAACTTTGGCCGCTTGGGCCGCTTCAGCTTCGCCGGCGAGCCGAGCCGTGAAGACCTGGCCGCTGCGCTGGTCAACTTAGTGGCGCAAACCATCGGCCTGATCACCGTCAACACTGCACGCGCTTATGGCTGCGAACGAATCGTTGTCATCGGCCACATGCTCGACATGGCTTATCTGCGCCATGTGCTGGGCTTGGTCGGCAAATATTATGCTACCGCCATGATCCTGCCTGCGGCGCCCGGCTGCGCCACGGCGCTGGGCGCTCTGGCAACCTTGTAGAGACAGAGAAGGAGAGTACCCCATGCAATACCGGCTGCTGGGCCAGACGGGTGTGCGCGTTGCGAGCCTCTGTTACGGCACGATGTCATTTGGCGGCGATGCCGACGAGGCAACCTCATCCGCCCTCTATGCGCGCTGTCGCACGGCGGGCATTAATTTCTTCGACTGCGCCAACGTCTATGGCCGCGGGCGCGCCGAGGAAATTCTGGGCAAACTGATGGCGGGCGAGCGCGACGAATTGGTGATTACCTCCAAAGTAGGCTTCCGGATGCGCGACGGGCTGAACGGCGAGGGGCTGGCGCGGCGGCACATGGTGGCCGAGGTCGAAGACAGCCTGCGTCGTTTGGGCACAGACCACATCGACGTCTACTTTGCCCATCGCTTTGACCCCGACACCCCGATTGAGGAGACGCTGGGTGCATTTGATGATT
>JBBRBX010000229.1:0-3728 GCA_038205395.1 Caldilineales bacterium
CACCTATAAACCGCTACATGTCACCCCTTTGCCGGCTGTCCAGACACGACCTCACCGATCATTCCGCAGTTCTTTCACCCAGCCCATAACTCCCCATTGCCATCTCCTCTGTCCTGTTCACTCAATTTGAGAATTGCTGAATGCCCCCCAGCGTGCTGATGGTCAGTGGCTTTTCTGGCGTCCAGCCGATTCCCGCGCCGGCTGTGCGGAAGCAGTTTGCGGATTGTGTGTTGCAGGCTAACAAGGAGAAATGAGTATGAACGCAGTCAATCGTTTTGTGCCAATGCCTAACTCTTCACACCGACGAAGGTCACCCTGGTGGCTGTTGGGCAGCCTCGTGCTCGTCCTGGCGCTGCTCGCCGGCTGCATGCCGGTCCAACTGCCTGCGGCACAGCAGCCCACCACCGCACCGATCACCCTGCAATTTGCCGTTTCGGACGCCGACCAGCGCCCCAGCGCGCCGTATGTGAATGAGTTTATCGACCAGGTCAAGACCCTCTCCAGCGGCAACATGACTATCGAACCCATTTGGGATGCCGGCAGTAATACGGCCGATGGCTTTGAGCGCGGCGTGATCCAAGAGGTGAGGAAGGGAACATTTCCCTTGGGCCTGGCGGCTTCGCGCACCTGGGATACGCAGGGGCTGCCGAACTTCCAAGCCCTGCAAGCTCCCTTCCTGATCACCAATGACGCCTTGGCCGAAGCTGTCGCTGCCGGCGGTATCGGCACGCGGATGCTCGCCAGCTTACCGGTTACCGACGTCGTCGGGCTGACCATGTGGCCGGAAGACCTGCGCCATCCTTTTTCGATCATGCCGGACAAACCCCTGCTTGCGCCCGAAGATTTCAAGGGTTTGACGATCCGGTCTGGTCCATCCAATGTCACGGACATGATGCTCAAGACGCTGGGCGCCACGCCGTTGTTTGAAGACAGCGGCTACCAAGGCGCCGAGTCGGGGCTGCGCCAGGGCTACACGTTGAACGGGAAACCCGCGGCCACGGCCAACGTGACCTTTTATCCGAAGTATCAGATCCTGTTTGCCAACGGCGCGGCCTTTGCGCAGTTGAGTGATGACCAGCGCACGGTACTCCGCCAGGCGGCGGCAGCGGTGCAGAAGAAGGCCATCGCCGAACATCCGCGTGATGTCGATGCCGGCAAAGCCTGGTGTGATGATGACGGCACAATCGTGCTCGCCAGCGATGCCCAAGTCGTCGCCTTCGAGCAGGTGGAGAAACCCATCTTTGACAAGATCGCTGAGGACCCGACCAACGCCGAGTTGATCGCTGCAATCCGAGACCTGAAGGCGCACACCACACCCTCCCCCCTGGCAGCAGCCTGTGGACCCGTGGTCACCCGGCCCACTCCGGCACCGGCTGCACTAAGTGCCCAGGTTGCAACGACAGATGCCACCTTGGCGCGGTTGCGCCTGGCAGACTGGGTCTACGGTAGCAGAGCGACGGATATGTATGTGGATGGTCAAATTGCCTTCCTCGGTAGCAACCAGCATGCACTCACGCACGTTGCGGTGGGCTTTTTGACGGGTTTCTTGTATCTGGAGCCTGGCCGCCACAGCGTCGCCGTTGTCCCTACGGGCAAGGGACTGGATGAGGCCATGATTGCCCTGGATGTGAACCTGGAGGTAGGCCATCGCTATACCGTCGGGGTGATGGGGCAAACAGAGGATGACCACTTTTCGCCGCTGGTGATTGATGAGACCGCCGCCCTGGCCAAAGCCGGCGATCCCTCAGTCCAGAACATGATGATCTATGTGAACAACATGGCAGGTGTCGATACCGTTGACTTTCTCGAGGACGGCGTGGGCCCCAGGAATGTGCCGTATGGCGGTTTTGTGGCTGCCCCCATCAAAGCAGGGCACGTAGACCACCTGGTTGTCACGGTCAATGGTAGTGAAAGGTTGGCTGACAATCCAGGGAATTTCGGTGAAACGCCGAGTGGGGGTTTTATCAATGCCAATGGCGGGCACTTTCCCGCCGGGCCTACCAAGGTGTACGAAAGCGAATCCGTGAGTGACTTGAACGCCCGCGAGAAACTAACGCAGTTTGACGATGTGAGCGTGGTCTGGAATGAGGGCGACAAACTATCATTCCATACGTTTCTCGCTGCAGTCGAAACAGCGGGTCTCGGCGACCTGCTGACCACAGGCACTTACTTGATTTTTGCGCCCACGGATACCGCCTTCGCAGCGATGCCCAAAGAGCAGCTTGCCGCGCTCATGGCGGACCCGCAGGCCTTATCCGACTTTCTGCGCTACCACATCGTCGAGGGGTACTATCCGCCTGGCTCCTTGTCCGGGACGGTTATGGGTGTCGCCGACAGCACTGTGACCAATCTGCAAGGTGCGGACCTAAAGCTCGAAGGCGATCTTTTTATCAATGGCATTCGGATGCCTGGTCTGCCCAACATGACTGTGGTCGACGGTACACGCATCGTGCCCGTGACGAAGGTGTTAGTGCCGCCCGCACCATAAGCATCCGTCTGTGTATAGTGGACCCAGGAATTTGGTTCTCAGGCAACTTCCGTGCAGCGGGATGGATCCGTCTAATGCGTAGACATGGTGTTGACCTCAAACTATGACCATTGCACTTAACTTGCCTGAGAACCAAAGTGCTGGGTCCACTATAGATTGTGTAGCCACGCGTTAACACCTTCTCGTATCCAAATACACATCACGCATGGTTGCGGTAATCAGCTGGCAACGGACATCCGACAGTGCATACTGCTTCGCAACGGTGCGGGAAAGCTCTCTATGATCGATAAACGACTTGGAGACACAAACTTGTGTCATTTTCTTGTAATGTTGTTCTGACTCTTGAAAGCTGCCTTTGCAACCGTCGCCGTACTGATAGCAGAGCTCGCCTGAATTCCATAACCTGTTATTCACCGGCCTCGCCCAACAGGGCGCGTACTCAATGCCTTCAACAGCCAGCCTGCGCATCGGTCAACCGACGAGCAAAGCAAGCTCCGGCGCAAACTGCCCGATCTGCTCGCGCAGCCGCAACAAGGCGAGGTCCTTACCTTTGGCCTCCAGCATGACATCAAACGGCCGCAACCCACCCGCCTGTGCGTCGCGCAGCAGGTCGATCACCGCAAACGGGTCCAGAAAATCGCTGTGCTGATGCGGCAGCGGCATCTGCGGGCGCAGACCGCCCAGCCCTGCCGCCCCTGTCGCCGTTCGCCGCTGCACGGCGCGCAAGCTGGTGCGCGGGCTGCTGAAATGAATCTTGGGCCGCACATCCACCGGCCAGGTGGCCAGCGCCGCCGCCAGCGCCTCCGTCTGCGTGCGCCCCGCCGGATTGAGGCAGTGCAGATGCAGGATGTCGAGCACCAGCGGAATCCCTGTGCGCCGCTGAATCCACAGACAGTCTTCCAGTGAATAGAGATGGTCGTCGTTCTCCAGGGCCAGGCGCGCCCGCACGGGCGGCGGGAGCTGCTCGACCTGACGCACAAAGCGCTCGCGCCCGGCGGCCGCATCGCTATACATCCCGCCTACATGCACCACCAGCACGGCGCCGGCATCCAACCCCATGCCGTCAAAGAGCGCGGCGGCGACGGCCAGTTCGGCGCGCCCGTGCGCAGCGCGGGCAGGGTCGGGGCTGCTGAGCTGGACATAGTGGGCGGGGTGCATGGTCAGCCGCAGCCCGGTCTGGCGCGCCAGGTCGCCGGTGGCGGCCAGATCGCCGGCGCATTCGTCCAGTTGGCGATGAAAA
>JBBRBX010000230.1:0-3696 GCA_038205395.1 Caldilineales bacterium
TGGCTGTGGCGCGGCGGCAGGAAGATGCAGCCACGCAGGCTGCGCTGCTCAACAACATCGGCTATGCCTATTCATCCCTGGGCGACAAGCAGCAGGCGCTGGCGTACTACGAGCAGTCGCTGCCGCTGAGCCGCCAGGTGGCGGACAAGGGCGGTGAGGCGGCCACCCTCAACAACATCGGCATGGTCTACTCTGACCTGGGCGAGCAGCAGCAGGCGCTGGCGTACTACGAGCAGGCGCTGCCGCTGAGCCGCCAGGTGGGGGACAAGGGCGGTGAGGCGTACACACTCAACAACATCGGCCTGACCTACGCCTCCCTGGGCGACAAGCAGCAGGCGCTGGCGTACCTTGAGCAGGCGCTGCCGCTGAGACGCCAGGTGGGGGACAAGGGTGGTGAGGCGGCCACTCTTACCAACATCGGCAGGGTCTACACCGACCTGGGCGAGAAGCAGCAGGCGCTGGCGTACTTTGAGCAGGCGCTGCCGCTGAGACGTCAGGTGGGGGACAAAGGCGGTGAGGCGCAAACCCTCACCAACATCGGCAGGGTCTACGCCGACCTGGGCGACCAGCAGCAGGCGCTGGCATACTATGAGCAGGCGCTGCCGCTGAGACGCCAGGTGGGGGATCGCTTTGGCGAAGTCGCTACCCGCTACAATATCGCCATAGTGTCAGAAGCACTGGGCGACCTGGCGCGGGCGGTGGCGGAGTTGGAAACCGTCGTGGCGCTGGACGAGGCCATCCACCACCCGGACCTGGCCGCCCACCGTGCGGCGCTGGAACGGGTGCGGGCTTTGCTCTGCGGGCAGGGCGGGGGCGGCTGAGCTGCGATCCGTCACGTTGCAAACGTGACCTACATGCTGCACGGGGCGTGCACTTTCGCACGGGGGCGTGTGAACTGGACAATGGGAGATGGTTGCAGCCGGTCGCAGCCGGCGACCCGTCACGTTGCAAACGTGACCTACATGCTCGCCGCACGCCAACCCACCTCGGTGGGTTTCGCATGGGGATAGCCGGTGAATTGTTTCACCGGCGGTCGCGCGCGCGCGACCGCCGGCCACATCTCCTCCTCGCTCGGCGCTCGATCGGTTGGCTGTCCCCTAGCAAGATGCGCCGAGCCTGGAGATGTGCGCGGCAACAGGAGAACGTGCCAGGCTCAGTCCACGGCGTTTCGGGGCGGGCAGGGCGGCGGGGACTGAGCGAGGCACGCTGGGCGGCGGCTGAAAAAAATTCGCCTGTTTGTTCTATTGACACGGCCCCACGAATCTGCTAGGATTGGTTTAGTATAATATTATACTAAATTTTTCAACCGGATTTTGCTCCCTTTGTGCACGACAGCCCCTGCTGCAGCGCGGCCCCTTTTCAAGACAGGCTTGCTTTGCGGCGCAAGAAGGGTTTACGTTATGAATGAAGTCCACGCCCCCGAAGCCATCACGCTGGACCGCAATAGCTTTGTACCGCTGTATCACCAGCTGTACGAACTGCTGCGCCGGCAGATCGACGCAGGGGAGTATAAGCCGGGAGACCAACTGCCGACGGAAGCGGAACTCGCCGCCATCTATGCAATCAGCCAGGTGACGATCCGCAGCGCGCTCAATATGCTGGTGGATGCGGGCGCCATCTACCGGCGCAAGGGGCAGGGCACCTTTGTGGCGCCGGCGCCGATTGCGTCGAATCTGACCCAACTGGTCAGCGTCGAAGACGACTTTCGTCAGCGCGGCCTGGCCTTTCGGGTGGTGCTAATCAAGGCTGCTTTGGCGCCGGTTTCCAAAAAAAGTGCCCAGGCGCTGCAGATGGAAGTGGGCGAGGAACTGGTTGTGATCGAGCGGCTCTTCCTGGTCGATAACGAACCGGTCTGCTTCGAAGGCTCGTATCTGGTGCTCCGCTACTGCGCCGGCATTTTGCAGCAGCTGCCGGCGGAGACGCCGCTCTCGACCATGCTGGCGCAGAATTATGGGCTGATCGCCACCAAGAGCGACCAGACCATCCGCGCCAGAACAGCGGGAGCGGAACACGGCAAGCTGCTGCACATAGCGCCGCAAGAGCCGGTGCTGTTTGTGGAGCGTGTAGTCTATTCCCATCGCAATGTCCCGTTCATGCTGGCACGCGTCTTTGCGCGCGGGGATCGGTACGCGCTGCGACTCGGGATCAGCTAATTTTTGTTTCTCTTGGTTGTTTCTTTTCAGGTCAAGAAGGAGATGGTTATGAAGTACAGGTCAATTTTGCCGTTTGCGCTTGTTGTTCTGCTGGTCGTGTCACAGGTTCTGGTAGGCTGCGCGGCCCCGGCTGCGCCCGCCGCGCCGGCTGCCGGCGACACCGCCCAGCCTGCCGGCGATGCCGCGCAAGCGGACGCCGCTGCTGCTGAGCCGGTTGAACTCACCCTTTCGCATTTCTGGAACGATTCGACGAGCACCACCGCGCAGGTGATGCAGAAAGCGTTGGACGCCTGGCAGAAAGAGCATCCCAATGTCACCCTCAAGACGGAGACGATGTCGCACGATGAGTACTACACCAAGTTCCGGGTGCTGGCCTCTTCCAACGAACTCCCCGATGTCTTTATTATGAATGCCGATATGACCACGCCGTTGAGCAACGGCAGCCAACTGCTGGACCTGACCGGGGCGTTGAACGATGATACGGCCTGGCGCGACCTGCAGCTCCCCGGCGGTATGGTCGAGTGGGCGCGCGACGGCAAGAATTACGGCGTGCCGGCGCAGATGATCATCACCCATGTCATCTACTACAACACCGCCATCTTCAAGGAAGCGGGCATCGACGCCTTCCCGGCCACGCTGGACGAGTTCAAGGATGCCGTGGTCAAGCTGAAGGAGGCCGGCTATATTCCGGTCGCGCTGGGCGCCAAGGCCGGTTGGCCGCTGTTCGACTGTCTCTTCGGCACCTTTACCTTCCGCCACACCGGGCTGGACTGGTACAACAAACTGCTGGCGCACGAAGCCGCGTTCACCGACCCTGAATTCGTGCAGGTGCTGACCTCGTTCCAAGAGCTGGTCGATCTGGGCACATTCAACGACGACGCCAACAGCATCGACAACATGCAGGCCCGCACACTCTATTACAACCGCGACGCGGCCATGTTTATGGAAGGCAACTGGGCGATCCCGGAAGGTCTCGCCACCGACGGCAAGGAGGTCGAACCGGATACGGCCATGGCCCTGTGGCCGGAGGTGGTCGGTGGCGCAGGCAAGCCTAATGAAGTGACCTGGGCCGCCGGTTGGGGCTGGGCCGCCAACGCCAAGTTGGATGGCGCCAAGCGCGAAGCCGCCATTTCTCTAATCAAGGCGCTCAGCAGCGAAGACTTTGGCCGCGGCCGGCTGGAGAACGGGGAACTGCCGGGCCAGAAGATTACGGAATTCGACGGCAGCAACCTGCCCCGCCTCTTTGTTGAACTCAACAACCAGAGCCTGACCTGGGAAGCGGTGCCGATCCTGACGCTGGGCTTCCCGGCCTCCGTGACCGACGTGCTCTGGAAGGGGCTGCAGGACATTATGACCGGCCAGAAGTCGCCGGAAGAAGTCGCAGCCGTGATCCAGGAAGAATACGCCAAGTACCAGGAGTAGCTGCCACTAACATTCCTGCGTGCGGCCCCCGACAGCGGCCGCACGCCGGCGGGTACGATCTATAGAACCCGTAAAAACAGAACAAGTACAGCAGAGCCGCCAAGAGGACGAGGAGGTGCCG
>JBBRBX010000231.1:0-3694 GCA_038205395.1 Caldilineales bacterium
ATTGATGTTAATCGCTTCTCTGCGCGCGGGGCGGTGCGGGCGCGTTTTCTGCAGATTGTATGAGGCCGATCACAATTGCGCGGGTGGCGGCGGATTTGCAACGCCGCCGCCACCGGCGCAGAAAACATCCTAGTGTGCGCCTACTGCTGGGCGAGCAGATCGTCCAGCGCGGTCTGGGCGGTGGTCGCTGCCGTGGCCAGCACGCTCGCCACATCGGCGCTGGGGTCGAGAATCACCGTCTCCAGCAGGGTGCGCAGCGCCGGGTCGGCGGTCTGGCCCCAGTAGGGGGTGGCGACATAGGCGCGCGGGGCGAGATAGTTAAGTTCATTCAGCCACGCCCCTTCGATCGGGTCGGTCAGCAGGCCGGAGGAATCGGCCACGGACTTGACGGTGGGCAGTGCCCAATCCTTCCAGACCTCGGCGCCTTCCGCGCCGCTGTAGTAGCGCAGGAAGCGCCAGGCGGCCTCCTGGTTCTGGCTCAGGGCTGAGATGCCGAAGCCGCCCCAGAAGAGCACATTGGCGCGCGTTTTGCCCACGGGCATGCCGACCACGCCCAGGTCGATGTTGGGGTTGTCCTTCATCCCGCTTTGCGGCCAGCGGCCAAAGAGGCGCATGGCGGCGGTGCCGTTGTCGAACTCGCTGTTGCCGCCGCCAAAGGCGTTCATGTCCGCCGGCAGGGGTGCAACCTTGTACTTATTGTAGAGGTCGGCGTAGAACTGGACGGCCGCCTGCACCTCCGGCGAATCCATATAGCCGGCAAACTGCTTGCCGTCTGCGCTGATCAGCTTGCCGCCTGCCGCGGCCACCCAGTATTCAAAGCCGGTCGTCCACGGCCCAGGCAGCTGCACGCCCCACTGCACCGTTTTGCCGGAATCGTCCGTCTTGGTCAGCTTCTGCGCCGTATCCAGAAATTCATCCCAGGTCCAGCCGTCTTTGGGATAGGGCAGACCGGCGGCGTCAAAGAGCTTTTTGTTGTAGTAGACGGCCAGCGGCGAGAAATCTTTGGGCAGCAGATACTGTTGGTTGTTCCAGCGGCCCGGTTCGAGCACGCCGGGCAGATAGATGCCGGTGTCGAGCGGGTAGTCGGCGCCGGCGATAAAGTCGTCCAGCGGGACAAAGGCGCCCTTGTCGACAAACATGGGCACGGCGTCTTCGCCGATCTGGAGCAGGTCGGGTGGGTCGCCGGCGGCGATCTGCGTCAGGATGCGGGCGTAGTAGTCGCCGCTGCCGACCGGTTCCAACTGCACCTGGATGTCGGGGTTGGCGGCTTCGAACTGTTCGATGATTTGGAAATGAGGGGTCAGCCCTTCGCCGCTGTCGCCCGTGCCCACGCGCAGCACTACTTTGGCGCCTTCCGGGCGCACTGTGGGTGTGGCGGTGACGACGATCTGCGGCGCGAGGCCGCCGGGTTGGGCTGTGCAGCCGGCCAGCAGCAGGGCCGGCAGGGCCAACAGCAGAAACAGAAGAATGCGCTTGGTCATAGGATTCCCTTTCCTAAACAACGGATGAGATGCGAGAATGCGTAAGGAGCTTGCGGGAAAATGGCAGGACACACCAGCGCCGGGGCCGCTGCCTGGCAGGAGCGGCATACCTGGCCAGTGTACTGCAAGTGGGTGTCAAGTGCAACTAGTTGCAAGGGCGCACGAAAATTCGTCTATTGACATGCCTGCCTCTGTCGCATATGCTAAGAACGCCTGCTTACGCTAATCAATAGCAAGCCTCTTTTTACTTGGTTTGCCCTTGTTACCAGCAAACTGCACAGAAAACAAGATCAAGGAAGGGTAAATGGAAGTCCGCATTGCTGTGCTCGCTGATTTTGCCAGCTTCACAGCCGATCAGAAGCTGAATATACTTGGCGTCTTCAGGCAGATTTACGCACTGCAAGCACCGATTATCCACCCACAATTTAAAGTCGTTTTTCAACTCGAATTTAATTCGAGCGAGGGAGGCGAGAAACAAATAAAGATCGAACTCGTTGACGAAGACGGTGCTGAAATGCTCTCAATTTCGGCCAAATTGAGAGTTGAAAGCATGCCGGATGGCCGCGCGTCCCTTATCAACCAAATCTTAGACTTTGCCGGCTTTACCTTTCCTAAATTTGGAGATTATGATTTTAGGATTGTTCTCGATGGGATAACCGTATGTGTGATCCCCTTAACTGTCGCCCAGATCACTGCCTCACCCGCAGAAGAATAGTATCATGGATGATGCTGGAAAATTACTGGTTAGGATGCGCGCCAGCAAAGCAGACTGGAACTTTAAAGACTTAGAAACGTTGTATCTAGGCTACGGATTTACTTATCGCGAGGGATCAAAACATCGCATATACCATCACCCGCTTTACCCCGAGCTATACGCAACAGTTGCAAGACACACCTCCTTGGCAAAGGGATATGTTGCCGACGCCGTTAAGCTGATCGATAGATTGCAGCAGTTGGAGATCGATAATGAGTAACGAATCACTTGTAATCCCATCATACGTCACCATTGTGCAGCGCGAGGAAACGACGGATGGCCGCCCCTGTTATGTCGCTTATCACCCAGAGCTGCCGAACTGCAAAGGACAAGGGGAAACATCGCAGGAAGCCGTAGCCAGCCTCAACGAAGCAACCGAGATGGTTGTACAGCATCTGGCCACCCACGGATTACATATACCTGCTCCGCAGAACGGGCTATCCATGACAGCAACGTCCAGCGACACCGCCACCTTGCCGGCGATCCAGAGAGTAAAGAGCGTTCCCTCTTACCAGACGCAACTGCATATAGCATAGATACTGTGTGCTTAAAGGGGAAAGTCAAATCGACTGGCCCCTTTACTGCGGGTGTGTCAAATGACGTGTGTAAATGGATCGATGGTAAAAGAAAAACCCTCTACCCCGGCAATTCAGGCGAAGCAGACGGCGAAACAAAAGCCGGTGGACAAGTCTACTGATAGAGTGCGGCTGCCATTTTTGGAAGCATACCAGGCGTTGGTGCTGGACGAACCGATCAGCGGCGTCAGCCAACCCCTGAAAGAAACGTTCCTGAATTTGCGACGTGCAGCCGAGTACAACAACAATACCGACTGACCAATTATCCTAGCGCACCAATTATCCCGGCGCACTAAGTGGTGCGTCTCGGAAATGCGTGGCGCATCGCGTAGCGGCGGCTTCAGCCGCCGTTCTCGAGGACGCGACGCGTTCCGTACCTACAACTGCCTGCGTGAGCCATGATATAAATTCGGTTTCACAGCTATGGAATGGCTGATAACCGTAATATTGCTGCAAAGTCCGTAAATGCTCATAGCGGGTAACAGATTTATAGGTGAATTCCGATAGCTGTTTCTCAGACAATCCTATCTGAGCGCCGATGAAGGTTATCAGTTCTTTGGGTAATATATCCTCTCCACCCAGGTAACGCCCTGGATAGCGCAAAGCCATCCATCAAATCCGTCGCTTCTGGTTTAGTATCCATATGTCAGTAATGTAAAGGAACCTTCGATGGCTCAATCATCATCATCCGCATCGACGACCATACCATCAACAGTTGATCGATTAACGCTCATTGCCATCTCACTTTAGTTTCCGGTAAATCAGAGGTCAAGAGCCCGTTTGGTGCGGCGATGGGCATGAATGCCTTTGGGCAAATGGGTGGTGACGGAGTTCTTTTTACGAAGTTCCGGGTCGCAAGTGAGTAAGTTTGGAAAATCAGCTTG
>JBBRBX010000232.1:0-3544 GCA_038205395.1 Caldilineales bacterium
GGCTGCGCACCCCTTCGGCGCGCGCCGACTCGGTGGCGCTGCCGCGGCGGTACTTGCCGGTCAGAAAGCCGCCCGCCAGCGGGCTGTAGGGGATCACCCCCAGCCCAAACTGCGTGCAGACATCGCGCAGCTCGCGCTCGAACTCGGCCCGGTGCACCAGGTTGTAATGCGGCTGGATCGAATCGTAGCGCACCCAGCGCCCCTTGTCGCTCGCCCACAGCGCCTGCACCAGCCGCCAGGCCGGGTAGTTGCTGCAGCCCACATAGCGCACCTTGCCCTGCCGCACCAGCAGATCGAGCGCCTCCATCGTCTCTTCGATGGGCGTCTCCGCATCGTAGAAATGGGTCTGGTAGAGGTCGATGTAGTCGGTCTGCAGCCGTCGCAGGCTGTCTTCACACGCCCTGACGATATGCAGCCGGCTGAGGCCTTCGCCGTTGGGGCCATCCCACATCCGCCCGCGCACTTTGGTGGCCAGCACGATCTGGTCGCGGCTGCCGCGCGCCTGCATCCAGCGCCCGATGATCTCCTCGCTCACGCCGCCGGGGTTGCCTTCAGCCCAGCGGCTGTAGATATCCGCCGTGTCGATAAAGTTGCCGCCCGCCTCCACAAAGGCATCCATCACCTGCACGGCGGCTTCCTCGCCCGCCGTCCACCCCCACTGCATCGTGCCCAGGCACAGCGCGGACACCTTCAGCCCGGTGCGTCCCAAATTGCGATAGTCCATGATTGGCTCCTTTTGTTTGGTTATTGGCGGTTGTCGGTCACTTGGATGGCGCCGAGATTGACAAAGTCAGCGGGCGGCTGACCGGCCTGGCTCACCGGCAGGCGCGCCCCGTCTTGCGGCGAATACAGCCCGGCCAGCAGCGTGTACTGCTTAGCTGTCACCTCCTCGCCAAAGTCAAGCAGCCGCCGCTGGGCGACTACGTCGCCTGCCTCCAGCCCGGCCAGCGCCACCTCCCAGCCGTCGGCCTGCGCCACTTGCCTGGCCGGGTCGCCGTCGACCACATGCACAAAGGCGGAGATCGGCTCGCCGCGCGTGGGGGCCGGCTGCGGCATGGGCGTCGCCCCCACCTGCCAGTAAAGCGTGATGGCCAGCGGCTGACCGGGCGTCGCGTTCTCCGCCTCCAGCGCATAGCCCAGCAGCGCAAACACCCCGCCCAGATCGGCTGCCAGCGGATGATACGCCGGTGCGGGCGGCAAGACCAAATCCTGCCCCTGCGGGTAGATCACGCTGTCGCCGCTCTGCCGCCACTTGACTGCCGCCCGCACCCCCGGCTCGATGCCCAGGTCGGCGGCGGGTATCTGATAGACCGGTGTGTCCACCACCTGCGGGCGCACGATGGTTGTCCCGGCAGGATCATCCACCTGGTAGAGATAGATCGAATAGCCGGCGCGGTCCACCGGCGTCAGGTCGCGAAAGAAGGCGTAGAGGTCGGTGGTCTCCGGCTGCAGCGTGCCCAGCCGCAGGCTGGTGGCGCTGATGGCGTACCAGCCCGGCGGCGGCGTGTAGGGGTTGTAGGCGGCAATCTCGCGCCCCTGCATAAAGCGCAGATAGCCCGGCAGCGGGCGGTAGCGCACGCCGTACAGCTCCGGCACGGCCTTGCCGAAATAGGCCAGGTTGACGCTGTCGATGCCGCGTTCGTCCATCACGCGGCGCAGCGCCGGCAAATCCTGCCCCCAATCCAGGTTGGAATCGACCAGGATGTTGCTCCAGTTCCGCCAGGGGCCGGCCAGCGCATTGAAGTAGGCTTCCTGGTGCGGGAAGATCGCCAGCGTGCCCACGGCCAGCCAGAGCAGCAGCAGCGCGCCTGCTGCGCTCGCAGCCCATCCCGCCCACGTCACCTCCCGCCGCGCCCGCAGCTGCAGCCAGTCGACGCTGTTGCCCGCCAGCAGAATCGCAAACGGCACGGCAGGCAGCATATGGCGGTAGCCGATGGTGAGCACGCCCGTCAGCCCCATCAACACAAATGCCAGCGGCGGCAGCCACAGCAGCCCCTGCCGCCGCCCCTCCCGCTTGCGCGCCAGCGCCGCCGTCCCGGCCGCCGTCAGGATCAGCAGCGGCAGCGGCGTCTTGACGGCGATGGCCACCGGGAAGTAGTACCACCAGCCGCCCGTCGACGCCTGCCCCAGCAGAAAATCGGGCTTGACGACCGTCTCCTGCACCAGCCCGGCCAGGGTCGCCCACAGGTTGTCCCAGAAGAAGGGCGCCGGCAGCGGCAGCGGAAACGGCAGCTGCAGCGGCGTGCCCCAGGTAAAGCGGTAGACAGCCCACAGCACAAACAGCCCCACCAACCCTGCTCCCGCCACCCCTGCCAGCCGCCGCCACCAGCTATCTTTGACTACACGAAAATTCGCCGGCGAAGCCGTGTACAGCAGCGCCGCCAGCCCGGCCACCGGCCAGAACAACAGCCCATTGTACTTGGCCGCCATCGCCAGCCCGCCCAACAGCCCCGTCAGCAGCAGGTCGTAGGACCGCCGCGCTTCCAGCCAGCACCACAGCCGCCAGGCCGCCAAAAAGAAAAAGGCCGTCAGCGGCAGATCGGTGGAGATGATGCGGCTGTTGGCAATCAGGTTGGGGTCAAAGACGGCCAGCACCAACACCAGCCAGCCGCCGGGCGCACCCAGCAGCCGCCGCCCCCAGGCAAACAGCCCCGCCAGCAGCAGCACACCCAGCAGCGTGATGCCCGCGCGCGCCTGCACCAGCATCCCCTGCGGGTCGGCGTTGGCGCGCCACAAGAAGAGGTCGGAAAAATCGTAGCGGTTGCCCTGCTCCCACAGGGGGCTGTCGAGCGGCAGGTTGATATCCGTGCGCGGCAGCAGCGGCAGCGCCGCTATCATCCCCGCCAGCGGCGGATGCGTCGTGGCCAGCCGGAAGTCGCCGGTGCGCAGATAGGCGTAGCCGGCGGTGAGATGATACTGCTCGTCAAAGGAGGCCGATTTCTGCGGCGAGGCCGCCAGCGCCTGCGCGGCAAAGATCGCCAGCAGCAAAGCCAGGGCCGCCCACTCCCCCAGCCGCAGGGTTAGCGGCGGGCGCACGCGCTGCACCTACGGAACATCGGATAAACCCTGCCGGCGGTGCTCATGCGCGCAGCACACGCCCTTCTCCCTCGCGCCGCGTGATGCGGCGGGCGTCCATCTCTTCCAGCACCGCCTGGGCATATTTGCGGCTGGTGCCAAAGAGATCGCGTACTTCTCCCAACGTGATCATCCCCGCCGCCCGCAGCTTCTGTTCGATGGCGGCCAGCATGGCGGCGAAGTCTTCCTGGCGCAGCAGGACATCGCCGCCCAGCCGCACGAGAATATTCTGTTCCAGCAGGTAAGCAAACAATTCTGCATCATCCGCCAGCATCTGCATGGAATCCTGCAAATTGGGCGGCGCATAGGGGGCGGCGGCAAAATGCGCCAGCAGCCCATCCAGCGCCGCCTGCCGCTGCGGGCTGAGCTGCGGTGTGCAGCCGGGCAGCCAGACCATCTGGTCGTCCGCCGCCAGCACGTCCTCGGCCTGCGCGGCGGCGATCCACTGGTTGAAGGCGCGCACGGAAAG
>JBBRBX010000233.1:0-3499 GCA_038205395.1 Caldilineales bacterium
GGGGGCAAGCGATAGATGACACGCTGCATGCGTGACATACATGCTCAACCCCGTCACGCGGCAAGCGTGACCAACCCCCCGTCAATTGTGCTCTCCCGTTGGTCACGTTTGCTGCGTGACGTTTCCCAACTCCATGCACAACGCCGGCTTGCACCCCGCTGAAAATTGCCGCTTGACTCTGCCACTGTGGTAGGGTGTAGCCTGCTGGGGATGCAGGCGGCGGTTCTGCACACGAAAGGTGTAATTTTTTAGCGAAAAGGAAATCTGCCCATGTCTACGCTCACGTACTCCACGGCAACGCTCTTTGGCGCCGGCCAGGTGGGGATGACGCTTATGCAGCAGTTGGTGCAGGAGGGGGTCGCCGTCACCCTGGTGAACCGGCGCGGCCAGGTGGCGGAAACGCTGCCTACTGGCGTTACGCTGGTGGCGGGCGACCTGACGGACGCGGCCACCGTGGCGCGTCTGGCGGCTAAGGCCGAAGTGGTCTTCAGCACGGCCCAGCCGGAATACACCCAGTGGCCGGCGTTGTGGCCGCCGCTGATGCAAAGCCTGATCGACGGCATCGCCCGCACGCAGGCGCGGCTGGTCTTTGTCGATAACCTCTACATGTATGGCCCCACCCACGGCCAACCCATCCGTGAAGAGATGCCCTACGCCGCGACCGGCGCCAAAGGCAAGACGCGCGCCGCCATCGCCAGCCAACTGCTGGCGGCGCACCAGGCCGGCAAGCTGCGGGCGACCATCGGGCGCGCCGCCGACTTCTTTGGCCCGCGCGCCACCGACACGGCGGTTTTTGGCGACCGCTTCTTTGCCGCCGCCCAGGCCGGTAAGGCGGTCGATCTGTTCGGCAACCCCGATCTGCCCCACACCTACACCTATGTCCCCGACTTTGCGCGCGCCCTGATTACCTTGAGCCGCCACGAGGAAGCCTATGGCAGCGCCTGGCATGTGCCCAACGCCGAGACGGTTTCGACCAATGCGCTGCTGGAGAAATTCGCCCAGGCGCTGGGCAAACCGGTCAAGAGCCGCACCGTCAACTCGCTCATGCTCTCGCTCGTGGGGCTGTTCTCGCCTATCGTGCGCGAGATGAAGGAATTGACCTACGAGTTTGAAGAGCCGTATATCGTAGACGACAGCCGCTTCCGCGCCGCCTTTGGCGCCCAGACCACGCCGCTGGACGAGGCTGTGGCGGCGACCGTGGCCTGGTTTACGCAGCGCTGAATTAACCGTGCTTAATGCGCCGGTTGAGCGCCTTTGCAGCCGGCAGTCGGACGCACCGCACGCCAATAGCCCCCAATGGGGATAAATGTCATGTGGCGGGCGGGACAGGTGTCATGATATTCTAGACCCTGTTATGGCTCTTCACACCCACGCGCAGCCTGCGCCCACCCAAACCGCTTCGCCCACCTTTGTGTTGGTAGGCAACCCCAACGTCGGCAAGTCGGTCGTCTTCGGCGCACTCACCGGGCGCTATGCCACCGTCTCCAACTACCCCGGCACCACGGTCGAGGTGACGGAAGGCCGCGTGCGGGGCGCGCAAGACCTCACCCGGCTCGTCGATACGCCGGGCGTCTACAGCCTGGTGCCGCTCTCCGACGACGAGCGGGTGACGCGCGACATCCTGCTGGCCGAACGGCCCAGCGCCGTGCTGCAGGTGGCCGACACCAAAAATCTGAGCCGCAGCCTGGTGATTACGCTGGAGCTGGCGGAGCTGGGGCTGCCCAGCGTGCTGGCGCTCAATATGGCCGACGAGGCGCACACGCGCGGGATTGCCGTGGATGCGCCCGCCCTGGCGCAGCGGCTGGGGCTGCCGGTAGTGACCACGGTGGCGACCGCAGGCGAAGGCATCGAGCAGATGCTGGCGGCGGCGGGCCAGGCCCCCGTCAGCCCCTACACCATCACCTATGACGACGCCGTGGAGGCCGCCGTGGCCCAGGTGCAGCGCTATCTGCCGGGCAGCAGCCATCTTTTGGTGCGCGGGCTGGCGCTCCATTTTCTGGGCGGGGGCGACGATCTGCCGGCTGCGCTAGGGCTGCCCGCCGCCGAGCAGGAGACGCTGGAAACCCTGCGCCGCCAACTCGACGCCCACGCCTGCGCACAGGGTGGGGACTCACTGGCGCTGCGCATCAACCGGCGGCGGGTGGGCGAAGCGCAGCTGCTGGCGGCGGCAGTGCTCCAGCGCCGCGCCATGCAGACTTCGGCGGCGGAAACCATCGGGCGCCTGGCCGTGCATCCCGTCTGGGGCTGGCCGATCCTGGCCGCCGTGCTCTATCTCGTCTATCTCTTTGTGGGCGTGCTGGGCGCAGGCGTGCTGGTCGATCTGCTGGAGAATGGGCTGTTCGGCGGGCTGATCAACCCCTGGCTCACCGCCGTGGTCGATGCGCTGGTGCCCTTCGCCTGGCTGCGCAGCCTGCTGGTGGGCGAATATGGGCTGGTGACGGTGGCGCTGACCTACAGCTTTGCCATCGTGCTGCCGATTGTGGGCGCGTTTTTTCTCGCCTTCAGCCTGCTGGAAGATTCGGGCTATCTGCCGCGCCTGGCCGTGATGCTCGACCGCGCCTTTCGCAGCATGGGGCTGAACGGCAAGGCGGTGCTGCCGATGATCCTGGGGCTGGGCTGCGACACGATGGCCACCGTCTCCACGCGCATGTTGGAGACGCGCAAGGAGCGCATCCAGGTGACGCTGCTGCTGGCGCTGGGTGTCCCCTGCTCGGCGCAGCTTGGCGTGTTGATGGGGATGGTGGGCGGCTTGGGGCTGGGCGCGGTGCTGGTCTGGGGCGGCGTGGTCGTGGCCACGGTGCTGGCGGTCGGCTATCTGGCCGCACGCATCATCCCCGGCGAGCAGTCGGATTTTCTGCTCGAACTGCCGCCCATGCGGCTGCCGGCGCTGCGCAACATTCTGGTCAAGACGCTGGCGCGCATGGAGTGGTATCTGTGGGAAGTCGTGCCGATTTTTGTGCTGGGGACGGCGCTGCTCTTTGTGCTCGACGCCGTGGGCGCGCTGCTCTGGCTGCAGGCGGCGCTGGCCCCGCTGGTGGTCAACTGGCTGGGGCTGCCGGTGGAAGCCACCAATGCGCTGCTGGTCGGCTTTTTGCGCCGCGACTACGGTGCGGCCGGGCTGTTTGACCTGAGCCGGCGCGGGCTGATGGATCCCGTGCAGGTGCTGGTCAGCATGGTGGTGATCACCCTGTTTGTCCCGTGTGTGGCCAATGTGTTGATGATCGTCAAGGAGCACGGCGCCCGCACGGCCTTCTGGGTGGTGGCGACGGTGTTTCCGATTGCACTCCTGGTGGGCGGGCTGCTCAACTGGGTGATTCGCTGGGGGGCGTAACCGGATGGCTGGCGCAACAAGCATACAAGCAATCAACTGCCCGCTGTGCAGTTTTACATTTTTGCCGGTCGGCGACGCCTGCCACAGCGGCTGTCCGATGGCGGGCAACTGCCATATGATCTGCTGTCCCAACTGCGGCTATGAGATGGTGGACGTCTCGCGCAGCCG
>JBBRBX010000234.1:0-3447 GCA_038205395.1 Caldilineales bacterium
CGAGCAGAGCGGCTTCGCTGAACTTGATCTCGCTTTTGGCCTGGCAGAAGGGGTTATCCACTTCCAGCGGGGCCAAATTGATGTCGACCTGGGCAATAAAGGTGGGCAGCTCCTGCCAGGCGACAAAAGGAATGCGACGGATGCGCGCTTGGTAGGCAAGCAACGACAGGGGCAGTTCCAGCGGCCCCCCGATCTGCAGCCGCAGCTGCGGGTGGCGCTGCAGCAGTTTAGCTAGGACGGGCGCGATGGTGGCAAAGTCGCGGTTGTGCGAGCTGCTGCCGCTGAAGTAGCCGAGCACGACGGGCGGCTGCTCGCCGGCCTGGCGCTGCGCCTCCTGGGCGGCCAGCCGCTGCCGGCGCAGGCTGTAAGCCTCTTCGGCGGCAGCCAGCATGCCGGTGCTGCAGGCGTTGCGCTGGATATAAGCGGTTTTGCCGCGCTCGGTCGCAGCCTGCGCCAAAAATGCGGTTGTGGTCAGTACGCAGTCGCAGGCGGCAAAGGTCTGCACCTGGCCGTCCAGATCGGCGCGAAAGCGCTGCACCTGTTCGGGTGACAAGCTGTCGATGTAGGCAATGCGGCCAAAAAGTTCGGGCGCAAAGATCAGATCATCGGTTTCAAAGACCACCGCTGCGCCGCGCCCGTGCAGCAGTGTGACTGCATCGGCAATCAGCGGCGACCAGGGCACACGATGGAGGACAGCCAGATCGCAGAGGGTGGCTTCGTTGTAAAGAGCGGGATCGGCGGTCTGCAGCAGGCAGCTTTCAATGCCGTGCAGCGCAAGCTGCTCTTGGTGGTGCAGGCAGCGATACCGCTGCGTATCGCCGCCGATGCCGCTGACAAATAGGATGCGCATAAAGAGCTATTTTAGTCCAGGCGCGGCGGATTGGGAGAATACGCGCAGGGCGGCGAACGCTTACTCCAGCCTGCCGCCCAGCCCGCTGCTGATGGCGCGCACCAGGCGCAATGTCCCGCGCGTAAGAAGGTCGTTGAGATCAAGCGCCGTGTTGCGGATGGCGGTGGGTGTGTGGCCGGGCGGGTCGGCAATGTCATAATCATAGCCGGTAGTCGCCTCACTCATGGTGACGATGCGTTCAGCGATGGCTGGATTTTCCACACGCAGGGCGTTGCGCTGGCCGCGTTCCATCGTCAAAATGAGGTCATAGTTTTGCAGGTTGAGATCTTCCGTGCGGCGGGCGCGATGATCGCTCAGATCGACGCCCAACTCGGCCCCAGCCGCGCAGGCAGCGGGCAGCGCCGGCAAATCGGCGACGGCCCACGCGCCGGCAGACTCGATGCGCCAGGTGGCGGTAAGTGGATCGGCTGCCAGGCGGCGGCGCAAGAGATGTTCGGCAAGCGGTGAACGAATACGGTTGGCTGTGCAGACAAATAATATGGCAGGCATAGCGCCTTCGCTGTTGGACGGGAGTTCACGAGCGTGTTCTAAGTATAGCATAAATCGTGTTCTCTGCACGTTATCAATTTGTGAGCTTTGCGCTGCGCCGGCATTCTTTTTACCGGACAGGCGCACGTTCGGGTTGTACTTTGCCTCAAAACAGGGGGTGCTGATGTGCGCTGGATCACAGGTATGCCATGCTCTTTCGCATATCCGGTTAATTGCATGTTAGTTACTCTGGATGCGGCGCTGCCTGCGCCGCAGAACCGCACCTATCCAGGAGGCAGCATGACCCACGTTTCACACGAACAGCCGCACAATCAGCCCCACGCGCAACCGCATCACGGCGACGTCACCCAGTTTGAAGGCTATCTTGCCCTGCTCCCGCAGCGACAACCGCGTGACCTGGCCAGTAACGTGGTAGCGGGGTGGGTGGTGGCGGAGATCACGCCTTATCCCTGCCGCCTGCGCGTGCTGGAACATATTTACCAGTCCGGCGCGCCGGTAGGGGAGAGCGCCGTCCAGGTTAGCCCCTCCCCCACCAAGGTTGACGCCGCCAAGACCGAAGTGGCTGCCGAATTGGTTCTGCCGCGCTACGCTGCACCGGAAGCGCAGTTTGTGCTGGCCGTCGTCGAGTATCCCCACGGTTCTGCCAGCCAGTGGGGGGCGCTGCGCTGGTGCGGGATCGAGATTGTGCTGCGCTCGGAGCAGAGCTGGACGGTGGCGCTGGGTGAGGGCGGCGCGCCGCAGCCCACGCCGGAACTGGAACAGTTGGTGGACGAACTGGCGCAGCAGGCGCAGGCATTGGGCTGGGAGGACGCTGGGAGCGGGAAAACCTGGTGCAGCCGCCGCTTCCGTCAGCGCGGCGACCAGTTGGAAGGGCATCTGCGCGGGATGTAGACGGCTGGGGTTGTGCCGCACGCGCCGTACAATCAACGGCCCTGTACTCGCAAAAAAAGTGGCGCCAGTATTTACTGGCGCCACTTTTTTTGTACTATTATTTACTGCTGGACGATGCGTCCTTCCACCACGGGACCGACCGGGGAGTTGGCCGTCACATAATTGATGGTCAGCTCCAGCAGGTCGTCGCCGGGCTGCTGGACGTCCGCGCCCTGCCCCAGCACGGTGTAGCCGTCGCCACCTGTGAACATAAAGTCATTGGTGACAATGCGCACCGTGTCGGTGGGGCCGATCGGAATCTGCGGGCCGTTGATGCCTTCCGGCGTCTTCCACATGCCGGTGATCACCGGCGTCGTGCCGTTGCAGGTGAAGGTCATCTTCAGCCCGGAGATCTGCGGGAAGCGCCCGGTGGCGATCTGCGTATTGCAGACCGGCGACACGCCGTTGAGGAAAGCCTGCTCCAACTGCGCACCGGTGTAGGTTGCGATCACGGTGCGGTTGCCGAACGGCAGCACCGAGAACATCTCGCCCCAGGTGATCTCACACGCCGCTTCTCCGGCGGAGGAGGGCGGCAGACAGACAAGGTCGGCGCGCAAACCACCGGAGTTGTTGTAGGCGGCGTCCACGCCCGGATACTTGAGACGCATGGCGTCGGCCACCATGTTGCCCATGGCCGATTCCAGCAGGCGGGTGGGGGCGCGCTTGATGTCGAACTGCTGCGTGCCGATCACCTTGTTGCGCAGGATGGCTGTCTGGGCATTGGCGTCATCGACAATGGCCTTGACGTCAGCGCGTGCCGCTACGCCGATATTCTTGGCAATGCGCGTGGCGGCGCCGGCCCACTCGACATCCTGGCCCTTCACCACCATCTGCACCACCGAATAGCTGGCGCCCGCATTGATCCCTTCCGCCAGCAAAATCTTGCCGACCATCAGGTTGGAGACGCGGTGGGTGTGGCCGGCCAGCACGACATCCACGGTGGTGTCCTGGATAGCCTGGACAATGTCCATGATCGGCCCTTCCCACGGCACAGGTGACTGCTGGCCGATGGTGTTGCTGCCCACGGCTGTGCCCTGGTGGATCAGGACAACCTGCACCTGTACGCCCATCTTGCGCAGCTTTTCGGACTCCTGACGGATCGTGTCGGCTTCGGGCAG
>JBBRBX010000235.1:0-3393 GCA_038205395.1 Caldilineales bacterium
CTTTCGTTCTCTCGTCCTCAATTTAGTCGCCCTCACCCCCGGCACGCTCAATGCGGCGGCAGGTGAGATGGCGCATGCGGCCTTCTATGACGCCATCCGCACGGTGGACCCTGGGCTGTCCCAGCGCATGCACGAAGCCCAGGAGCGGGCGGCATTCACCCTCTCGCCGCTCTACGGCTACTGGCGCAGCCCGCAGGACAAGCTGGTGCATGCGCACGAGGGGCAGCCGGGCTGGCTGCGCGTGACATTGCTCGACGACGAACTGGCGAGCGTGTTCCTGCGCCATCTGCAGCGCCAACCGCTGCCGGTGCTGCGGCTGGGTGCTGTGCAGTTGACCATCCACGATGCCCTGGGCACAGCGCAGAGCCATCCGTGGGCCGGCTATACCACCCTGGAGGAGCTGGCGGCCATTGACGCCGCGCCCGATGCGTGGACGCTGGAGTTTGCCAGCCCCACCGCCATCCGTTGGGGAGATGCCGACAACAAGGTGCGCCGCATCGAACGCTTTCCCCTGCCGCGCATGGCCATTGCCGGGCTGCGCACACGCTGGGACCGGCTCAGCGGCGACACGTGGGGCCGTGCCTTTGAAGAATGGGTCGAGCGCAACGTGGTGGTGGGCCGCATCTGGAACTGGCGCACCGAAGCGCTGCACTTTCAGGGCCAGACCTATCTGGGCGGCCTAGGCAAACTGGAGTATCAACTGCTCGACCGCAGCAGCCGCAGCCACGCCATCCACTTGGAACGGCTGCTGCGGCTGGCCTTTTTCGCCGGCGTCGGCTACAAAACAACGCATGGGCTGGGCCAGGTGCGGCTGCTCAGGGGAGGAGACGAAGCATGATGGATCTGCTGCCGCTGTCGTATGTCAATCAGTATGCCTACTGCGCACGGCGCTTCTGGTATATGTATGTGCAGGCGGAAATGGCCGAAAACGTGCACGTGCTGCGCGGCATCGTCAACCATGAGCATATCGATGAACCAGGCTACGCCACACAGCCATCAGGGGTGGTGGCTCACCGCCGTGTCCATGTCTACAGCTACAGCCTGGGAATCAGCGGCATCTGCGATCTGGTGGAAGAGGCGTCAGACGGCACGTTGGCCCCGGTTGAATACAAACAGGGGCAGCAGGGAAAATGGAGCAACGATCAGGCGCAGTTGTGTGCACAGGCGCTTTGCTTGGAAGAGATGACCGGACAGCGCGTGTCACGCGGCGCCATTTTCTACTTTGGCAGCCGGCGGCGCGAAGAAGTGCCCTTTACACCCGAATTGCGCAGCAGCACCGAAGCCATTATCCAAGCCATGCAGCGCACTGTTGCGCTTGCCGTCATCCCGCCGCACACCGCACAGCCGGCTCGCTGCAAAGGATGCAGCCTGTATGATGTCTGCTTGCCGCTGGAGACCCAACTGCTGGCAGTTCAGGAAGCCGGAGCGGATGGCGCAAACGCAGCGCGCAAATCACACAGAAACGGGAAAGGGGCGACATGACAACTTTATATCTTACCGAGCCATACAGTGTCGTGCGCAAAGATGGAGACACGTTGCTCGTCGTAATTCCGGCCAATGAGCAGACGGGGGCGGAGAAACGCAGTGTGCGTGTGCCGCTGATGAAAGTGGAGCAGGTGGTGGTGATGGGCGACAGCACCGTGACCACACCGGCGCTGCTGGCCCTGCTGGCGCAAAATGCCGAAGTCTGCTTTTGCGACTTCTGGGGGCGCTTTCAAGGAAGGCTGGCGCCGGAGGTGAGCAAGAATGTGTTTGTACGCACCGCGCAATATCGGGCGCACAACGACTATCGGCGGCGGGTGCTGTTGGCGACGCGCTTTGTGCGGGGCAAGCTGCACAATCAGCGCACCCTGCTCCTGCGCAGCAACCGCACGATCGACGAGCCGGAACGGAAAGAACAGATTGCGCAGGCAGCCGACAGCATTGAGCGGTTGATCGGCGAGGTGGATCGGCTGCAGTGCGAAGAGGATGGGCCGCCCGATCCGCGCCATCCGCAGGCACAGTCGGCGCTGGGTGCGCTGCAAGGGTTGGAAGGCGCGGGGGCCGCCGCCTACTTTGGGGCGCTGCGGCTGCTGTTCAAACATGACTTTGGCTTTGATGGGCGACACCGGCGGCCGCCCACGGACCCTATCAATGCGCTGCTCAGCTTTGGCTATGTTCTGCTCATGAATCATGTATTGAGCGCCGTGCAGATTGCCGGTTTTGATCCGTACATTGGCTATTTGCACAGTGAAGGGTACGGCAAGCCGGCGCTGCCGCTGGACCTGATGGAGGAGATGCGCACGCCCATCGTAGATTCGGTGGTGTTGACCGTCATCAACAAGCAGATTTTGCAGCCGCAGCACTTCGCGGCAGAGATGGGGGTATATCAACTGAGCGCCAGTGGACGCAAGTTATTTCTACAGCAGTTTGAGCAGCGTCTCAACACAGAGATTCAGCATCCGGTTTTTGATTACAAGGCCACCTACCGGCGCTGTCTGGAGCTGCAGGCGCGCTTGTTGGCAAAATATCTACTGGGTGAGACGCCTGACTACCGGCCGTTTCAAATACGTTGAGCGGCGCCAAAGAAAGTGTGGTAGAATCATGGCGGACAACCGCACAACGACGTTATATGTCATCGCCTACGACATTGTCGAGGATAGACGGCGCAGCAAGGTGCACAAGCTGCTCAGCGGCTTTGGGCACTGGACGCAATATAGCTTGTTTGAATGCTACTTGACGGAGAAGGACTATGTACGGCTGCGGCGTATGCTGGATCGGCATCTGTCCATCAGCCAGGATTCGGTGCGCTTTTATCCTCTATGCCAGGCGTGCCGTAAGCGGGTAGAGACAGTAGGCAGTGAACGGCCGCAAGAGCCGGATCTTTTTTTAATTTAGCGGTTTGCGAGCATCGCAGCAGGCGGGATCGTGAAGGGGGATGCTCGCAAGCACAGACGAAAGATGCAAGAGACAGTGAGACAGGGGTCTACCTCTGGGAAGCAGGAAGCATCGCCGGCTACTGCCTGGTCTGGGCCAAGCCAGTCCAGCCGGCGCCGTCCACAAAAGCGCGCTCTGTTTTGGGAGACGCTCGCTGGTGGGGCGTATGGTGTGGGTTCAGCCGGTTGCGCAGGGGTTGCGCCGCCCTCTCAGGTGGTACTTGTGTGTTGTGGGGCAACCGGCGTTTCAAGAAGTTCTTTTTCAGGGCAGCAGCGAGAGCGGTGCCGCCAAGGCACAACCCGAACGAGGGATTGAAACTTGCACTTTGTTCTCACACAGCGCCGCCAGTAGCAGTGCCGCCAAGGCACAACCCGAACGAGGGATTGAAACATCCGCTGCTACCAGGTACGCAGCAGCGATAAACGCGTGCCGCCAAGGCACAACCCGAACGAGGGATTGAAACCTTGCAGTCCCATT
>JBBRBX010000236.1:0-3373 GCA_038205395.1 Caldilineales bacterium
CGGCAACTGGGCCTGGCGCGTCAATCTGTTCAGCGCGCTGGCTGCCGCCGCGGCTGTGGCGCTGCTCTTTGCCGTGGCGCAGCGGCTGGTGCGCCATCCGCGCACAGACTGGACCATAGAGATGGCGGCTGCTCTGGCCGCAGCGATCTGCTTTGGCCTTGGCCCTGTGTGGTGGGCGCAGGCCACTGTTGCCGAGGTCTACGCGCTGCATAATCTGCTGCTGGCTGCGGTGCTACTGGTGACGCTCGACGCGCCCCGCTATCGTGGACGCCGTTTTGCCGCCCAGATGACGCTGCTGGCGCTGTTGATTGGTCTGGGCCTCAGCCATCACCGCACGCTGCTGTTGGCGCTGCCCGGCGTGGCGATCTATCTGCTCTGGAGCGTGCCCAATCTTTGGCAGCCACGGCGCGCCTGGCTGCTGTGGCTGGCGGCGCTCTGTCTGCCGCTGCTGCTCTATCTCTATCTGCCGCTGCGCGCGTCTGCCGGTGTTCTCGATCTGCACGGCTCCTATCGCAACACGTGGGCCGGCTTCTGGGATCATGTGCTGGCGCGCGGCTACAGCGGCTTTTTCAGCGTCTCGGCCCTGACGGTGGAGCGCACGCCGCAGGAATGGCTAGCGCTGGGACTGGCGCAGTTGGGCTGGATCGGCGGTGCACTGGCCCTGCTGGGCTGCGGCTGGCTGGCGGATGCGCGGGTGCGCAAGCAGTGGCTGCTGGTGCTGCTGGTGCTGGCTGTCAACCTCTTCTTTGCGCTGCTCTACCGTGTCGGCGACCAAGAGGTCTTCTTGCTGCCGGTCTTCTTGTGTCTCGCGCTGCTGGCCGGCGGTGGGGTGGCGCTGCTGCTGCGTTGGCTGCCGCGCCTGGGGATGCCCGCAGGCTACAGTTGGCTGGTGGCTTTCGCTCTGCTCGCGCTGCTGGCGTGGGGGCCGGGCCGTGGAGCATGGGTCAATCGCAGCCAGGCATGGCAGGTGCATGATTATGCGGTGGATATGGCCAAAGTCGACTTCCCACCCGGCAGCATCGTCCTGGGGTTGGAGGGTGAGGCGACTGCACTCAAGTATATGCAGGCGGCGCAAGGATTGGGGCGCAGCGCCACTGCCGTTGCCGCCGATGACCCGCAGCAGCGGCGCGAACTGCTGGCGCAGTCCGTGGCGGCTGGTGCACCCACCTATCTGACACGCGAACTGGAGGGGGTCGCCGGCGACTACAGCTTTAGCGGCGAGGGGCCGCTGGTGCGCGCCTGGCCGCGCGGCGGCGCACAAGTTGCCGCCCCTCCCAATCCGCTGTCACTCCCGATGGCTGGCGGCCGGCTGCTGCTGGCGGGCTACGATCTGCAAACGCTGGCGTGGGCCGCCGGCCCCGCCCTGCGCCTGGCGCTCTACTGGCGCCCGGCCGCGCCCCTTGACCAGACGCTCAAAGTGTCACTGCGCCTGCTCGACGCCGGCGGCAGCCCGCTGCTCTATGCGGATGGTGCACCTGCCGTCAGCGACCAGTTCCCGCTGCGCCAGGTTGCTCCCACCACCGCCTGGCTCCCTGAGGAACTGGTGCGCGATGTCTATACGCTCTACCTGCCGCCCCTGACGGCAGCGCAGCCGGTGACGCTGCAGGTGATTCTGTACGATGCCGCCACCCTGGCCGAGGCCGGACGCTGGGAAACCGCGGTGACAGGCAAGTGAGCAGACAAGTGAGATGACAAGTGAGATGAGACCCGTGTGCGCTTTTGCGCTTGTCCATCGGCACGTGGAATAATACGATTTTGATTCAGGAGAAAATTGCTATGATCAACAACCAGCAAACCAATACCTATCGAGCCGGGCTTGTCCTTCTGCTGCTCGTCGCTATGACGGTGCTGAGCGCTTGCGGTGGAGCCAATGGCGCCAGTATGGCAGATATGGTCGCCCAGGTGGCGCAACAGAGCGGCGCCGCCGATGAAGATGCCGCCGGCGCCGGCGCGGTGAGTGCGGCAAAGGCCACAGTCTCCGCGCGCTCGCTGCGGGTGCGCAGCGAACCCAGCGTCGGCGGTACGGTAGTCGGCGGTATCAAAGAAGGAGAAGAATACGATGTCATCGGCCTCAGTTCGGATGGTGAATGGGTGCAGTTGGCCATTCCCGCCCTGCCCAGCGGCTCCGGCTGGGTTTCCACCAATTTCGTCAGTGTGGCCGGTGCGATCACCGAAGCGCCCGTAACCACCGTGACGGCACCGGCGCCTGTCACGACCACGACCGGTACGACCGGCACAACCACCGTCACCGCCACCCAGCCGCTCAACTTGATCGCGGCTGCGCCAGGCACGGCGACTGTACAGACCGAGGGGCTGCGTCTGCGTGTGCGTGCGCAGCCTTCGACGGAGGCCGAAATTGTCGGCTATGTCTATGAGGGGGAGATTTATCCGGTGGTCGAGCGTTCGGAGGATGGATTGTGGACGCAGCTTGGCGGCCGCCCCAACACCGACAACGTCAACGGCGGCTGGGTTGCCACTGAGTTCCTCGTTCTCAACTGATTCGGTGTTTTTGCCCTCCACCCGCCTGCAGCGCGGCACAGCCATCGCGCTGCAGGCGTTGGCACTGCTGCTGTTGGCGCTGCATCTTTACGCCTACTTTTTGCCGGCCACGCCCCCCAACAGCGTGCCTGACGCCGCCGCCGCCGAGAGCCAGTGGTGGGGGCTGTGGCCGGTGCACTACTGGCCGCTCTGGCCACTGCTGCTGGGGGCGTTGGGGCTGACGGCGGCGGTTGTGGCCGTATGGGCCGTGCGCAGCAAGCCCCGTCCGCTGCTGGCTGCCTGGCAGCCGTTCCTGCTGCCGCTGGTGACTGCGCTCCTGGTGGCCGCCTTCTACCTCTTGCCCATCGTCCATACCCGTTGGGGAGACGCCTTTATGCTGGCCAAAGGCATTGCCTATCCCGACCCTGCCTTGCGCATTACCCATTCCTGGCAGGCCCCGCTGGATGTGTTTCTGCACAGCCAACTGTGGCTGGCGCTGCACGCGCAATTCGCCTGGGAAGATGCCATGCCTGTCTACCGGCTGCTCAGCCCGCTGGCGGGCCTGCTCTATCTGCTGGTGGTGCTGGCTCTCAGCCGCGAGCGGCGGCTGGCGCCGCCTTGGCTGACCTATGGGCTGCTGGCGACGCTGGGGCTGATGCAGTTATTTTTCGGCTATGTCGAGAACTACTCGTTTGCCGCCGCCGCTGTGCTGGCCTATCTGTGGCTGGGGCTGGGTGTGCTGACCGGCCGCCGCCCCTTATGGTGGGCAGCCCTCGTTCTGGCTGTCGCCAACGCCACGCATCCTTCCACCGTTGTGCTGGCGCCCAGCCTGCTCTATCTGGGTTGGCAAAGGTGGCAAAGCCGGCTGCAGGGAAACAAAAGGCTGGCCGCCGTC
>JBBRBX010000237.1:0-3362 GCA_038205395.1 Caldilineales bacterium
ACAGCCAGCAGTACATTGCCTGCTGCGACCAGCATGGCCAGATCTTCATCCGCCAGCCCTCCCTGGCGGTGGGGCGCGTCGTGGATGAATGTTTTTACCAGCGGCAAGTGCGCGGCTGTGGCTGTGATCACCGCCATACAAACTCTTCTCTTGGCGCGCCGGCCGCCAACCGGCTCTTGCTGCCATTCCTGAACAGATTCATGCTGCATTATTGGGCGCGCCGGCAACCGCGGCAAAACACACGGCGTTTACGCTGAGCACACCTTGCACGCCGCTCTGCGCCATCGCGGCGCCTTGCGCTTGCGAGGGGACGGTACAGCAGGTTGAGTACGTCGCAATACGCTGGTTGAGAAGCGCGGCCGCGGGTATGGCCGCAACACGGAAATGAACTCACTACGGAGCAGCTATGTATTCGTTTAACATGACATCCGAACAGAAGATGCTCGTGGAGACTGTGCGCCGCTTTGCCGAAAAAAACTTGCGCAGCGTCTACCGTGAGGCAGAGGAATCAAAGCATGTGCCGCAGAATGTGGTGCAGATGGGTTGGGAGATCGGGCTGCTGCCGGGCGCCATCGACGCGCAATACGGCGGCTATGGCGAATATTCGGCGCTGACCAGCGCGCTCTATCTGGAAGAGCTCGCCTGGGGTGATTTAGGCATTACGCTGCATCTGCTGACGCCCAATCTCTTTGCGCTGCCGGTGGCGCAGTTCGGCAACGACAAACAGAAGGAACAGTTTCTAGCGCAGTTCTGCGATGAGAATTTTCCCAAGGCAACGGCGGCCCTGGTCGAGCCGGTGGTGCAGTTTGACCCTGCCGAACTCAAGACCACGGCGGTCAAGGAGGGCGACGTCTTTGTCATCAACGGCAAGAAGAGCTATGTGCCGCTGGCGGCGGAGGCGGAGCTGTTCCTGGTCTACGCCGATGAAGGCGGCACGACCCAAGCCTATATCGTGCCGGGCGACACGCCGGGCATCAAGGTCGGCAAGCGTGTCAAGCTGATGGGCATGCAGGCGCTGGAACTGTATGAAGTCGACTTTGAAGATGTGCGCGTGCCCAAAGCCAACCGCTTGGGCGGGCTGAAAGGCATCCGCATCCAGAAGCTGTTGACGCTGAGCCGCATCACGCTGGCTGCCCTGGCTGTGGGGCAGGCGCGCGCCGCTTATGAGTATGCTGTCAGCTATGCCAAGACGCGCGTCGCCTTTGGCGAACCGATCGCCCACCGCCAGAGCATCGCTTTCCTGCTGGCCAACATGCGCATTGAGTTGGAAGCCACGCGGCTGATGGTGTGGGAAGCAGCCTACAAGTATGACGGCGGCGAAGACGCCGCGCGGCCCGCCTACCTGGCCAAGCAGTACGCCGACAAGATGGTGTTGGAAGTCACCGACGGCGCAGTGCAGGTCTTGGGTGGCCACGGTTATATCCGCGAACATCCGGTCGAGTTATGGCTGCGCAACGGGCGCGGCTTTGCCACGCTGGACGGGGCCGTCATCGGCTGAGTGCAGCAGGGCCGGCATGCAGCAGGGCCGGCATACTGTCAGGTTGAATGCAGGGTTTGGAAAGCGGCTGAACTGAGGAGAACAGAAATATGGCAATCGAATTTAAACTGCCTGAAGCGATAGAGAAGCAACTGCGCGGTGTACAGATGGTGGCGGAGAATGTGATGCGTCCGGAAAGCCGCCGCCTGGACGACAACGAACACGAGCGCCCGGTGCGCTTTGTCAGCGTGATGTGGCCGCAAATGCAGGAGATGGAGCGCGCCAATATTGCGGCGTCCAAGGCGCGAGCCGCCAAGAAATCCGCCGTCATGGTCGAGAGCGCCAACGCCAACAGCGGCAGCAGCGGTGGCGGTGGTGTGGCGGTGATGGAAGCGCCCGATCAGACAAACGGCCAGTCTAATGGCCAGACCAACGGTCAGCAGGACGGGCAGCAGAATGGCGGCGAGCGCAAACCCAACATTGCCACCATGTCGTTGGTGCACATGATCGAGATGTTGAGTTGGGGCGATGCGGGCGTCTATCTCTGTCTGCCGTCGGCCATGTTGGGCGGCGCGGCCATCAACGCCGTGGGCACGCCGGAGCAGATCGACCGCTTCCTCACCCGCTTTACGGAGGGTGAGCCGAAGTGGGGCGCCATGGCCATGACCGAGCCGCAGGCCGGGTCGGACACAGGCAACATCCAGACCACCGCCGTTTTTGACGCCGCCACCAACGAGTGGGTGCTCAACGGCCAGAAGATCTTCTGCACCAGCGGCAAGCTGGCGCTGGAGGAATCCAACGGGCTGGTGGTCGTCTGGGCGACTGTCGACAAAAAAGCAGGTCGCGCCGGGATGAAGTCATTTGTAGTCGAGGCGGGTACGCCGGGCGTGATCGTGGCCAAGGTGGAGGAGAAGCTGGGCATCCGCGCCAGCGACACCGTCGCCATCATTCTGGACAACGCCCGCATCCCTGCCGACAACATTTTAGGGGACGCCGAAGTCAAGACCGGGGCGGGCAACAAAGGCTTCAAAGGGGCGATGAAGACCTTTGACACCACGCGCCCCATCGTGGCTGCCAGCGCCATCGGCATCGGCCGCGCCGCCTTTGAGTTCACACGCGATGCGCTGGCCAAAGAAGGCATCCGCATGGAATACGGCAAGCCGCGCTGGAAGCTGAGCACCGTGCAGGCGGACCTGCTGGAGATGGAAGCGCAGTTGAAGGCGGCCTGGCTGCTCACGCTCAAGGCCACCGCCTTGCTGGACGCCAAGGAAGAGAACAAGCTCGAATCGAGCATGGCCAAGGTCAAGGCCGGCAAATCCGTCACCTGGGTTTCGCAGAAAGCGGTGGAGCTGCTGGGGCCGCTCGGCTACAGCACCGAGTATCTGGTCGAAAAGTGGATGCGCGACGCCAAGATCAACGACATCTACGAAGGCACCGGCCAGGTCAACACGCTGGTGGTGGCGCGCGAAATTCTGGGCTACACGCGCAACGAGTTGAAGTAACCCTCTCACCGGTTCGTCACTTGCTCCCAGCCGCCTTCGCTCCGATGGGCGGCTGGGATTTTTTTTGTTGCGCATTTTGGGCATCTCAGGCAGACTGCGGTGTGCGTGACCGTCTGCGTGACCGTCTGCGCGCCGATTCAAACGGGAGGGGTATGGCCGAAATCGACAAACGCAACCGGCTGGATGAGGAAGTCTTCAGCTACCGGGTCAACCCGGAGAACAAGGTCTTCATCGCCTGGCACGGCAAGCAGGTCACGGTGCTGAAAGGCAAAGACGCCCAGAAATTCTTGAGCCGCCTCCAGGGTCTTGACGCCAAAGCCGCGCAGTTGGTGATGGCCAAGATTACGGGTAATTTTAAGCATGGGAACGAGCGGTAGGGTGCC
>JBBRBX010000238.1:0-3352 GCA_038205395.1 Caldilineales bacterium
TTCCAACTGATGCCCATGCTGACCTGTCTGCAAAACATCATGCTGCCGATGGACTTTGCCGGGCTGTACAAGTCGTCCAAAGAGCGCCAGGCGCGCGCCATGCAGCTGCTGGAAGAAATGGAGATCGCCGAGCACGCCGGCAAACTGCCCTCCGCCGTATCGGGCGGACAGCGCCAGCGCGTGGCCATTGCCCGCGCCCTGGCCAACGACCCGACCTTTCTGGCCGCCGACGAGCCGACGGGCAGCCTCGACTCGCGCACTGCCGACGCCGTCTATGAAGTGTTTGAACGGCTGGTGGCTGCCGGCAAGACGATCCTGATGGCGACCCACGACCACGATCTGGCCGGTCGCGTCATGCGGGTGCTGCAGATCGAAGACGGCGTACTGGTGGAGGCATAACGTGGGTGTGCTGGATAAACTGCGCAAGAGCCGCGGGCCGGAGCGCTACAGCAGCGTTACCGCCGATGGCATCATTGACCTGCGCCATATCGTCAAAGTCTACGAGACAGCCGCCGGCCCCTTCACAGCGCTGAAGGGCATCGATCTGACTGTGCAGGCGGGGGAATTTGTGGCGGTCGTGGGCAAGTCCGGCAGCGGCAAGTCGACGCTGATCAACATGTTCACCGGCATCGACCACCCGACGGAAGGGGAGGTGATCGTCGCCTCCACCCCTATCCGCCACCTGGATGAGGGGCAGATGGCGGAATGGCGCGGGCGCAACATGGGGATTATCTTCCAGTTTTTTCAACTGCTGCCGACCCTATCCATTGTCGAAAACATTATGATCCCGATGGATCTGGCGGGCGTTTACAGCATGGACGAACGCTATGCGCGCGCCATGCATCTGCTCGACCAGATGGGGATGGCCGGCGACGCCCACAAGTTTCCCGCCGCCGTCTCGGCGGGCCAGCAGCAGCGCGCCGCCATCGCCCGCGCCCTCGCCAATGACCCGCCTATTCTGGTCGCCGATGAGCCGACCGGCAACCTCGACACCAAGGCAGCCGCCGCCGTGTTTGCGCTTTTTGCCGCGCTGGTGAAGGCGGGCAAAACCATCCTCATGGTGACGCACGATGACGAACTGGCGCGCCAGGCCCCGCGCACCGTCACCATCGCCGATGGGCTGATCGTGGCGGATCGGCGCAATGAAGGAGCCAAGCCGCCGCACTAGACCGCAGCGTCGCCCATCGTCAGCAGGGCGCTCAGCGGCTGCCAGAAGCTGCGCCAGCCGGAAAAGACGCGCGGGCCGCCTAGGAGTGCCCACGCTGCACCGGTCCCGCCGCCGGCGGCAGGGTCGGCCCAGGCCAAGCAGCCGCTGTAGCCGCTGTGGCCAAATGAGACGGGCGACAGCGTGGGCGCAACCATGTGCGGCGTCTTACCGCCCCGCAGTTCCACACCTAGCCCCCAGGGACAGAGCGGCCACTCCTGAAAACCGGTGAAGCCGCCTGGCAGATCGCCGGTCTGGCTGCTGACGGCGGCCCGGCGCAGAGCGGCAGGCAAAAAAGCCGCCGGCACTCCCGCAAACGCGCGCACCAATGCCAGTGCGCCGGCGACGTTCGTGACCAGCCCGGCCCACGGCATGGCCAGCGAGCGCCAGAAGGGTGAGTTGAACGGCTCCAACGCCGTGCCGGCATGTTCGCCCAGTTTGCCGGCCACCGCTGCCGGGGCGCGCGGCGGCTCGACGCCCAGATAGCCCTCGACACCCAGCGGCTCCAACACCAGATCAGCCAATGCCGCGGCAAAGGGCTGCCCCGTGCGCGCCTCAACCAGCAGCGCCAGCAGCCCATACCCCACGTTGCTGTAGGTCACGCGGCTGCCCGGTGACCGCAGCAAAGGCGTAGCCAGGCAGGCCTGGCCCAGCTGCCGCCAGGTGAGGCCCGGCGCATAAGGGGCAAGCTGCGCCGCCACGTCATCCGGCAGGCCGCTGCTATGGCACAGCAGGCTGCGCAGCGTGACGCCCTCGACCGACGCCGCCGCCTGCGGCAGATGCACCGCCAGGGGATCGTCCAGCGCTATCGTTCCCTCTGCAGCCAGGCGCAGCACCGCCAGCGCCGTGGCCAGCTTGGTGACGGAAGCCACGGGAAAAAGAGAATCGTCGGAAAGCGGAGCGCCCTGCGCGCTGGAACCCAGGGTGACAACTTCAGGGTCATCTGCGCCGTGTGCGGCGGCCAGCAGAAGGAAAGGAAGATGATGCCGGACGCGCAGGTCGTCGACGGCAGCACAGAGATGTGGGGTCATCAGTGGCATAGCAAAATCGCTTTCGTTAGTAAAACCGGTGGGGCTGGATGCTCAGCCACGCGCCGCCCACGCCATGCCGCGCAAGAGCAGGTCCGGGATCGGCGGCTGCGCCAACTCAGCCGGGGTATGCGCCAGCGAGCAGTAGAAGACACGGCCCTTGCCATATGTCCGCACCCAACTGTTGGGCATGTGCAGGTCATCAAAGCGAGTGGAGGTCAAGACGTGGTTGCCCGGGTCCAGGTGAAAATAGTACTGCTCCGTCTCAACCGTAAAATCGGCCAGCCCCGCCGTGATCGGGTGCGCATGATCCTCGACCAGCACGTCATAACGCCGGCTGGGTGGATGATAGACAAAATGGCCGCCGATCAACCGGGCATAGTCGCGGTCGACAAACCAATCGATGCCGCCATGAAAGGTGGCCAGCCCCACCCCAGCGTCTACCGCGGCCAAAACCGCCTGCAGTGCAGCCGGCTGTTGGATGCCAAACGACCAGATGGGGACAAGCAAGTCAAAACCGGCCAGGTCCAGGGATGGCAGGCTGTCTGCCCCTGCGGCCAGCGTCACCTGCCACCCTTCTGCGCGCAGCAGGCCGGCCAGCCACGCCGCAACCAACTCCGGCTGATGGCCTTCCCAGCCACCCCAAACCAGTAAAACGGAAGGACTGCTGCTTGCTGAATCCATGGCGTGAGCGTAGCACAGCGGCCAGGCGCCGTCAACAAAGTCTTGACACCTGCTATACTGTAGGGGGAACGGATGGTAACATATCCTGAAGGAGCCAAGCGATGAGCGAACTATCGACGTGGGATGCGTCGCCGCCGGTGAAAGTCGGCACGCATGTACTGCTGGAGTTGATCGACGAGACAGGCGGCCGCGAGCGGCTGGCGCTGGATGTGGTGGCCGATTCCGCCGCCGACTTTGAGGCGGGGCTGCTGGGCATCGGCACGCCGCTGGGCCAGGCCATTGCCGGTCGTCGCGCCGGCAGCACGGCGCCTTACCCGCGCGGCGACCTGCGCCAGGTGGCCATTGTGGCGGTGCGTCCTTCCACCGCGCTGCCCGCCGGCGACGCGGGCGAGCGGCGCCAGGCCGCGCTGGACAAAGCCGCCCAAGAGATCGCCAA
>JBBRBX010000239.1:0-3347 GCA_038205395.1 Caldilineales bacterium
TCGATCACGCGCAATGCCAGTGACTACCATCGGCACAAGAAGCAGACGGGCGGCGCGGGCCAGTTTGGCGAAGTTCATATGGAGATCAGGCCGCTCGAGCGCGGTAAGGGCTTCGAGTTCGACACGAGTCGGGTATTTGGCGGCGCGATCTCGGGCAGCTTCTTCCCGTCAATTGAGAAGGGGATCCGCCAGTCTCTCGACGTAGGGCCGCTGGCCGGTTATCCTGTGGTCGACGTGCGCTGCGAAGTGTACGATGGCAAGATGCACCCGGTAGACTCGAAGGATATCGCCTTTCAGATCGCCGGGCGCGAGGTCTTCAAGAAGACCTTCCTGGCGGCGAACCCTGTTCTCCTCGAACCGATCATGGAAGTCAAGGTGACGGTGCCTGAGGAGTTCATGGGCGACATCATGGGCGACCTGAACACCCGGCGTGGGCGTGTGCTTGGGATGGAACAGACGAAGGGCAAGGGCATCGTGACTGCCCAGGTGCCGGCGTCTGAGATGCAGCGCTATGCGATTGACCTGCGATCGATGACGCAGGGCCGCGGTCTGTACACGATGAAGGTCTCGCACTATGAGCCTACGCCTCACAATGTGGCAGTGCAGGTGATAGCGCAGTCCAAGCGTGAGCAGGCCGAGGAAGACAAAGACTAACGACCGGTCGCCAATCCAATCGATGGAACGCGAGGCCCGCCGGGAGACCGGCGGGCTTTTTCACATGGGTCGGCGATTACGAGAGTGAAGGAGCAGCATTTGTGGCGACTGTGATACTTCAGCGGACCTGGCGGGCCGAGGACGAGCCCGGTGCGGCCAGTGAGGCGGCACGGCGGCACCTCGAGCGACTGGCCTATGAGGTGGTCGAAACGGCGCCCGTGCTGCTGCTGAGGCGCGGCTCAGACTGGGGCTCGCGCTTCAGTGCGGCCCCACGCAGCTGGCTCGCCGAACTCCAGCTCGCAATCCACCCGGGAGCGCGCCGGGGCAGCGAGGTTCTGGCTAACCTGACGGTAACGGTGCCGGGGGAGCCGGTCAGCGAGCGAGATCGCAAGGCGCTTGAGACCGAGCTGGACGGCATAGTGGCCGCGCTCACCGGGCAGCCCGTGCCTCCACCTCAAGCGCGTGCCCAGGTTGCCGCACAGCAGGCGACAGCGCGCAGAGTTCACAGCGCAGCAGTGTGGTTCTACCTGATCGCTGCAATGTCCATCATCAATTCCTTGATGGTGGTGGCCAATCTCAGGGCAACTTTCCTGGCCGGGCTTGGCGCCACGCAGCTGGTTGACGCATTGGCGGGCTCCTTAAGCCAGGGGGTGGACGGTGGGGCCCTCATGCTCCTGCAGGGCATCGCACTTGTGCTTAACTTGGCCATCGCTGCCGTCTTCGCGCTGGTTGGCTGGTTGGGCAGCCACGGCTCGCGGCGTGCATTCTACGTGGGGATGCTGCTGTTTGCCCTGGACGCGCTGATCCTGGTGTTCATCAAGGACTACGTCGGGGTGGTCTACCACTTGTTTGTACTCTACATGCTCTACAATGGCCTGCGCGCAGGGGGTCAGCCGCCTACGCATAATAAGACTGGGCGGTCGCGTTCCTGATCTTGGCTGCGGGTACTCAAGCTTACCGAAGGGCGCCCGCCCGTAGTCTACGCTCTGATACGCGATCAGATGGAGGGGCACATGAGCCAACAGCACCAACTAGAGGAGTTTTTAGAAGCAGTGAAGGCGGGCAACGCCGAGCGCGTTCAGGCGATGCTGGACGCCGAGCCGGGCCTACTTGACTCGCGCACGGCCGCAGGAGTATCAGTGTTGCTGCTGGCCCTATACCACGGGCACCGCGAGCTGGCCGATGTACTGGCCGAGCGTGACGGGAAACTTGATCTGTGCGAGGCTGCCGCCTTGGGCGCCGTCGACCGTGTGGATTCGCTTCTGCGAGAGCGGCCCGGACAGGTAGACCGCTACGCGCCCGATGGATTTACGCCGCTTGGGCTGGGGAGTTTCTTCGGCCACCTTCCGGTAGTCAGGCTGTTGCTCGATCGCGGCGCCGACCCTAACCGACCGGCCCGCAACAATCTGGCTGCCACGCCTCTGCATTCGGCTGTCGCCGGTTCGCACCTCGAGATCGCCCGTTTGCTGTTGGAGCATGGGGCAGATGCCGACGCCGAGGAGTCGGGTGGTTTCACGCCTCTACACCTCGCAGCTGAGAATGGCAACGCCTCCATGACTGAGCTGCTGTTGAACCACGGTGCACGGCAGGCAACGGCCGAGAATGGACAGACCCCACAGGACCTGGCCGCCAAGGGCGGCCACACCGGCGTCGTAGAGCTGCTGGTCGAGCATTAGGCGCGCCGCTTGCGGCTCAGGTAGTGATGCCAAAGGACCCGCGCCGCGACTGCGCGCCAGGGACGCCAGCGCTCCCCCAGTGTTGCGAGCGTGGTAGCGTCTGGGCAGGCCGGAAGGCCCAACACCTCTTGGGCCGCAACAGCGAGGGCCCGGTCGCCGGTCGGCCATATGTCTGGCCGGCGCAGCGCCAACAACAAGTAGATCTGGCCGGTCCAGGCTCCAATTCCCTTGATCTCCATCAGCGCCGCCATGGCCCGTTCGTCGTCCAGCGCGGCCAACCTATCGAGATCCAGTGACCCTGATACCAGCGCGCTTGAGAGTGCGCGTGCATAGGCAGCCTTTTGGCGGCTGAAGCCCGCCGCGCGCAGCGTCGCATCGTCGAGCTCTAGCACCGCCTGGGGCGTGAGCGGATCGGCTTGCAGGCTGAGCCGGTCGAAAGCTGCCTGGGCCGAGGCCAATGACACCTGCTGCTCGAGGATGATGTGCAGAAGCGTCGCAAAACCCGGCGGGCGCGCCCACAGCGGCGGAGGGCCAAAGCGATCCACCACAGCCTGGAGCGCGCCGTCACGCCTGGCCAGTCCCAGTGCAACCTCGTGCAGCGACTGCTCATCAAGCCGCGGCTGGAATGCCATTGCAGACTTCTGTACCTTCTCAGTCACTGCTCGTTGAGTCGATGTCCGGCGTTTCTCGACGTCGGGCCAGCGCGCTGTTGACGGCCTGCACGAGCACCTTCCACACTTCGGGTTGCGCCCTCTGCGCCTGGTCAAGCAAACCCTGCACTGCCGAAGCCTGCGCCTGGGCCATCGTCAACGTGTTAGGAGGCAGGTTGTAGGCCAGCGATTTGAAGACCTTCAGCCGCACCTGCTCGGTCGTCGTGACCAGGTTGCGGCTGACCAGGGCATCGCGAGCCCTCTCAATGGCCATCCCCGCGGGATCGCTGCTGTCACTACCTAGATAACCGTAGAGCACATCCGCCACTTCGGCCGGCTTGTCCAGCTTGGCTTGCCCTGCAATACT
>JBBRBX010000240.1:0-3346 GCA_038205395.1 Caldilineales bacterium
AACGGCGCCGTGGCTGTGCGGCTGATCACGGCGGACGGACTTTCCTGGCCGGGCCAACGGCTGACCCTGGCGCGTTTTGAAAATGGTCAGGCCGTCTGGGGCCGCATGATCGAGACCTACTTAGACAACGAAAATATCGGCCCCGACCCCATCTGGGGGGAAAACGGCGCCATGGGCGATGTGCCGGCGGGCTACTATGTGCTGGTCGGCAACGTGAACGGCGAATCGATCCGCTCTGAGTTCTTTGTGCGCGAGGGGCAGACTACCTTTGTCGAGGTGCGCACCAAGCAGTAAGCGGCTCCCAGCCCACCTGCTTTGCCATTATGGCGCAACCCCGTATGACGCAACCCGTAACGATCTACACCGATGGCGGCTGCATCGGCAACCCTGGCCCCGGCGGCTGGGGGGCTGTGCTCATCTACGGCGAACATGTGCGCGAATTGAGTGGGCGCCGGCGTGAGACGACCAACAACCTCATGGAATTGCGCGCCGCTATTGAAGCGCTCAATACCCTCGTCCGCCCCTGCACCATAGACCTCTACACCGACAGCCAGTATGTGCGCGATGGCATCACACGCTGGGTGGTCAAGTGGCAGTCCAACGGCTGGAAGACAGGCAGCAAACAACCGGTCAAGAACCGCGACCTCTGGGAGCAGTTGCTGGCGGCGGTTGAACGCCATGCCGTGGCCGGCGGCGTCACCTGGCACTGGACTAAAGGCCATGCCGGTGACCGCTGGAACGAGCAGGTCGATCAACTTGCCAACAATGCCGCCCGCGCCGTGACCGGCAGTGACCCGCTTGATGCACCGCCCGATGCCGAGTCCGTAGGCTTAGGCCACACCCCACTCTTTAACATATAATCGCACCGGACCGGCAGCGATACCTGTTTCTGCAAGCCAAAACCTATTTTTTATGCGAGGAGAACACGATGCTGGAAAGCAGCCGGCTGCGCCTGCGCGCAGCGCGCCGTGAGGATATGGAAGCGCTCTGCCGCTTCAACAACGATCTGGCAGTGGAACTGGCCGGCGGCGGCGACCCACCGATCCCGCAGTCGCTGGAGCGGCTCTTGGCGGAATTTGACGACGAAGCCGCCAAAGGAGGGCGCAACGGCGCCGCCTTTGTCATCGAAGTGGATGGGCGCTGCATAGGCCAGTGCGCACTATTTCAATTTGACGCCACGGCCCATACGGCCGCCCTGGGCATCACTATCGGCGACCGCGGCTATTGGGGCAAAGGATATGGACGTGAAGCCGTGCAGTTGCTGCTGGATTACGCCTTTCGTCTGCGCAACCTGCGTCGCGTCTGGCTCACCGTCAACGGGCGCAACCAGCGCGCCCAGCGCACTTATCGTGCCTGCGGCTTTGTCGAAGAAGGCCGCCAGCGCAACCACGTATGGAGCGACGGCGCCTACGACGATCTGGTCTATATGGCGGTCGTAAACGGTTGATGGAAGCGGACGGTTCAGCCTGTCACTAAGTAGCCGGTGATCAATATACCCGCCAGGGGGATGAGAACGTAAATAGTGACCCAGGTAAGCGCCAGGGCGGCGGCGGTGCGGACGGGGCTGATCTCATGCGCCAGCGAGAGGGCGCGCAGCAGCAGCAGCGATCCCCATACCAGCCCGATCAGCGCCAGGACGCGAGCGTAGTAGTGCACGGCCCCTGCCATAGCCAGCGTCAGCACGCCGTTGAGATCGGGGCTGTAGAGACCAATCAGCAGCACAAGCGGCGCTGCGGCCAACGCCATTGCCCCTAGATGCTTGGGCAGCGGCGCCCGCCCACCCAACAGCTTGGTGACCAGCAGCAGCACCAGGGCAAAGTAGAGCCAGTCACCCGCCAGCCGCAGCGGCACGGAAACCCAGTCGCCTGCCAGCCGGATCACGCGGCTGGGGCGCGTGCCCAGCGGCGGTTCGGCTTTGACCGCTTCGGCGCGAATGTCCGCCGCCAATTGCTCCAACTGCGCGGGGGTCGCCTCAATGCGCTTCATCAGCGCACCGGCGGCGGCGGGCAGAATAGACAACTGCTGCAGCACGTCGTTGAACTGCGCCGGCGTCGTCCCCAACTGCGCCAGGATGCGCGTCAACTGCGCCTCGCTTAGCGACAATTGATCCAAAAAAGGCTTAAGCTGAATCATGGCGGCGTCCACGGCTGCGCCCGCCTGGCCCTGCAGGCGGCTCTGCACCTGCGCCAGCTGTGCATCCGTGAGGCCGGCCAACGCCAGAAGGAGACGGCTCTGTTGCGGCGTGAAATTGCCGCGGCTGAGCAGAAGACTCAACTGGTCCACTGTGATCGGCCCCTGGTTGAGCAGTTGTTCGATCTCTCCGGCGCTGACGGTCGCCTGCCCCAATAGTTCCTGCACCTGCTGCACTTATGCATTCTGCGTCACCTGCTCGCGCTGTGCGCCAAAGGCCGCGCTGATGCCCGAGACGAAGCTGTTGGCGCGCGTGACTACAGCTGCCACCTGCTGCTGCACCAACGTGACAAAGGTTTCGACGGCGGATTTAGATTCGAGGATGACAGGCAGCACAGCCGCTCCGACCTGCTCTGCAGTCTCGCGAGCGGCGGCGACTGCCTGGTCCACCTGTTCGGGCAGCGTCAACTGGCGCAGCGCAGCGGGCACACCCAGCCAGACGCCCAGCCCGGCAATCAGCCCCACCACGACAAGCAGTTTGATCGCCTGCGCCGCGTCATAGTCGCTGAGATAGGCGTACACGGCTTGCGGGCGCAGTTGCAGCAGGCGAGAGTAACGGCGAAGTGCTTGTCGCATGGCTTATCTCTTTCCGGTTAGCGCCACAGGGGGGCGGCGGTGCGTACTGTATCCAAAAAGGCGTCGAAGTAGGGGATCTGCTCCAGCCCAAAGGCGCCGCCAAAGAGCGTCAGCGCCAGCAGCAGGAGCAGGGCAAGCAGATAGGGCAGCAGCAGCGCGGCCAGCGTATAGCCGGGGGAGAGTTGGTGTACACTTTTGAGTGCCTGATACTTTCCTGCCAGCATCAGCAGAAAGAGCAGGTTGAGCGGCACGCCCGCACCCGGCACGATCTCCACCACCAGCAGCAGCAGCGGGGCGTAGGCCAGCGCCAGCGCGCCGAAGGTCGCCTGCCAGCGCCCGCGCCCGCCCAGCCAGCGTGCGAAGCCATGCGCCAGCACACCATAAGCCAGCCACACCAACAGCGTGGTGAGCAGGATGGTGGCGATGTTCAGCCCCGTGCCGACGGGTGATGGGATGCCCAGCAGCACGCGCAGCTCTTCCCACACCAGCAGATATGCCTGGTCAAAGCGAGCGGCAAAAAGCGGCGACTGGCGTATCTGCGCCGTATACCAGGGCAGTCCGGTAACAAAGTCGCGCAGGA
>JBBRBX010000241.1:0-3322 GCA_038205395.1 Caldilineales bacterium
TCTGGTCACCGCCTATGCCTGGATTCTGGCCCCGGTGCTGATTGCGCCGCTGATCATCCTCAAGGTGCCCGGTTTTCCCGGTGCAGGCATTGAGGCCACCGCACCGCAGGCGCTGATCTACGGCTGGGTGCTGCAGTTCTCGTTTGCGCTGATCCCTTATTTCCTAAGCCGAATCTTTCTGGCTGACCGCACAGCGCAACTGGGCGGCTCCTGGTGGAGCCTGCTGCTCGCCCATGTGGGCAGCGTTTTGATCTGGGCAAGTATTTTTATCGAGCCGCAGCGCAATCTGCTGCACGGCGCCGCCTACATGCTCTATGCGCTCGCCATGCTGCCTATCGCCTGGCTGGTGTGGCGCATGTTCCACCGCGGCATTCAGACACTGGAACAAAGGCTCGCCACAGAACAGACCATTGACCCGATCGCGATTGACCAGATGGCGCTTGACCAGATGGCGCACGATTGATTGACTTGATTAACTCAGGAAGGGGATGCATTCATGACTGTACAGAGTTCACCCAAAGTGCGTGCGGCTGACCAACAGAGCTTTCGTCAGTGGCTGGTATTGGGGTTGACGGCGGCCACAGCCGCCATCATCGGCGTATTGATTGTGCGGGCGGCGGCGCTGGCCATCTGGCCCGATGCGATATTGTTTCAGCCGTTGGACAGCGCACTGCGCTCAGCCATCTTTACGCTGGCGCCTGCGCTGGTTGCCACCGGGCTGCTGGCATGGCTGGCGGGCCGTTCCGACGACCCGGTGCGCACCTTTCTATGGATATCGATAATCGTCTTGATATTGAGCTTTATCCCGGATTATTTCCTGCCGGTTCCCAACCGGACTGTCATCGCCAGCACAATTGCTGCTTTTCTGCACGTGGTCGCCGCCGCCATTATTGTGCCTGTCCTGGTGATCGGCTACCGGCGCATGAGCGGACAACGTGAGACGCCCTGATACACTGCCGGCAGATACAGCTTTTCTTCCATCGTCTAGTGGCTACCTTGTGTTCTATCCATTCTATAAGGAGGCGTCGCAATGAAAGCAACTGCAGGCAAATGGAATATCGGCATCGGCCTGTGGATGATGGCCGCTTTTATGACATATGGTTTCTGGTTGATCTATCTGCGCGACTTTGCGCCCGACCGAGCAGCCTGGATTGCGGGAAGTAATGTCTCACCTCACTTCGAAGCCCGTCTGGCACATGTACACGGCAACCTGTTTGCCTTTCTGAATATTGTCTTTGGCTATCTATTGCTGCAGTTACCGCTCCAGGGCAAACAGATCTTCTGGATTTCGGCTCTTGCCTTGGCCGGCATGTTGATGCCTCTAGGCATCCTGGCTGAACTTTACCTGGGTGCGCCACCGGTGCTGGTGCTTGTCGGGGCACTGGCGATGGTGTCGGCTGCCGCCTGGCTGGGGCTGGTCGTCGTCCGGCTGCGCGGCAAGCCGAGTTCAGCTTCGCAAGACCGGCTCATGCAGACCTAGCCTAATCCGGCTTGGAACAAAGCGACCGGATTGAGAAGGAACAGCCTGAAGTAGAACGGCTTACCTCGCAGCCTTTTTGAGCGAGGTCGGGACATCATCCCGCCATCTATCGATAAGGAGCAGACGAATGAAGGGCAACGCAGAGTTAATTGGTGTGTTAAACCAGCTTCTGGCAGATGAACTGACGGCCATCAACCAGTACATGGTGCACTCGGAGATGTGCGACAACTGGGGCTATGCCAGGCTTCACAAAGCCATCGAGCAGCAAGCGCTCGACGAGATGCACCACGCCGAGTGGCTTATCCAACGCATCATCTTCTTGGATGGCGCGCCGCAGGTCTCTACGCTCAATGCCATCCGGATCGGCAGCAGCGTGGCGGAGATGATCACCAACGATCAAGACGACGAACTCGGTGCTATCCACGCCTATAACGCCGCAATTCGCCTGGCCCATGATGTGGACGACCAGGCGAGCGTCGACCTGCTGACGAACATCCTCAAGATGGAAGAGGGGCATGTCGACTGGGCGGAACAGCAGCGCAGCCAGATCGAGCAGATGGGTCTGGAGAACTATCTGGTCAACCAGAGTGAGGGTGCGGCGGGATAGCCGGCGTGGAGTAAGGGTAACCTTTGGGGAGATGTCGAGCAGCCGGTGCAACGAAGCTGCAGCGGATGGATGTGCCTGATCCCCATCGATCCGACGTAAGTCGAAGATTTTCTGCTATGCAGAGGCTAGAATAGGCATAGCCTCTGCATAGCTTTTGATGGATACAAGGAGAGTCAGCCATGCAGTCACCTGTGATTACACGTTCACGTTGGCTTGGTGCGGTAGCCGGCATCGCCGTCGTCTTTGGTGTGCTTACCCTTCTCTCGGGTGGGCGGACCCTCTTTGACGCCGTGGCGCGACAACAGGCCGGCAATTATGTAGCCTTTGTGCTGTGGTTCAACTTTCTGGCCGGATTGGCTTACGTTGTGGCCGGCGGTGGGCTTTGGTTGAGGCAACGCTGGTCGATGTGGCTCTCGTTTGCCATTGCCGTCGCAACATTCTTCGTGTTTGCGGCCTTTGGCGTCCAAATCTGGCGCGGGGGCAGCTATGAGATGCGGACTGTGGCGGCGATGGGTGTGCGCACCCTGACTTGGCTCGCCGTTTCCGCAGTGGCCTATGTCAATCTCGCCCACACGCACTATCGAGCCGCCGCGTAGAGGGAGTAGCTATGGAAATCACCAAAGACACATCTGTTTCGGATCTGCTGGAAGAATACGGCGACATTGCCGATGTTATGGAACTTTTTGGAGTCAAGCGCGTGGGTCGCTATTCGCTGCGTCGGCTGCTGACAAAGGCGCTAACCGTGGAATGGGCAGCGCGGATCCACCGCGTACCGTTGGACGAATTCTTGGAGATTCTACACAAGGCGATTGCAGTCCAAAAATAATCGTCGTAGACGAGTAGCCGCAGAGCAGCAACCCTGGATGCTAGGCACACTACAGGATGGCCCACTACCTATCGCCTCACCCCGATTTTTTGGCGCAAACGCGCGCATCGGCGAGGGGGACGGCAACACGCCCAATGCGCAGCTGCCGGAAGTGCTCAACACCGGGCTGACCTTGATCGGCGAAAACTGTGTGATCCCGGAAGGCATGGTGCTGGGCCGCAACGTGGTGGTGCACCCGCTGAGCGGGGCCAAAGCCTTCGGCAAAAAGAAAAAATCGCCGGCGGCGGCGAGGTGGGTGCGGACCAGCGCTAACCGCCCGACTTCTTGGCCTGATAGCCTAACCCGCGCAGGATTGTCACGATCTGGTCGCGATGGTCGCCCTGGATTTCAATGGTCTCATCCTTCAAGG
>JBBRBX010000242.1:0-3314 GCA_038205395.1 Caldilineales bacterium
CAGGGCTGTCACGGATGTCGTGACAGGCTGGATTACCTGGACGGCCCCCAAGATCACTTCATTGACACGCAGCGGAACGCTGTAGACGAGGAAGCTGATGTTGCGGCTGTCATGGGCGTAATATTTATGCGTTTCACCGGCGGCGATAGCCGGCAGCGCTTGTTGGAAGTCGGGCAGCTCCACCTCGCCCAAATTGGCGCTGCGCTTGAGGATTTTGCCGTCCAGACCAGTGACTTGGACGCCAAACGAGTTGGCAAACAGATCAACTTCCGGGACAAAGATGTCGGTGGGGTTGTTGCGGATGATAAAGACATCCAACTGCAGCTGCTGGGCGAGAGCGTTGGCGACATCTTCGGCCTGGCGGGCGGCGTTGTCCTCCACTTCGGCGCTCAACGTGGCATAAAGCGAAGAGTAAACGATGACGCTGAACAGGATCAACGTGGCGCCGAGCAGGGTCGTGTACCAGAGGGTAAGGCGGAGACGGATCGTCATGAGAAGAGGCGGGCGCGGCTAACTTTCGCGCAGCGCATAACCCACACCACGCACAGTCTGGATCAGGCGCGGTTTGCCGGCAGCCTCCAGCTTGGTGCGCAGATAGCGCACATAGACTTCGATAATGTTGCTTTCGCCGCCAAAATCATAGTCCCAGATGTGCTCGTAGATCATTTCGCGCGTGAGCACCTGGCCGGCATGGCGCATAAAGAGTTCGAGAAGGTCAAATTCCTTGGCGGTGAGTTCAATCAGTTGACTGTCACGGAAGACCTGGCGCGTGCGCGGGCTGAGTTCAAGGTCGCCATAGTGGTAGACTTCGGGCGCGTTTTCCATTTTGTGGCGGCGGAACAGGGCGCGCAGACGGGCCAGCAGTTCATCAAAGGCAAATGGCTTGACCATATAATCATCGGCCCCGGCATCAAGCCCCGTGATGCGGTCCGGCACCGTATCGCGCGCGGTGAGCATGAGGATGGGTACATTGGACGCCGAGCGCAGGCGGCGGCAGACCTCAAGCCCATCCAGTCCGGGGCGCATAATATCCAGGATCACGGCGTCGGGGGCGCGTTCGCGAGCAATGCGCAGACCGGCTTCACCATCTTCCGCCGTATCTACCGTATACGCCTCGAAGATCAGACCGCGCCGCAGCAAGTCGCGAATGCGGCGGTCATCTTCAATCACGAGAATTCGTTCTGCCATGCCGTCAGGCCCCACCTTCCAACTGATTATGGATTGGTTGCTCACGCTGATTGTAGATAAGGGAAGGGGGGGTGTCAAGTTGGGCGCGGGCAAGGGAGCCGGAGATGAGAATGGCGGACAAGCGGCAGGCAGGAGGCGGGCAGGCAAGAGAGGGAGAGGGGCGCGCTATTTCCGGTTCGCTGGATGCGAATGCTACAATTTCCACAGCAATTGGCTAAAATCCAAAATTCAAAGGAGCAGGTTTTTTTATGGCAGAGCAGACATATCGCACCGAACGCGACAGCATGGGCGAAGTCAAGGTGCCGGTCGATGCGCTGTATGGGGCGCAGACGCAGCGTGCGGTCGACAATTTCCCGATCAGCGATCTGCGCTTCTCGCGCACGTTTATACGTGCGCTGGGGTTGGTCAAAGGCGCGGCGGCAGCAGCCAACCAGGAATTGGGGTTGATGGAGCCGGCCATGGCCGAGGCGATCCAGAAAGCGGCGCAGGAGGTGGCGGAAGGCCAGTATGACGATCAATTTGTGCTCGACATTTTCCAGACCGGCTCCGGCACCAGCACCAATATGAATGCCAACGAGGTGCTGGCCGCCGTCGCATCCAAGTACCTGGGCAGCAAGGTGCACCAGAACGACCACATCAACATGAGCCAAAGCTCCAATGATGTGATCCCGACGGCCATCCATGTAAGCGCCTATCTGGCGATCAGTGAGGAGCTGCTGCCGGCGCTGCGCCATCTGCACCAGACGCTGGTCGACAAGGCCGCAGCGGTGGATCATGTCGTCACAACCGGACGCACGCACCTGATGGACGCCATGCCGGTGCGGATGGGCCAGGTCGTGGGCGGCTGGGCAAGCCAGGTCGCGCACGGCATCGAACGCATTGAATCGTCGCTGCCGCGGCTGGCGGAGCTAGCGCAAGGCGGCACAGCCGTCGGCACCGGCATCAACGCCCACCCGCAGTTCGGCAAAGGCATTGCAGCCCAGTTGGCCAAGATGACGGGGCTGCCGTTTGTGACCAGCGCCAACTACTTTGAATCGCTCAGCACCCAAGATGCGGCCGTAGAAGTAAGTGGACAGTTGAACACGGTCGCCGTGAGCCTGATGAAGATCTCCAACGACCTGCGCTGGATGAACAGCGGACCAATCGCCGGCTTTGGCGAGATCGTGCTGCCGGCCCTGCAGCCGGGGTCGAGCATTATGCCCGGCAAGATCAACCCTGTCATTCCCGAGGCCGTGACCATGGTCTGTGCGCAGGTGATGGGCAACCATATGACCATCACAATTGCCGGCCAGTCGGGTAACTTCCAACTGAATGTGATGCTGCCGGTAGCCGCCTACAACTTGCTGCAGAGCATCAGCCTATTGGCCAATGGCAGCCGCGTGTTGGCGGACCAGGCCATCAAGGGCTTTACCGTCAATGAAGAGCGCATCAGCGGGCTGGTGGGGCGCAACCCCATCATTGTCACGGCGCTCAACCCCGTGATCGGCTATGAGAAGGGGGCGAAAATCGCCAAGCGCGCCTATGCGGAAGGACGGCTGCTCAAGGATGTGGCGCTGGAGGAGACCGAACTGACCGAGGAGGAGCTTGACCGCATTTTGGACCCCCGCGGCCTCACCGAGGGCGGTATTCACGAGTAGAGGTGCGTAGGGGCACGTAACCCAGCGCATAACCAGCCAATTAAAAACCGGATTCCTTTTGCAGGGAATCCGGTTTTTTGATTCGTTAAATTCTGCTTCTACTTGAGATAGCTGGCCGGGTTGTAGGGCACGCCGCCGTAGCGGACTTCGAAGTGCAGATGCGGCCCGGTGCTGTTGCCGGTGCTGCCCATCGAGCCGACTTCCTGGCCCTTGCTGACGGTCATACCAGGGCTGACATAAATACTGTTCAGATGCGCATAGAGCGTGGTAAAACCGTTGCCATGGTCGATGATGACATGGTTGCCGTAACCGCCATTCCAGCCACCGCCGGCGAGGATGACGTAGCCGCCATCAGCCGCGGTGACGGGTGCGCCGACCCAACCGGCAATATCGAGCGCCGGGTGGCCGCCCCAGTAGCCTTGGCTGACATAGCCGGCTGTGGGCCAGCTAAAGTCGCCTGAGCCTTGGGGCGCATTGTCGGGCGCGGCG
>JBBRBX010000243.1:0-3298 GCA_038205395.1 Caldilineales bacterium
GGGCGGCGTCGCGATTTTCACCGGCGGCGCGCAGATGGATGCCCAGCCGCATCTTGTATAGAAAGACGCTGACCACCGGCGTCAGCAGCAGGGCGGCGTAGGAGAGCAGATTGTAGCCGGTTCCGTTTTCACCGTTGAGCAACGTGCCCACAAAGGGAATACGGTTGACAAACGGGATGGGCAGGTTGGGCATGGCGGGGCTGGCCAGTGTGGAGGTGCTGCCCTTGTCGCCCGTCAGCACATACATAATAAAAACCGTGGCGCCGGCGGCCAGGATGTTGATCGCCAGCCCGGTCAAGATGATGTCGGTGCCCAGCTCCAGGTGGAAGAACCCCATCAGCCACGACAGCGCCAGCGCCGACAAGATGCCGGCGGCGCCGCCCAGCAGCGCATAGCCCCAACTCGGCAGACCGGGCATCCACTGCGGGGCATAGGCGCTGACGGCCACGCCGGTGAAGGCCGCCATCAACATCTGCCCTTCCAGCGCAATGTTGATCACCCCACCCAGGTCGGAGATCAGCCCGCCCAGCGCCGGCAGCAGAAGCGGGGTGGAGATGCGGATGATGGTGGCTAGAAAGGCCGCCGAGAAGATACTTCTGAGCACGACGTCAATCGACATGGGACGCTCCCGCAGCCTGGCGCAGCCGCCGTGATTGGATAAAGGGCAGCAGCACCGGCAGCAGCCGCTCCGCCGTCACCAGCAAAATGATCACCGCCTGGATGATCAGCACGACTTCACGCGTGACGTCGGAGGAGCGCTCCATGATCTGGGCGCCTGTGCGCAGATAACCGTAAAAGAGACCGGTGAAGAGCACGGCGATGGGGTCGTTGCGCGCCAGCAGGGCGACGACAATCCCTTCAAAGCCGATGCCCGGCGACAGCCCCAGCGTCAACCGCTTGACCAGCCCGTTGGAAAGATGCGCCCCCGCCAGACCGGCCAGGATGCCGCTCAGCGCCATGCTCAGGGCGATCACCCGCTTGGTGTTGACGCCGCCATACTCGGCAAACTTGCGGTTGGAGCCAAGCAGCCGCAGTTCATAGCCGAAGGGGGTGCGGCTCATCAGGAACCAGACCGCGACCACCGCCAGCAGGGCGACAAAGAGGGCGACCGTCACCCGCGTGCCGGGCAGGATCAACGGCATGACCGCCGTGGGGGGAAAGGCGACCGTGCCCACATAGCCGGCTTTTGGGTCGCGCATCCATTGGATCAGAAACAGGTTGAAGATTTGCGCCGCAATGACGTTGAGCATCAACGTGCTGACGACCTCATCCACATGCAGATAGGCCTTGAGCACGCCGGGGATGAGGCCCCACAGAAAGCCGGCGGCGGCGGCGGCCAGCAGCACCAGCAGCAGATGCACCCCATAGGGGGCGGGCACATAAAGCGAGACGATGCCTGCGCTCAACGCACCCAGCAAAAGCTGCCCCTCGGCACCCAAGCTGAACTGCTTGGCCTTAAAAACAATCGCCACCGACAGGCCGAGCAGCACGAGGGTGATGCTCTCCTCCATCCAGTTGCCGAAGCGGTTGATATTGGTGATGTGCAGGCCGCCCTCCAGCGAGAAGCGCGGCAGCGGCCCCAGCAAAAATGCGCTGTAGGCCTCGATGGGCTTTTTGCTCACCGCCAGCGTGATCAGAAACCCGATTAGCAGGGCGACGGCAATGACGATAACGACACGCGCAACTTCGCGCCAACGCGAGGACGCCGGCTTCACATTGCAGCTCCCATCTCGGCCTGGCTCTGTGCTTGGACACCCAGCATGTAAAGACCCAACTGGTGCTCCGTCAGGCCGGCGCTGTTGGGGAAGATGGCGACAATCTTGCCGTCGTGCATGACGGCGATGCGGTCGGACAGGGTCATCACCTCCGCCAGATCGGCGGAGATCAACAGCACGGCGCGCCCCTCATCGCGCAGCGCCACCAACTCGTTGCGCACAAACTCGCTGGCGCCGATGTCGATGCCGCGCGTCGGCTGGGCAGCGATCAGCATCACCGGGTCGGACGAAAACTCGCGCGCGACGATCACCTTCTGCATGTTGCCGCCCGACAGCGAATTCATCGGCGCATTGGGGCCGGCGGCGCGGATGTCATACTCCGCCATCAACTCGTCAGCCTGGCGGCGCACCTGGGCCGGCGAGAAGACGCCACCCTGCGTGAACGGCTTGCGGTTGTAGCGGTCCACCACCAGGTTGTCGGCAATGCTCACGTCGGGCGCAACACCGTTGGCGAGGCGGTCTTCGGGGATATGGGCGATGCCGGCCAGGCGGGCGGCGCGGGCGTTGGCGCCCTCCAGCAGGTGGCCCGCCACGCGAATCTCACCCGCCGCCGCCGGGCGCAGACCGCTGAGCACCTCCGCCAGTTCGGTCTGGCCGTTGCCTTCGACGCCGGCAATGCCCAAAATCTCCCCCGCATACAGGTTGAGATTGATGTCCGTCAGCAGCGGCAGCCCCGTCTCGGAGACGCAGCTCAGGTTGTGAATCTCGACCACCCGTTCGCCGCGCGGCTGCGCCGTTTTATCCACGGCCAAAAGCACGTCGCGGCCCACCATCATGCGCGCAATGTCGGCTTCACTGACGGTGGATGTCTCCACACAGCCCATCACCTTGCCGCGCCGCATCACGGTCACCCGATCTGAGATTTCCTTGACCTCTACCAGCTTGTGGGTGATAAAGATCACGGTCTTGCCCTGGTCCACCAACCGCTGCACGGCGGCAAAAAGATCGTCGGTCTCCTGCGGCGTCAGCACTGCCGTCGGCTCGTCCAGGATCAACAGGTCCGCCCCGCGATAGAGTGTCTTGAGAATCTCCACCCGCTGGCGCATCCCTACCGGCGTCGCCTCCACAGGGGCCATCGGCTCCACTTCCAGCCCATAATCGGCGGCCAGCTTGGCGGTGATGGCCACGGCGGCGCGCATATCGACCAGGCGACCCTGCTGAGGTTCGCTGCCCAGCACCACATTCTGGGCGACGGTGAACGAGGGCACCAGCATAAAGTTCTGATGCACCATGCCGATCCCCAGCGCAATCGCCTTGTGCGGGCTGCTGATCTGCACCGGCTGGTCGTTGAGGAATATCTGGCCGCTGGTCGGCTGCTCCAGCCCATAGAGAATTTTCATGAGTGTGCTTTTGCCGGCGCCGTTTTCCCCCACCAGCGCGTGAATCTCCCCCTTGCGCACAGAAAAATCGACATGGTTATTGGCAACCATGCCGTTAGGGTAGACTTTGACGATGTCACGCATTTCAAGATAGCCGGCCATGCGCAGTCTGCCTTGCTTGCAGGCGGAAGGTGAATGTGCCAT
>JBBRBX010000244.1:0-3248 GCA_038205395.1 Caldilineales bacterium
AACTTCCAGGGACGGCGGCGCGCCAGCGGCGTAATCAGCGCGCCCAGCCGCACCCGCTGCGTGGCGACCGCCGCCGCCGCCAGCGCGACCCACGGGTCAGCCATATCGCTCTCCCAGCCGGCGACATCATCCCACACAAACACCCCATCCCAGCCCGCAGCTTCCGCGTCGCGCGCCAGCTCCGCGATCACACGCGGGTGGCCAAAAGGAGCGAAGAGCGGCAGGTAGATGGCGTAGTGGATTGGCATAGGATTGGATTATACCACCTCCTTTCTCTCGCTCCTACGGCCTGCTGCACGCCTGCACGGCGTGCGTGCGTGCGATGATCGGCGCAATGGGGACGTTCGCCGCCGCCCACCGTGCCTGGCACGTCCCTTTGCCCCGCGCACCTCCATGCCTCGGCGCACCCCGTTCCGGAGCAGTGGTGTGTAGGTCACGTTTGCAGCGTGACAATCCGCTCGCTCCCCCCAATTTACCCTTCTACCCACCTTGCGTTTTCGTTTGTTCAGCGCTATCATAAGACGGCTGACTATTCTCTTGGCATCCGAATCGATGGAATTCCACTGCTATGCCGCGCATATTTGATAATATTGAGCACCCGCTGCTGCCTGCCCTGCACAATACGCTTGCTGCTTCCTATCGCGCCGATTTCTGCGTGGGCTACTTTAATCTGCGCGGCTGGCGCGCAATCGACGCCCAGATCGAAACCTGGAGCGGCGGCGCTGAGGCACAGTGCCGGCTGCTGGTGGGGATGCAGCGCGCGGCGGAAGAAGAGCTGCGCTCGCTCTACCGCTTGCGCCAGGACGAAGAACCCATTGACACCAAAACGGCGCTGGCGCTGCGCCGCAAGCTGGCCGAGAACTTCCGCGCCCAGTTGGTCGTCGGCGCGCCCACCAATGCCGACGAGTTGGGGCTGCGCCGGCTGGCGGCGCAAATACGCAGCGGCCAAGTAGTCGTCAAACTCTTTCTGCGCCACCCCCTGCACGCCAAGCTCTACTTGCTTTTTCGCAGCGACCAGATCACGCCCGTTATCGGCTACCTGGGCAGCAGCAACCTCACCTTTTCCGGCCTCTCCGGCCAGGGTGAACTCAACATCGACGTCGTCGACCAGGACGCCGCGCAAAAGCTGGCACACTGGTTTGCCGACCGCTGGGCCGACCGCTGGTGCATCGACATCTCCGCCGAACTGGCGGACATCATCGACGAGAGCTGGGCGGGCGAACGCCTGCTGCCCCCTTACTATATCTATCTCAAGATGGCCTACCACCTCTCGCTGGAAGCGCGCGTCGGCCTGGCCGAGTTCTCCATCCCCAGCGATTTCGCCGGCATCCTGTTTGACTACCAGGTGGCGGCGGTGAAGATTGCGGCGCGCCATCTCAACCAGCGCGGCGGCGTGCTGATCGGCGATGTGGTCGGCCTGGGCAAGACGTTGATGGCGACGACGCTGGCGCGCATCTTTCAAGATGATTACCAGTGGGATGTGCTGATCATCTGCCCCAAAAATCTGGTGGCGATGTGGCAGGGCTACTGCGACGACTATCATCTGCGCGCCAGGGTGCTGGCGAGCACACAGGTGCAGGGTGTGCTGCCCGACCTGCGGCGCTATCACCTGCTGCTGATCGACGAAAGCCACAACCTGCGCAACCGCGAGGGCAAACGCTACCGCGCCATCCAAGAGTATATCCAGCAGAACGACAGCCGCTGCATCCTGCTGACGGCGACCCCCTACAACAAGAGCTATATCGATCTCTCCAACCAACTGCGCCTCTTCATCCCCGAACAGGCGGACCTGGGGGTGCGCCCGGAGCGGCTGCTGCGCGAGCTGGGTGAGATAGAATTCAGCCACCAGAGCCAGGCGCCGGTGCGCTCGTTGGCCGCTTTTGAACGCAGCCCGTATCCCGATGATTGGCGCGAGCTGATGCGCCTCTTCCTGGTGCGGCGCACGCGCGGCTTTATCCGCGACAACTATGCCGCCACGGACCCCGTCAGCGGTCGCAAATACCTGCGCCTGGGCGACGGCTCCCCCGCCTACTTCCCACAGCGCACACCCAAAACCATCCGCTTCCCCATCGACGCCGCCGACCCCCAAGACCAATATGCGCGCCTCTATGCCGAAGAGGTGGTGGAGGCGATCAACGACCTGCGCCTGCCGCGCTACGGCTTGGGCAACTATGCGCGCAAACGGCCCCCACAGCCGCCCAGCCCCGACGAAGCCGGCCTGCTGGCGAACCTCTCGCGCGGCGGGCGCCGCCTGATGGGCTTCAGCCGCACCAACCTGTTCAAGCGGCTGGAAAGCAGCGGCTGCGCCTTTGAACAGTCGGTGCAGCGCCACATCCTGCGCAACTATATCTATCTGCACGCCCTCGCCAACGATCTGCCCCTGCCCATCGGCGCGCAGGATGTCGAGCTGCTGGGCACGCAGCTTGACGACCGCGATCTGGAAGAGCCGGCAGGGCCGGAGGAGCCGGAGGAGAGCGCCGGCCTGCTGTTTGCCAACGGCGACGACGAAGCGGAACCCGATCTCACGCCTGTGCTGCCGCTTGCGCACCGGCAGTTGAGCGCCGCCGACTACCGGTCGCAGGCAGCCGCCACCTATGCCCAATATCGCGACCGCTATCCGCGCCGCTTCAAGTGGATCCGGTCAACGCTTTTTCAGCCGGCGCTGGCGCGCGACCTGCAGCAGGACGCCGACGCCCTGACCGGCCTGCTGGCGCGGTCGGGGCGCTGGGACGCGCAGTTCGATGCCAAGCTGCAGGTGCTGCAGGAATGGATCACGCAGGTCTATCCCCACGAAAAAGTGCTCGTCTTCAGCCAGTTTGCCGACACCGTGGACTACTTAGCGCGCCAACTGCAGGGCCGCGGCGTGCAGGATCTCGCCGGCGTCACCGGCGCCACGCCCGAACCGACCGCCTATGCCTATCGCTTCAGCCCCGTCAGCAACCGCAAACGGGAGCAGGTGGCGCCCGACGACGAGCTGCGCGTGCTGATCGCCACCGATGTACTGAGCGAAGGGCAAAATCTGCAGGACTGCCACGTCGTGATCAACTACGACCTGCCCTGGGCCATCATCCGGCTGATCCAGCGCGCCGGGCGCGTGGACCGCATCGGCCAGCAGGCGCCGGAGATCATCTGCGCCAACTTCTGGCCGGCGGACGGCGTCGAACGGCTGATCCGGCTGCGCGAACGGCTGCGGACGCGGCTGCAGCAAAACGCCGAAGTGGTGGGCGCCGATGAACTGTTTTTTGAAG
>JBBRBX010000245.1:0-3219 GCA_038205395.1 Caldilineales bacterium
GGAGATCATCTGCGCCAACTTCTGGCCGGCGGACGGCGTCGAACGGCTGATCCGGCTGCGCGAACGGCTGCGGACGCGGCTGCAGCAAAACGCCGAAGTGGTGGGCGCCGATGAACTGTTTTTTGAAGACGAAAGCGGCGAGCGCCCGCTGTACGACCTCTATAATGGGCGGTCGGGCATCCTGGATGATGACGTAGACAGCGAACGTTGATTCATTCGTCTATTCTCACCAGATCGGCTCTCATTGAGCTAATGTGACACTGTCAAACTAACAATGACTAAAGCGGGCGTTGAGTTTCCTCTTCTCGTCCGAGTTCCCCACCTACCCTATCTGGCCGGGTTGTAGCGACTCCTTGCAGAAAGCCAACAAACACCAGGTTCTCTTCTAGCGCACGGATCGCATGATTTTCTGCGGTTTCGAAGATCAACAGCGTGTTAGGACCAACATGTTGTTCTCTACCGTCATTGCCGCTGAACACTCCATGCCCCTGCAACACGACAATATAAAACGGGGAATGAGGTGCGTTATGTTCAGAGATGCTCTGGCCTGGTTTGAGCATGAAGCGTAGGATTCGCCCGTGCAAATCGACAAACAGCGGTTGTGCGTAAGGATCGTCATCGTGGAACTCAAGCTGTTCCAATAAGTGTTCGATTCTCAATTTTGTTCCCTTTCGTAGATGTGGTTTCAACTAAGGAGTGGATGCAAACTGCCCTGCGAACCCTGACCGCGTCAGATAATTCCTGAGTATTTCAAGAAATGGTCACGAATCGAGTAGCCGTCAAGGTAGAAGACCGAGTTTGCATACACGCTCTAACCGTTCTGTGCTATGTCTTGCGATTTCGTATGCCAAACCTTCACCTTTCCCGCGGATGGTTATCAACAATAAACCGTGGTATCGTTTCTATTTTGGCATTATAGCGCTTTGATATCGTTTCCACAACAGGGTTGTGCTAGATTCCCCCCAATGCGCTAATCCGCCCCCTACCGCATAGGCCGCATCCCCTGCTGCGGCCCGGCCCGGCACGCCCTCGTGCCCGTGCTGTCTGAACCTTGATTCACTGGATTACTGGATGGCCTTGATTGCTTTGGTCTCGCCCGCGCCTGGCCCGCCAGTGCATGCCATAATGCTGCCGGCCATTCTGCGGTATGTAGGTCCACGCTTGCAGCGTGACGCTGCCCCGCGACCATTCCCCTTTGCACATCCCGCCGCGCCCCACTACAATATCAATCGGCGGCATTTTACCCAGCCGTCCGTCGCCAACCCGAAGGTCTTGCCCATGCCGCCCACCGACAAGCCGACCAACCCCTCCCAGACTGCTGCTTCCACCATTGGGATCACGGACACCACCGTCGGCCGCGACCTCAACATCGAGGTGCGCACCTATCTGCCGCCGGAAGAACGCCCGCCGCTGTGGGTCAACATCCCGCCGCGCCCCAGCCAACCGCTGGTCGGGCGCGATGAGATGCTGGACGACCTGGCGGCGCGGCTGTGCAGCGGCCACAGCCCGGCCCTCTCCACCGACGGCCAGGGCGGTGTGGGCAAGACGGCATTGGCCATCGCCCTCGCCTATGACGAGCGCGTGCGCGCCCACTTCAGCGACGGCGTGCTGTGGGGCGGCCTGGGCACATCGCCCGACCCCGCCGCCATCCTCAACCAGTGGGCGGAAGGCGTGGGCATCGACCTGCGCGACCTGCCCACGCTCCCGCAGCGTGTGACGCGGCTGAGCGGGGCGCTGGCCGGACGCAAGCTGCTGCTGGTGCTGGACGACGCCTGGGACGCCGCGACGCCGCAGCTTTTGCGCCTCAGCGGGCCGCACATCGTCCATCTGCTGACCACACGCGACCGAGACATCGCCCGCCGCTTTGCCGGTGCAGCCCAGCAGGTGCATCTGCCCGAACTGGAACCGGAACCGGCCTTTGCGCTGCTGCAGCGGCTGGCGCCGGAAGCGTGCGAGGCCGACCCGGCCGCGGCGGCGCAGTTGGCGCAGGCGGTGGGCGGTCTGCCGCTGGCGCTGGAGCTGGTGGGCGGCTATCTGGCCGTGCCGGAGCGCTCGCTCTTTCCCGACCTCAGCGCCGCCGCCTGGGATGAGATGGCGGATCCGCAGCAGCGGCTGGCGCTGGCGCAGGCCCGGCTGGGGCAGGCGGCCGGCGAAGCGCAGACGCTGGAAGCCGTCATCGGGTTGAGCCTCGATGCGCTGGCGGCGGCCAACCCTGCCGCCCTGGCCGCCTTTTACAGCTTAGGCGCTTTTGCCACCAAGCCCGCCCGCTTCGACCGCGCCGCCGCTGAGGCTGTGGCAGGGGCAGACGGCAAAGCCCTCGCCCTGCTCGCCCAGCGCAGCCTGCTCGAAGTGGACAAAGCGGGTGCGCTCGCCCTGCACCAGGTGCTGGCCGACGCCGCGCGCACGCAGATGGAACCGGCAGCAGATGAGCGCCACGACAGCTACTACCGCAAGCTGATCAATGAAGACCGGGAAGACTGGCAGCGCATCGAGTCTATATACGAGCAGGCGCGCCATGCGCTGCAGCGGCTGGCGGTGGAGGATGGACGCATCGTGCCCTGGGTGGGGGCGCTGGGGACTTACTGGAATCTGCGTGGGCTGGGGCCGGAGCATCTACACTGGGCGCAGCAGGCGCTGGCCGTAGCGCGGCGGCAGGAAGATGTGGCCACGCAGGCGGCGCTGCTCAGCAACATCGGCGTGGTCTACTCCGCCCTGGGCAACAAGCAGCAGGCGCTGGCGCAGTACGAGCAGGCGCTGCCGCTGAGCCGCCAGGTGGGGGACAAGGGCGGTGAGGCGGCCACCCTCAACAACATCGGCAATGTCTACTCCGCCCTGGGCGACCAGCAGCAGGCGCTGGCGTACTTCGAGCAGGCGCTGCCGCTGAGACGCCAGGTGGGGGACAAGGGCGGTGAGGCGTCCACCCTCACCAACATCGGCAAGGTCTACTCCGACCTGGGCGACAAGCAGCAGGCGATGGCATACTACGAGCAGGCGCTGCCGCTGAGACGCCAGGTGGGGGACAAAGGCGGTGAGGCGGCCACCCTCAACAACATCGGCCTGGTCTACTACGCCCTGGGCGACCAGCAGCAGGCGCTGGCGTACTTCGAGCAGGCGCTGCCGCTGAGACGCCAGGTGGGGGACAATGGCGGTGAGGCGACCACCCTCAGCAACATCGGCAAGGTCTACTCCGACCTGGGCGACAAGCAGCAGGCGATGGCA
>JBBRBX010000246.1:0-3218 GCA_038205395.1 Caldilineales bacterium
GGCGTTGCCTGACCATTTGCAGATCAGACGGTGAAATTCCAGATCGTAGACGGTCAACCCCAGCATATCTTCGCGCTGGCCTTCCTCCCGCATCAAGTCGGTGAGATAGGCAAGCTGGTCGCACTGCTCGTCGCTGATGCACTCGACGGTGTGGCGGATGGCAAAGCCTTCGATTACGCTGCGAATCGAAAAGAGTTCGTACATCTCATCCAGCACAAGTTCGGTGACAAAGGTGGCGCTGTGCGCCTGCCGCCGCACCAACCCTTCGCGCTCCAGCCGCTGCAGCGCCTCGCGCACGGGGCCTTGGCTCGTCCCCATTTGCGCAGCAATCTCCAACTCCACCACGCGCGCGCCGGGTGGAAGTTCGCCGCTGACGATAGTGCGGCGCAGCCGTTCATAGACCTGGTCGGCCAGAGAACGGAGTGGACGGCTTAATTGTCGACTTTTCATGGCACACATTCGTTTTTCCTAGAGCAGCACCGGACGCCGCACCCCGGATCAGAACTGCTCATTGGCTGATTACGTAAGCGGCTGCGCCCCCAGCCGGCGGCGCATAGAGAACGACGGGGGCCGGCGCTGCAGCAAAGGTGGCCGCCACTTTGTACTCAATCGCCTCGTGGGTGAACGGCATGCGAAACTCGACGGTATAGGTACGGCGGCCTGCCAGGGCCAGCGGCAGCGACTGCCAGGCGCCGGCGCCAAGTTCGCGCCACAGCAGATCAACGCTGGTTACTTCCAGCGCGCCCGGCGCAACGGCAGTAATCTGCACCGTCTCACCCGGGGCCAGGCGCGTCGGGCGTGTCGGCACAAACAGCAGCGCAGGTAGGTCCGTGTCAGGGGCCACCGCCGCGGCGTAGGCCGCTTCCACCTCCGGCGGCAGTTCATCCATAAACTCTAACAGCGACGCCCGCATCCGGAAGGTGGCAATGCGCACAAATTTGTTGTGGATCGACGCCAGCGTGCCCAGGTCGCTGCGGGTGGCGGCGCTGTGCTGGAAGCGGAGCACAGCCGCACGCGTGTGATGCAGCAGGTCAAGGTACAGCGGGATGCCCTGCTCATGGATGGCAGCCGCGGCACCGGCCGGCTCACCCTGCCGTCGCCGTTCTTGTTGCGCTGTGATCAGCTTATGCAGTTCCACCCCAGCGCGCCAGGCCTGGGCATACGGGTCCATAAAGCCGACTTGGCCGTGGAGATACCCCAGCCGCTCACGTTCCAGCGGCGACTCCGCCGCCTGCAGCAGTTCACCGAGGGCGGCAATCATCTGCTGTTGGTCATCGATCAACTGATCGGGAAAGGTAAAGCCGGACTCGATAGTAAAGGCCTCGCTGTAGTCGCCGGAAAAGCCGCGGTTGCTGGCATGGCCGTCGGCCATATATTCGCCATCCCACGTCGCCAGCAGCCTCCGGTTGAGGTCGGCGTCGGCCAGGATTGCGGCCAGCGCATCCGCACGCGGTGCGGCAGCCTGGGTGGCGGCATATGCGGCATAGTACTCTTGCGTTGCCAGCGTAGGCTCCCAAAAACGCCGCGCCATATAGGCTGCCGTCGGGTCGACGATGCGGTGGCGCCAATGGATACCCAACACCCCCTGGCAGCCAAACTGCTCGGCGCGCTGTAAATCCTTGGCAAAGCGGTTGACATGGAACTGCGGAAACCACATCGCCGGGTCGTCCTCCAGCCAAGGAATCGGCCAGCGTTCGCGATCACCCAGTTCACCGAACGCTTCATGCACAGGGTCCCATCCGACTTGGTCGTTGAGGGCGGTGAAGATAATATCTTCGGGCAACGCTCGATGGAAGGCGGGGAAATGGCGCACAACGCCCCCCCAGCCGGCCAGCACCATGCGCTTCGCCGGCGCGTGCCGGCGCAAAAAGTCATAGGCATGGCGGAAAGGAGTCACCGGCAGTTCCACATTGCTGCCCTGGCTGGCCCAGTTGGCCATCTCGTCTTCCCACAGATAAACGTAATCCACCGAAGGATAAGCCTCCAGCAGCTGCGCCAGCCGTGCTTCGAGAATGTAGCGCGCGGTGCGCGAATCCGGGTTGATACGCTCCACGCTGTGCGTCTGGCCGTGAAAATCGTAGACATCCTTCTGGCGCACCTCAGGCGGGCAGGCGCGACGAATCTCTTCGGGCACCCGATAGGGTTCAAACCCAACGCCCGTGCGGATGCCCAACTGCTCGGCATAGGCAAAGGCGGCACGCCATTCCTTCTGCGCCAGTTCGGCGGCCTCCCACGGCCCGCGCGCAAAGCGCGTCGAATTGGCGCCGAAAACTTCTCCGTCAAAGTATTGGGCGGCGCTCATGCCATAACGCGAAGTGCGCTGCGGCAGATAGCCCCACCGGTCGCTGACGGTGGTGTCGAGAAACGAGATATGGCCGACGCCGCCATATTCAAAGGAGAGGAACGATTCCGCCCATTGATCTTCTTGACCGTAGACGTGGATGCCCAAAGTGTTGAAGCGCATGCGCAGCATGGCTTCGAGATAGGCGCGCCAATCTTCGCGGTTGTAGACGCTGATGCAGTTGAGAAAATCGGGCCACGGCAGCAGGCCGCGCACGGCAAAGCGCGGTGCAGCAGTCCAGGCGGCGTCCGCCGGCGGCAGTGTCAGCGCAGCCGGCAGTGTTAGTGGGTAGACATCGCCGTCAAGGCCAAAAAGCGCACCTTGTCGTTCCAAAAAGTCAAAGACGGCGTACAGCAGCGCCTGGTCGTTGGCGCCGTGCAGCGTCACTTCAGCGCTGTGGCCGTCTGTGTCACCGGCGCCGCTGCGCTGAATCGAATAGGTCTCGCCCGCGCCGCGATCGCTGGTCAGAACAAAGCGCAGGCCGGTAGCAGAAGGGGCGGCGCCCCATTCACCGATCAAGATTGCGCCCCTTACGCCCAACTGGCGCAGCCCGCGCTGCAGTTCATTGGCGGCCAGCCGCTGCTTAAAGGTGGGGGCAGAGGAGATGAGAATGGCAGCCGAATTTTCGGCGGTGGTGGCGTGTGACATTAGGATGATGTGCTTTCTAGCCCTTGACGGCGCCCAGGGTGATGTTGTTGAGTAGTTGGTTGCGTCCGATAATAAAGATAATAATGATGGGCAAGGTCGCCAGAAAAGCGCCCGCCAGAATCATGCCGTATTCCACCTTGTATAGCCCCACCAGCGTAGCCAGCCCCACCGGAAAAGTGAACTTGTCGTTGCTGCGCAGTACAATCAGCGGCCAGAGGTAGTCGTTCCA
>JBBRBX010000247.1:0-3056 GCA_038205395.1 Caldilineales bacterium
TTGTCAGGATTGTTGTTGTTCCGGTTGGCGGAGCGCACATTGTTGTCGTTGTTGTTCCACGACCCGCCCCGCAGCACGTCCCCGGCGCCCCCATTGCATTACTTTGAGCGATCAATAACCGTCTCAAAGGTCACAACCATCGTAAAAAAACGTAATGCCATCAGCCCGCCTGTTTTCCTTTCGTCAGCGATTTTAACCAGCCACCCAGCAGTTTGCCGATCTCCACCAACTGTTCGGCTGCATACCGATACTGGTTGTCCTTAAGCAGACCACGCCCATGGCTTAGCCGTATATACAAGCGGAGCCGATCCAGTTCCAGATCGGCATCCAGCAGAACCCGCTGCACGCCATGGGTGCGCGTTGCCTGCATGAGTGTTTCGTAAAAGGCAAACGCACTGTCTTCGATGCGGCGAGCCATGCGAAAGCGTTCGTTCTTGGGAAACTTTTCCGTGTGGGCGAGCAACCACAGAATGAAATCATAGCTCTTACTAAAGATAGGGGACTGCCCCTCGCGCGCCACTACAGCCTCATCCTTTGCAGAATTGATTCGCGCAAGCCCCAGGTATCGCCGTAGCGAACATGGTTGATCCAGCCCACGATCCCGCTCTTGACGCGTTTTTGGTCGATCTCGCCGTTTTTGTACTGGCGCACCAGCCCGCGCAGGCGACGCTGGGCCTGAATGCCTTTGCGCCGCTTGAGCCGCCGGTGGTCGGGGAAAACCTGAAAGCCCAAGAAGGGAACGCCGGTGGATGTGGGCCGCACCTGGGCGCTGTTGGCGTGGGCAGTCAGCCGCAAGCCGGCGAGCTGGTCGATGACTGCCTGCCGCCAGGCGTGGAGTTCGGCCTTGCTGTCGCCGAAGAGCAGCATATCATCTACATAGCGAACATATCCGGGCACGCGCAACCGGCGCTTGATGTAATGATCGAGCGGATTCAGATAGACATTGGCCCAGAATTGGCTTGTCAGGTTGCCGATCGGCAGCCCACGCGGTCTATTGACAGCAAACAGATCGTCGCCGGCAAAGTAAACCATTTCATATTCTTCCTGAAGAATCCCAGCGCCGCTCGCCAAGGTTTGCCGGCACAGGTTCAGCGCCTTATCGTCACCGACGGTGCGTTCCAGGGTGGCCAACAGCACGGAATGATCAATGGATGGGAAAAACTGGCGCACGTCCATTGGCAGTACGTATGGATGGCGACGCAGATAACAGGTGCAGCGATCCAGCGCTTGATGCGTGCCCTTGCCGCAGCGGTTGGCGTAGCTGTCGTCGATAAAGGAGCGTTCAAAGAGCGGGCCGGTCACATTCATCAGCGCGTGGTGCACGACTCGGTCACGAAAAGGCGCTGCCGAGATCAACCTGCGTTTGGGGTCATGCACCACAAAGCTGGTGTAGCCGCCCGGCTGGTAGGCGCCGCTGACCAGTTCCTGATGCAGCGCGACCAGGTTCTCTTCCAAGTGAAACTCGAAAGCCGCCGTGGAAGGGCGGCTGCGCTTGCCGCGTGCCGCCTTGCGAAAGGCCAGGTGGATATTTTCAAAAGAGACAATGTCACGCCACAGATGGCGGTAGACCCTGGCCATTGCTGTTAGCTTCCCTTTTCCCGAATCGCTTCGACCGCCAGCAAGCTTTCCCAAAATTTCGCGCGCCGCCTATCGGCGGCGAGCAGGGGCTTCGCCCCTGCACCCCTTCAGAAAAACAGAACAACAGAACCCAGCAGGCCAGAATCATTGCGAGCGGACACACCGGAAACCGTAGTAGTCGTACCAGTAGTCAGGACTGTAGTAGTTCCGGTTGGCGGAGCGCACATCGTTGTCGTAGTGGCCCCACGACCCGCCCCGCAGCACGCGGTATGATCCCGTCGCCGGCCCCTGCGGATTGGTTGCGGGCGACACGCTGTAATAGCCGCCATCATACCAGTCATTCACCCATTCCCACACATTGCCGGCCATGTCCATGACACCATAAGGGCTGGCGCCGCTTGGGTAGAAGCCTACCCTACTTGTATCGCCGACACAATAACCGGTCCCATCAATGTTGTTATAGAAATTCAGCCTGTTGCAATCGGGCGCCTCATTGCCCCAGGGGTACTTGCGCGTGTCGCTGCCGCCCCTGGCCGCCTTCTCCCACTCCGCTTCGGTCGGCAGCCGCTTTCCCGCCCAGGCGCAGAAGGCCTGGGCTTGGTGCCATGAGACATAGATCACCGGATAATCCGCATACGCAGCGGCGCCATAGTAGGGAGAACGCGTATTAGAGTTGACGGACTGCGGCGCTGTGCAGCCACCCGCATCCACGCAGGCCTTGTAGCGGGCGTTGGTCACTTCATACTTGTCGATGGAATAAGCGCTGAGGGTGACGGTGTGCAGCGGCTGCTCATCGCTGTAGCAGGTTTCCGCCGGGTTGCTGGAATCGCAGCCCATCTGGAAGGGGCCGGCAGGGATGGGGACCATTGCGGCGGTGTCGATGCCCGCTGCTGTAGCTGTAAAGTCGATGCTGCCTGGCTTGCCTGTCAGCGTCACTGTCTGCTTTGCGGGTGCAATCGTCCAGCCAGGCAGCTGGGCAGCGACCTCGTAGGTCCCCGCCGGCAAGCTGGCGAAGGTGTAGCGACCGTCGCTGCCAGTCTTGGCGGTGTACACCGCCGCTGCAGACGCCGCTTTCAGCACGGGCGGCTCCTGCACCTGCGGAGCCGGGTCGGCAAAAAGTGGAGTCGCAGCCAAGGGTGCAGCTTCTACTGCCGCCGCGCCGGCTACCCTGGGGGCGCCGTTCTGCACATGCGGCAAGTACAGGTTAGTCTGGTTGGCAAAGCGCAGCGTTTGCTCGACAGGCGGATACTCCTGGTTGCCTGCCTTGTCCACGCTGTAGGCCTGCACCGATGCCGCCTGGCCCGATTGGATTTGCAATGGAGCCGTGTACTCTTGCCAGCTCTGGCCGCCGTCCAGGCTGGTGTAGCTTTTGAGTACGCCGGCGTTGTCGTCTGCGGCGGTGAGAGAGACGGTTACTGCACCCGTATACTGGCCCGCCTCGTTTTGCAGCCCTGTTGCCGTGAGAATTGTTGCCGGCA
>JBBRBX010000248.1:0-3044 GCA_038205395.1 Caldilineales bacterium
GCGCCAGGTAGAGCACCTTGCCCTGCGGCACGCGCACGCCCAGCAGCTCGCCGCCGCTGTCCACCGCCACCGCCAGCTGGAGCGCCAGCCACGACTTGCCCAGCTTGGGGCGGCCCGCCAGGATCGACAAGCCGGTGGGCAGCAGGCCGGGCACCACGAACTCCGGCGGCGGGAAGTCCGCCGTCAGCAGCTCGCGCATCTTCCAGGATTTGCGGCGGGAGGCGGGGTCGCTGGTCATCAGCAGCGCCAGCCCCTCGTCGCTGCGCACTAGCGAAGTGTAGACGCTGGTCAGCGCCTCCGTGCCGCCCTCGTCGTGGGCGGCCAGCAGCAGCCGCAGCGTCTGCGTCCAGCGCCCAAAGTCGACCAGCGGCTTGCCCGCCAGGAAGTCGGCGTTCTCGCCGCCCAGCAGCCGGCGGATGGCGGCGTAGGCGCGTTCGTCCGTGCCTGCCGGCAGCGCGTCGGGGGCGGGGGTGGCCCAGTCGGGGCGCTCGCCGCGCGGGTGAATCTTGAAGGCCATCGTGTCTCTCCTCATCTTTCCAAAGCCGCAGCAGCTTTAGCGTTGCGCGGCGCGTGTTGCGTTGAGACCACTATGCGCCTGTTGGGGGCGATTTAATAGAGTGATATAAGTCGGATATTAATCGGGGCAAAACAGGCCAAAAACAGGTGGAAAAGGCGCTAAAACCCCCTACCCCAGGGGGAGTGGGGACGATAAAAATCCCCTGGGGGAGGGGGAGGGGGTTAAGCGATTTTCCACTGTAGTACACCGGCGCTCACACCTATTTCAGAGCGGGTGGAGAGGACGATACGATATCCGCCCAAAATGCCGATACGATATCCGCCCAAAGTGCCGATACGATATCCGCCCAAAATGCCGATACGATATCGGGACAAAGTGCCGATATATTATTCAACCCAACCGACTGCATAGGGTGCAGTGTCACGCTGCAAGCGTGGACCTACGGGAGTGACAGGAGCCTGAAGTATGTAGGTCACGCTTGCAGCGTGACGGGCGGCCCCTCCCGGCCGGCAAAGCATTGTCACCCTGCATGGAGGCCAACTGGAGGATGTAACGGCAACGGGCGAAATATTGCTTTGCGCAGACCAACCGTATTGGCGTAACGCACGTGATTGATCCAGCCGCGCACGCTGACATGCAGCCGCGGCAGCGCGGTGCGGCCACAGTTGACGTCACGCACCATCAGGCGCAGCTTGCGCTGGTAGGAAAGGCCTTTGCGGCGCTTGAGCCGGCGCCGGGTGGGAAACAGGACAAAGCCCAAAAAGCCGATCCCTTCCGTCACCGGGCGCGGGTGCGCGCCGGGATGCATGGTCAGCCGCAGATGGGCAAGCCGCTGCTCAATGGCCGCACGCCAGCCCCAAAGCTGCGCCTTGCTGTCGCTAAAAAGCAGAAAATCATCCACATAGCGCACGTAGGCGGAGCAGCGCAGTTCCCGCAGCACAAAATGGTCAAAGAGGTTCAGATAGCAGTTGGCCCAGAACTGGCTGGTCAAGTTGCCGATCGGCAGGCCGCGCGGCCGGTTGACGGCAAAGAGATCGTCGCCAGGGAAATAGACCATGGTGTACTGCTCGCTGAGCACACCCGCACCGCCGGCGATGATATGATCCACAAGCGCCAAAAGCGCCGGGTCGGCAAGTTTGCGGGCGAGGGTGGCGCGCAGCAGGGCATGGTCGATGCTGGGAAAAAACTGCTGCAGATCACACTGCAGCACATACGGGTAGCGGCGGGCAAGCCGCTGCACATGATCCAGGGCGCGATGCGTGCCCTTGCCGGCCCGGTTGGCGTAAGAAGCCGCCACAAAGGAACGTTCAAAGATCGGTTCAATCAGGTTGCATAAGGCGTGATGCACAACGCGGTCGCGAAACGGGGCGGCGGAGATCAGCCGCCGCTTGGGTTCGTGGATATAGAAGCTGGTATAGCCGCCTGACCGGTAGCTCCCGCTGCGCAATTCCTCCTGCAGCGCCACCAAATTGTCTTCCAGGCGGTGCTCGAAGCGTGCGGGGCCGGCGTGGCCGCGCTTACCTTTGGCGGCCAGCCGATAGGCGAGCAGCAAATTGGGCCAGGAGCAAAGTTCTTCATACATAGGCAGGCGAAAGGGCAGGCGAAAGGGACGTGCAAAGAGAACAAATGGCCCTGCACCAGGGAAGCCCAGGGTGCAGGGCCGTTGCTATTTGCCCGGCTCGTTGCGCACGAGCGCGGCCGGGAACTGGCTCGGCCATTTTCGCCGCGGCCCGGAAGCCTTGCAGCCGCCGGACACTTCTGGCGGGACAGTTGTCCGCCGTCGAAAGTGTGGACAGCACCACCCGAAACCCGTTGTTCCTGTTGTCGTTGTTCGGGTTGTTCCTGTTGCGAGCGGCGCAGCGCACGTTGTTGTCATTGTTGTTGAACGCGCCGCCCCGCAGCACACGCTGCCTGTGAGCCAATCCCCGCAGCAACCGGCCCTTAGTCACCGGCTGTTGCCCTGTTGGGTTTGTTTTTGCCAGCCGCCGAGCAGACGGCCGACTTCCGCCACCATCAACGCCACATGTTGATACTGCCCGGCGGAGAGCCAGTCCCAACGCGCCGCCAGCCGCAGATAGACACGCAAATGGGACAAGGCTTCGTCAGCGGCGCGCAGGCTGTCCAACCGTTCACGTCCTTTGCGCAAATTGGCCTCTTCCAGCCGCTCGCGCAGGTCAAAGGCGGCATCCAGCGTGCGCTGGGTAAAGGTATGGCGATGCGCACGCGGAAAGTGATTGGTGGCCGGCAGCAGCCATGTTAACAGATCAAACGTGCGGGTGAAAATCGGCATCTCAGCGTCGCTCACTGCGGTTCTCCTTCCCAGCAAAAAAAAAGTCGATTGGGGGCGCAGCCCCCAAACCCCCAGCGGCGCACCTGCGTGCGCCGCCAGAGAGATCAGAGTTTCAGAGTCCAGAGGGTCAGAGGCCAGAGGTAAATGGGGACAGCACCACCCGAAACCCGTCGTACCTGAAGACGAGGCTCGGGTCGTACCTGTAGCGAGCGGCGCAGCGCACGTCGTCGTCATTGT
>JBBRBX010000249.1:0-3031 GCA_038205395.1 Caldilineales bacterium
TGACGGCGTCGATCTCCACCCGCTGCCGGCGCAGCCGCTCACCATCCACCCCCTGCACGACGCCCAGCCCAACGCTGTGGTCGGTGACGCTCCAATAGCCATAGCCGCGCCGGCGTGCCGCTTCGGCCATCTCCAGTACACTGGCCGTACCGTCACTCCAGGTGGTGTGCCCATGCAGTTCGCCACGTATAGTATCGATTGTAATCAACTGCGGCAGACTGTTCCGGCGTGCGGCCTGAATCTCGCCGCGATTCTCGCGCAATTCGGGCGGCATCCACGCCAGGCCCAGAAATTCATACAGCGCGGCTTCCGTCTCAAAATAACGCACCTCACCTTCGGGAGCGCTGCCGGCGCCGGTGGCCGTCAGGCCATATTCGTTAAGGCTCCAGCCCTGCTTGAGTGCGATCTCGCGCAGGGCGACGTTGTGCTCTTTGTTGCCGGTGAAATATTGCAGCGCCGCCCCCCAGTGCTGCGGCTCCACCACGCGCAGATCGACCTGCAGGCTGTTGCCGAGCACGACGCTGGTCTTGGTTTCGCCGCTGCCGGCGACACTGGCCACCTGCGGCAGGCGGCGGAAGGCTTCCATTACGGCTGCGGCGTCGCCGCTCACACACAGCAGATCAATATCGCCGATTGTCTCTTTCCAACGACGCAGACTGCCGCCCACTTCAATGCGCTGGATCGTCCCCGGCGGCAGCGACTGTTCCAGCCCGGCCAACAGCGCCAGCGCCAGCGGGCGCGCCACACCAATGGGGGTGCGTTCGTCGCTGCGCCGGGACAGCAATTCGATCCCGCGCAGGATTTTCTCCTCGCTTTTGGCGCCAAAGCCCTTCAGGTCGCGCAGTCTGCCTGCTTCAGCCGCAGCGCGCAGCGTCTCGACACTCTCAATGCCCAGTTCCTGCCACAGCCGCTTGGCTTTCTTAGGCCCCATATCGGGCACATCCATGATCTCTACCACGCCCTGCGGCACCTGCGCCAAAAGATCATCAAATTCGGCATAAGATCCCTCGCTCAGCACAGCATGCAGCGCATCAGCAATGCCTTTCCCCACACCGGGGATTTTGTCCAGCCCGTCCTCGACGGCGACGGCGTTGATGTCCTGCGCCATGTTGCGGATATTTTCGGCGGCATTCTGGTACGCGATCACCTTAAAGCGATTGGCATCCAAAATCTGCAAGCGCGCCGCCACTCCAGCCAGCAGCTCGGCAATTGCGCGATTCGTAAAGCGTTGTGGTTCGTGCATAGGTTGCTCGGTCAAAGTAATTCTTTCTGCCCACGGCGCACCAGAATACGAAACAGACGCTGATACTGCCGGTGCGCTTGGCGTTGGTATTGTTATTGTAAAGATAGCGTTCCAGTATGTCAACGTCCCTACACGAACATCAAGAAGCAACTATTGCAACAACAAAGGCTTGGGCTGTGCTATTATACCCTCACACTAAATCCGTCACACCAAATCTGTAAAGCCGAAATACACGCAAACCCCACTGAGAGAATAACCAAAGGAAGCAAGCAAATGACAGCCATTCGCGTTCTGCTGGCCGGCGAATCGTGGGTTTCCAACAGCACCCATTTCAAAGGGTGGGATTTCTTTTCCAGCACCGTCTATGAAACCGGCATCGGCTATTTGCAGACAGTGCTGGAACGGGCCGGCGTCGATTTCACGCATCTGCCGGGCCACCTGGCCGCCACCGACTTCCCGCTCGATAAAGAAGGATTGAATCACTACGACGTGATCATCCTCAGCGACCTCGGCGCCAACACGCTGCTGCTTCACCCCGACACCTGGCTGCGCGGCAAAACAATGCCCAACCGCCTGCGGCTGCTGGCGGAGTGGGTGGCGGACGGCGGTGCGCTTATCATGTGCGGCGGCTACTACTCGTTTGCAGGCATCTACGGTGCAGCGAAATACTACCGCACCCCCATTGAGGAACTGCTGCCGGTGACGATTCACCCCTTTGACGACCGCGTGGAGACGCCGGAAGGAGTGCATGCCGAGATCGTGCTGCCCGACCATCCAATCGTCGCCGGTCTCGCTGCGCCCTGGCCGGCGCTGTTAGGTTTTAACGAAGTTGTGCTCAAGCCGGATGCGACGCTGATCGCCAAGGTGGGAGAGCACCCGCTTTTGGCGGCGCGTGCCTACGGTCAAGGTAAAGCGCTGGTATGGACTTCCGACATCGGCCCGCACTGGTGCCCGGAGCCGTTTGTCACCTGGGAAGGATACGGCAGACTCTGGCTGCAGGCGCTGGAATGGCTTGCCGGCTAAAACTGCCTGAGACTTTGCGGGCTTTGCCGTGCGTCACCCAACAATGTTATAATGACACAGCATCGCTGATCCAGCTTAAGTGGCACACCGCTGTTCCCCTTAAACCTTTTTGCCGGCTGTCACTTTCCGGCATGTAGGCTTGATTGGCGGCGCTGTAGCTGCGCTTGCGCTGGCCATTGACTTACCTCCCTTCAGTCAGGCTTCTTCTCCAGCACACGCCATGAGTGGCGAGCTTATCGGCTTGTCGCGTTCGCATTGGAGGAACCAACGGATGAAGTCTCTGGAAAAAATACAACTGATTCAAGGGGGCATGGGTGTCTATGTCTCTAACTGGCGGCTGGCCAAAGCTGTCGCCTCCGAACGGGTGGGCGAAACGGTTGGCACGGTTTCCGGCACTGCGCTGGACGTAGTTTATGTGCGTCTTTTACAGCTGGGCGATCCTGGCGGCCACGCCCGCCGCGCCCTGGCCGCACTGGATACCACCTGCCACACCGACATCGGCCGCCGCATTTGCGAGCGGTTTTTTATCGAAGGCGGCAAACCCGCTGACGCCCGCTTTCGCAGCGCCCCTATGCAGGTCGTGCACGCAGCCGATGGTGGCTTGCTGCGCACGCTGCCTAACAACGCCGGATCGGTTCATCTCTCACTGGCCGAAGATGTGATTGAGCTGCTGATCGCCACCGGCTTTGCGGAAGTCTGGCTGGCTAAAGAAGGTCACGATGGCAACATCTTTATCAACTTTTTAAACAAGATTGAGATGCCGCT
>JBBRBX010000250.1:0-3009 GCA_038205395.1 Caldilineales bacterium
GATCGTCGGCGCTATTCCGTTTGGCATCATCTTTGGCGCTGTAGCCGTCAATTCGGGTCTCAGCATTGGGGCGACGGCGGCGCTATCCTTGTTCGTCTTTGCCGGCGCCTCCCAATTTGTGGCTGCGGGGTTGGTGGCTAGCGGGGCCGGACTTTTCATCATTGTGCTTACTACGCTGGTCGTCAATCTGCGCCACAGCCTCTATGCCGTCTCACTGGCCCCTTTCGTCCGCCAGTTGCCGCAGCGCTGGCTGCTGCCGCTTGGTTTTGCCTTGACCGATGAGACATTTCTCGTTGCAGCCGAACGCTACGGCCGGCCCGATCACTCACAACATAAGCATTGGTATCAGGCCGGTTCCGCACTCTTTATGTACATGAACTGGCAGCTTTGCACCTGGATTGGCATCGCTGCCGGCAGTGCCTTACCCAATCCCGCCAGTTGGGGCTTAGATTTTGCTCTGGTTGTGACCTTCCTGGGTATGCTGGCGCCCTCCCTGCACAGCAGACCGGTGTTGGTCTCCGCACTGGTGGCGGGAACGGGCGGTGTCCTACTGGCGCCGCTGCCCAACCGTTTGGGTCTGCTGGCCGCTACGCTGTTGGGGGTGGCAGCAGGTGTGTTGAGTGAGCAGGTGGGCCGCCGGCGTGTGCATATGCGGGGAATGGCATGAGCAGCTTTGAGGTGTTGATGGTGGCAGGCATGTTTTTGGTTACGTTTGGCGTACGCTATCCGGTGCTGGCGCTGGTCAGCAGAGTTACACTGCCGCCGGCAGTGATGGATGCACTTAAGTTTATCCCGCCGGCGGTTCTGGCTGCCATCATTGCACCTGCCGTACTCATGCCGCAAGGAATCATTGATTTCAGCCTCCACAATGCCTATCTGATCGCCGCTGTTGCCGCCGGTCTGCTGGCTTGGCGCAGCAAAAATCTACTCCTGACCATTGTGGCTGGAATGGTTTTCTTTTTGCTTTGGCAGTGGCTGGCTGCACAGTGGCTGCAGTAACGCAGTTGCGTTCAAAGGAAGAAACTGTGTACACGAACGGCGTAAATTTGCACGTTGTGCAGGCAGGGCCGGCGGATGGCCCACTGGTTATCCTGTTGCACGGCTTTCCGGAATTCTGGTACGGATGGCGCAACCAGATTCCTGCGCTTGCGCAAGCAGGCTACTGCGTCTGGGCGCCGGATCAACGCGGCTATAACTTGAGCGCGAAGCCGGCGGGGGTCGCAGCCTATCAACTCGACAAGCTGGCAGCAGATGTCGTGGGACTGCTTGATGCCGCCGGGCGCCAACAAGCCTATCTTGTCGGCCACGATTGGGGTGCGGCAGTGACCTGGCGCATCGCCAACCGCTACCCGCAGCGCATTGCCAAGGCGGCAGTGCTCAATGTCCCGCATCCGTTCGTGTTGGCCAAATACTTGCGGCGCAGTTGGCGCCAGATGCTGCGCAGCACCTATATCGCCTTTTTCCAACTACCCGGCTTACCCGAACGATTGATGGCCATCAGAAACTGGCAACCACTTGTGGATGCCATGCGCCGCACTGCACCGCCGGGGTTGTTCCCTGACGCGGAGATGCAGCGCTATCGGGCGGCGTGGTCGCAGCCGGGCGCTATGATGGCAATGCTGAACTGGTATCGTGCTATTGTGCAGCAACCGCCCTCCTGGTCTCCCAGCCCACGCATCAAGCCGCCTCTGTTGATGATTTGGGGAACAGCGGACAGCGCACTCGAACGCACCCTTGCCCCGCTGAGTATGGAGCTTTGCGACCAGGGCCGGCTGCATCTGATCGAAGGCGCCAGCCATTGGGTGCAGCACGAAGCCCCCGAGCAGGTCAACCAATTGCTGCTGGAACATCTGGCAGCGTGACTTGCTCCAGCCAGATGAGATAGCGCAGCGCCTCTTCTACCGAACTGCCGCACATTTCCTCACTGGGCCGCAGCGCCAGGCAGGTCGCCGGACGTTCCGGCAGGCCAAAAAGCCGGCAGCGGTTGTCGTCACTAAGCTGTATACAACGTACGCTGGCCAGCTTGCCGCCTGGCATACCGGGAATCGGCGACGAGATGGAAATAGCAATGCAGCAAGCGCCACAGCCGGCACGACAGAGCATGTACGTCTCCTAGCGCAGCTCGCTGCGCACCGCCGCTGTAAATGGATTTTCACCGGCTTGCAGTGTCGCAATCCACTGCTCGGCCTCTGGGCCGTGATATTTAGTATACAACGATGGATAGTCGGACTGCACCCAGAGTAAGTACTGCTTGAGATCGGCTGCAGCATCGGCATAACGGCCCAATTGGCTGTAGGTGATCGCCCGCCCATCAAAGCTGCTGCCCGTGCGATCTGTGGCGACTGCCTGTTCGCAGTAGGGCAGAGCGGCCTGTGCATCGCCGTCCAACGCGTATCCCCAGCACAGACCGTTATTGATAGCCGCATCTTGCGGCTGCAACTTCAGCGCCTGCATGAGATCTTCCGTCCAGTTTGCATCTTTGCCTTGACGGATGCCGACGAGACCGCGATGATAGTAGCCACGGGAATCGTCGGGGGACAGCGCAATAGCGCGGGTGAAATCAGCCGCAGCCGCCGGCAAATCATTGACGCCACGCCGCTGATAAAAGGCGATGCCGCGGTTGATTAGTGGGTCAACTCTATTGGGCTGCTGTTCAATCACATTGCTGAGGTCGGCAATTGCGGCGTCAAGGTCAGCTTTTTCATCCGGCGACAGCAGTGCCCGCCCCAAATAGACAGTGCCGCGGTTATACAGCAGATTATCCCAGCCTGGCTCCTGCTCCAAAGCCAGTGAAAAGTGTTCAATTGCCGCTGTCAGCGCGTCGACATTGAGACCCTGCACCTTAGGCAGCAAAGTACCGATGTAGAAATGCAGTGAGGCCAGTGTGGGCGGCTCCTTCGGCTGCAGAGCAAGCGCTTTTTGAAATATGCGCAGCGCAGCCGGCGAATCCTGCTCCTGGCGATACAGCCGGCCCAGGCTATAAAGCGCCAGTATGCGCGCGGCATGGGG
>JBBRBX010000251.1:0-2957 GCA_038205395.1 Caldilineales bacterium
CCCCACGCGGCGAAAAACCGGCTCAGCCTCCTGATAACAGGCCAGTGCCGGCAGCGGCGCCTGCCGGTCCAGATATAAGTTTCCCAGATTTAAGCGCGCAAGGGCAGCGTGAACAGGATCGCCCAATTCTGTGAGCAGCGCAATCGCCTGCTCATAGCAGGCGCCGGCTTCGTCGGGACGCTTCAGCCCGCGCAGCGCTGTACCCAGATTGAGCAGGCTCCATGCCACCATGCGCGGCTGTGCACCGCCGCTCTGCTCCCACAGATGCAGCGCTGCGGCAAAATGCTGCTCGGCAGCCTGCCATTGACGGGCGGTGCAGGCCAGCACGCCGCGCACAAAATGATTCTGCGCCAGCTCCCCCAGCGCGTCCTCCCCCAACAGCGCGCGTGCCTTATCCGCCAACTGCGCCGCCTCAGCATACTGACCCTGCAAATGGGCCACATAGGCCAGCCGGTTGAGCGCCGCAGCTTGAATCCGCGGCTCATCGCCTTCGGCAAGACGCGCCAGCAGATCCGCCAGCAGGGTGCGTGCCGTATCCAGGCTGCCGCGCAGCTGGTGCAGAAACGCCAGATGCAGGATACAGGCCGCCTCCGCAGCCACATCCTCCAGCGCATGGGCGAGCTGCGCACCGTGCTCCAAATGCGCCATCCATTCCTCGCGCAGCCCTGCCTGCTCCAAGCGCGGCGCCAGCGCCACCAGCAGCCGCAGCGCCTCCGGCCAGAGGGCCGGTTCAGCCAGCGCCAGCGTCAGCGTATGCAGCGCCTGCTCACACAGGTCAGCCGGCAGCACGCCTGGTGTGTTCTGCACCAGCGTGTGCACAACCTGAATGCTGCCAGACAAGTAGCGGCTTGCCGCCGCTTGATAGCGTTCAGTGCTAAGAGCCGTCATGGGCGTGCTCCATTCCGGCAGCGCGCACATTGGCGCGCAGCACATTAGCCAGCAAGAAGGTGCGCGTCAGGCCGTGAATCGAGTAGCGGCTGCTCTCCAAATCGCCGCGCCGGTCGACCAGGCTGAGTTTGACCAACTGCGCCAGCCCTTGCTTGACGGCGGGCAGGGGCAGGCCGGTGATAGCCGCCAGAAAATCGGCGGCTGCTCCTGCCGCCGCCGCTTGCGGCATAGCCAGCAGCACACAGCGGGCCGTTTCGTCCAACTGCCGCCAGCCCTGTTCATAAATAAACGCGTAGAGATTTTCGACGCCGGCCATATCTGCGCAGGCCATCTCCCCCAGCACTTCAGGCAGCGAGCGCAGGTGCAGTTGTCCCACCACCAGACGCAGCGCCAGCGGGTGGCCGCCCACCACTGTATAGATGCGCCCCAAAGATTCGTCATCGGCGCTGTAGACGGCGGGCAAGTTGCGGATGCGCGCCTCGCTGCGCACCAGTTCCAGTGCATGTTCGCGGCTCAGCGCGCGCAAGGGGTAATGGTAAACATGGCCGCCGGCGAGCAACTGCCGGCGCGAGGTCAGCAAAAATTTCAGCGGGTGGGCCAGGCGGCGCAGCAGCGGCAGCAGGCCGGCCAGGTCTTCAGCCGTTTCCAGGTTGTCAATGACGACGACGCTGTGGGGCAAATTGCGCAGGTGAAGTTCCAGTTCGCCCAGCCTGTCACCCTCCAGCGGGGCAGCGGGGGAGGGCAGATGGGGCAGGAGTTGATCCCACAGCGCTTCCACCAGCCTGGCGCTGGAAAGTGTGGGCAGGCGCAGCGCTGACAGTTCTCCGTCCAGCGCAAAGTTGCGCTGGCGCGCCGTCACCCACGCCAGATGCCACAAACAGTTCTGGTCCACCATGCGCCGTAACAACGCATCGACGAGCGCCGTCTTGCCAAGGCCGCCTAATCCCGTCACACAGATCAAGGCACTGCCGGCGTCGTCCAGCAGCAGTTGCTGCAGATGATCCAGACACTCTTCCACCCCTATCAACTGGTTATAAGTAGGCGTCTCTAAGCGTGCCAGCGCCTGCACACGCGCACGCCCCCAGAGCGCCTCCTCCTGCTCCTGGACCACGCCGGCCAGCAGATCAATGGCGTGCTGCTGGCGGCGGTAGAACTCGGCATCGGAAACATCCAGCGCAATCGCGACGGCGGCGGCTGTCTGGTTTTGGACAAAGCGCTGGTGCAGAAGCTGTGCGGCCTGCGGCGCCTGCTCCGCCAACTGCGTAAGCGCGGCCAGCAGCACGGCGCGCTCGGCCTCCAGCAGATCGGCCCCTATCGATTGGCGAGCATGGACAAGCCGCAGACCGGCGAGCGGCTGGCTGCTTGCCGGCGCGTGCTGAAACGCCTTCAGCGCGCGGTGCACGCGCTGGCGCAGGTCGTCACTTGCATAGGAGGTTCGGGGCGGCAGGGTCATGGCAGCGTTATGCCGGTCAAAAGTCGATTGCACGATCGTCCAAAATGTACTGATCACTATAGCACGGGCCGTGCCGCTGCTACCTTTCACATTCCTATCAATCCTAACAATTTAATGTTGCTGCTCCGGCTGAGTAATCAAGATGTGCAGGCGCTGCACACAAGCCGTACCCAACCAATACAGTATCGAAATTGCCGATGAGGAGGCCCCCATGCCCATATCAATGGTTGCCGGACGCACACAAGAAAATCAGCGGCTTGCACCACAGCCGCTGCTGCGCTGGATATTGTCCTTGCTGCTGGCCCTGCTGATAGTCACCGACTACAGCGCAATGGGCGGCATACCACAGGATGCGACAGCGCACCAGAGGCCGGTCAGCGGCCATACCGTCAACGGTGGACAAGATGGGCACGCCGGCTGAGAGAGAACAGAGAGAGGTTGGAGAGATCAACGGCGGCTGTCCGCCATTATACTGAGGTCACGCAGCGCCAACACGCCGCACCGCTAAGCCGTGTAGGGCGCTTTCTGTGATAGACAGCATGCGATGGATCCCTTGCCACCGCATGCTTGCTCCTTTTTCTCACCCTACAGGCGGCTGGTCTGCGCAAGCACAGCG
>JBBRBX010000252.1:0-2743 GCA_038205395.1 Caldilineales bacterium
TGCCGTGCAGCGCTCACTCGGGTTCTTGCTGGATGGGTTGGGACTAGATCCCGGAAAGCTGCACGCTGCCAGTTGTACCAGCAGCAGTGTCTCTAAACTCACGCCTGAGAGCCAACTATACAGTGGCGCCTGGCGTTTATATTACGAATCATTCATCGCCAACGAATTGGCCTACGCATCATGAGAGCCATTCCACCATCCCGCCGGCAGTTACAGGTCATCAATAGGCGTACGCTGCGCTATCCCTTGGATACGGCCGAGCGTGACTATCATATGACCATGGCGCTCTCGCTCATCGCTGATGCGCGGAGGCATGGCTGACGTCCACCCGTCCAGTACGCACGCCCCCATCGCAACGAACGGCGCTCGCCGCACACGCAACGCCGCCACTGGCCAAACCAACGACCGTTTCGCAAAAAAACCACTTGACAACCTCCAACCAGTTCGCTATACTGGTCTATACCAGATCGACAATTTGATAAACCACTGGGGGCCGCTGGAACCATGACGGTACGCTTTGCAATCGGGGACGGGCTGCGCAATCGCATTGCGGCGGGGGAGCTGCCGGCGCAATCCGCTATTCCTTCCGAACGCGAGCTGGCGCAGCAGTGGGGCGTCAGCCGCATGACCGTGCGCGCCGCCATCGACGACCTGGTGGGCGAGGGGCTGCTGATCCGTCACCAAGGGCGCAAGACGCTGGTGGCGGGCGAAAAGATCAACCGCGCAGCCGGCTTTACCTCCTTCAGCGAAGAGATGCGGCTGCGTGGCTGGCAGCCCCATTCGCAGGTGCGCCAGGTGACCACCCTGCCCGCCGATGTGGCCATCGCCGCCCAGCTCAACCTGCCGCCGGGCGCACGCGTGATCCTGATCGAACGGCTGCGCTTTGCCGACGACGAGCCGCTGGCGCACGAATTCGTCTATCTCCCCCACAGCCGCTTTCCGGAGCTGGCGGGGATGGATCTGGCCCAGGCTTCCTTGTATGACCTGCTGGAGCAAACGTATGGCGTGCGGCCCGTCTATGCCGAAGAGAGCGTCGAAGCCATGCTGATGCCCGCCAACGAGGCGGAGTTGTTTGGCCTCAAAGCCGGCGCCCCGGCCCTGCTGACCCGCCGCGTCACGCGCGACGAAGAGGACAACCTGATCGAAGCGGCCACGACGCTATATCGCGGCGACCGCTACCGCATGGTGCTGGCAAGACGCCGCTGAACAAGAGGCGCTGAACCGGCTGCGCTTGAACCGGTGGCGCTCAACCAAGAAGGGAAACGATGGTGCAAAACCTGGCAGCTCTTTTGACCCAAATCCGCGGCCGGCTGATTGTCTCCTGCCAGGCCCAGCCGCACGAACCCCTGCATGGGGCCGCCATCATGGCACGCATGGCGCTGGCCGCCGCCCAGGGCGGTGCAGCGGCGATCCGCGCCAACACCCCGCCCGATATCGCCGCCATCCGCACCACGGTCGACCTGCCCATTATCGGCCTCTTCAAGGTGGATGTGCCCGGCTATGCCGTCTATATCACCCCCCGGCTGGAGGATGCCTGCGCCGTGGCCGCGGCGGGGGCGGATGTGATCGCCATCGACGCCACCGACCGGCCCCGCCCTGACTTTGCGCAACTGGCGGAGTACATCGACGCCATCCACCGCGCCACCGGGCTGCCGGTGCTGGCCGATATTGCCACCTTGGCCGAGGGGCTGGCCGCCGAGCGCGCCGGCGCCGACCTGATTTCGACCACCATGTCCGGCTACACCCCCGACAGCCCAATGCAGCCGGGGCCGGACCTGGAACTGGTGCGCCGCCTGGGCGAGGCGCTCTCGATCCCGCTGGTGGCGGAAGGGCGCTATCACAGCCCGCAGCAGGCGGTGCAGGCGTTTGCCGCCGGTGCGCTGGCAGTCGTCGTCGGCGGCGCCATCACCCGCCCGCAGGAGATCACCCAACGCTTTGTCGCCGCCGTCGAGGCGCAGCGGCAGCAAGCCTGACCTGAATACCAGCCGGCGCGCCCGTGGGCGCGCCGGCTGCCCGCAGCATGCCTTGAGCGCAAACCGGAAAGGAAGTCTGCTGTGACAAAGGCAACCGTTGCAATCGTTCCTCTAGATGATCGGTCGGTCAACTATGAATGCGTCGCCTTGCTGGGGGAAGCAGCCGGCTTGACGACGCTGCTCCCGCCCAAGGAGTGGCTGGGTACGCCCTGGCGGGCGGGGCGCACGCAGGAACTGAGCGGCTGGCTGGAGGAGAGCGCCGCCCAGGCGGACGCGCTGGTGGTGGCCATCGACACGCTGGGCTATGGCGGGCTGGTCAACTCGCGCCGCTCCACCGACGACGAAGAGACGGTCATGCAGCGGCTGGAACTGCTGCGCCGCAGCCGGCAGGCGCAGCCCGGCCTCACGCTGCTGGGCTTCAACGTGCTGATGCGCATCAGCCGCGGCAACGACTCCGAAGAAGAAAAGCCCTACTGGGCTACCTATGGGTCGCAGTTGTTCCGCCTCTCCGTGCTCGAAGACCGCACGGCCATGGCCGTCGCTACTGCCGCCGAGCGCGAGGAGCTGGCCGCCCTGCGCCCTGCCCTGCCTGCCGCCATTGTTGCGGACTATCTGGGCGGGCGGGCGCGCAACCATGCCGTCAACCGGCGCATGATCGAATCGACGGCGGCGGGTGTCTTTGACTATCTGATCGTGCCGCAGGACGACACCGTCGCCTATGGCTGGAACATTGCCGAATCGCGGCGGCTGCGCCAACTGGTGCGCAGCCT
>JBBRBX010000253.1:0-2687 GCA_038205395.1 Caldilineales bacterium
GTGGACGCCGTGCTGCGCCACAACCTGCACGGGCTGGAGATCGACGAGCGCTGTGTGGAGATTGCGGCCTTTGCCCTGGCCTTTGCCGCCTGGCGCTATCCGGGGGCGGGCGGCTACCGCACCCTGCCGCCGCTGAACCTGGCCTGTTCGGGGCTGGCGATCAGCGCCAAAAAAGAAGAGTGGCTGGCGCTGGCGCAAGGCGCGGCGGACGCGATTGTAGCCGAGCAGGCGCCGGCCCTGCTGCCGGAACTGGACAAGGAGTCCCTGTGGCACACGCAGCTCAAGGCAGGGATGGGCAGCCTGTACGATCTGTTCCAGGAGGCGCCGCTGCTGGGCAGCCTGATCAACCCCCGGCAGATGGAGGGGGATTTCTGGCGCGCCGATTACCGGCAGGTGGCCGGACTGGTGCAGGCGCTGCTGGCCGCCGAGGAGCAGAGCGGCGAACAGTATGAGTTGGGAGTGGTGGCGCAAGGGCTGGCGCAGGCCGCTCTCCTGCTGGCGGGCGAGTATGATTGGGTGGTGACGAATGTGCCCTACCTGGCGCGCGGCAAGCAGACTGCTGCGCTGCGCGACTTCTGTGCGGCCAATTATCGGGAGGCCCAGCAGGATCTGGCGACGGTCTTTCTGCTCAGGTGTCTGGCCTTCTGCCGCACCGCCGGCGCGGCCAGCATGGTGCTGCCGCAGAACTGGCTGTTTCTGGGAAGCTACAAAGCGCTGCGCCAGAAGCTGTTAAAGACGGAGCGCTGGCAACTGCTGGCCCGGCTTGGCCCCGGCGCCTTTGAGACGATCAGCGGTGAGATCGTAAAAGCAGTTCTCTGTGCGGTCGGCCACAGCCGGCCGTCTGCCGATCACTGTCTGTGCGGCCTGGACGTTGTTGGCGCATCCAGCACCGGCGCCAAGGCTGAGGAACTGGCGTCGGCCCATGTGCTGCAGGTGGCGCAGAGCAGCCAACTGCAAAACCCGGATGCTAGAATTACTTCTGTTAGCGTAGTTGGCAGCGCTACATTAGCCCACTATGCAATTTCTATGCGCGGGATCGTCTCAGGCGACAATGACCACTGGGTGCGCACGTTTTTGGAGATATGCTTTCCAGCGTCCGGTTGGCGCACGCTGCAAAGCACTCCAGCGCAAACAGCTTTGTTCTTGGGCAGGGAACATATCATTGACTGGCGCGCCGAAGGTGTAGGCATGTTAAGACCCGGTGTCAAAAATGAGGCCTACTCTCGAAATGGTGTAGCTGTCGGACAAATGGCAGAGCTGCCTGCTACGCTCTACGACGGCAGCTTGTACGACAACAATACAGGGACCATTGTACCCTACAATTCAGGCCACGCACCTGCAATCTGGTGTTACTGCTCTTCATCCGAATATAGAGCAGCTATTCGGATAATCGATCAGAAGCTCAGTGTAACAAATGCAACACTTGTAAAAGTCCCCTTCGACCTTGCCTACTGGACGCAGGTCGCCGCTGAAAAATATCCTGATGGCCTGCCTATGCCCTACTCCGCCGACCCCACACAGTGGATATTCCACGGCCACCCTGCCGATAGCGATGCGCCGCTGCAGGTGGCGGTGGCGCGGCTGCTGGGCTACCGCTGGCCGACTGAACTGGATGCACAAATGGAACTGGCGGATGCAGCGCGCGCCGGGGTGGCGGCGAGCAAGCTGCTGCAGCCCCTGGCCGACAAGGACGGCATTGTCTGCCTGTCTGCGCTGCGCGGCGAATTCTCCGCCGCCGAACGCGTGGCCGCGCTGCTGGCCGCCGCCTATGGCCCACGCTGGCGCGCCGAGACGCTGCATGAACTGCTGGCCGCCGCCGGCTGGGCGGGCAAATCGCTCGACAGCTATCTGCGCGACCAGTTCTTCAGCGACCACTGCCGCCTCTTCCACCAGCGCCCCTTTATCTGGCATATCTGGGACGGGCTGCGCGACGGCTTCGCCGCCCTGGTCAACTACCATACGCTGGATTTCAAAAAGCTGGAGGCGCTGATCTACTCGTATCTGGGCGACTGGATCCAGCGCCAGAAGCAGGAGCTCGCCGCCGGCGTAGACGGCAGCCAGGCGCGGCTGGCCGCCGCCCAGACGCTCAAAAAGCGGCTGGAGCTGATCCTGCACGGCGAAGCGCCCTACGACATCTTTGTGCGCTGGAAACCGCTGCCGCAGCAGCCCAGCGGCTGGAATCCCGACCTCAACGACGGCGTGCGGCTCAACATCCGCCCCTTCCTCAGTGTGCCGGATGTGGGCAGGCGCGGCGCGGGCGTGCTGCGCGACAAGCCCACCATCCACTGGAACAAAGATCGCGGCCAGGATGTAGCGTCGGCCCCCTGGTATGGGCTGTTCCAGGGCCAACGCATCAACGACCACCATCTCAGCCTGGCGGAGAAACAGTGGACATGATTGCGGATGGAGACATGGAGCGTCGCACAGATTGATTCACGCACCGAGCAGTTGGCAGAGCAGACAATGAAACTGTTCCGCTTCGACTCGTGACGGAAAACATGCAACAGAAGACACCCAGCCTCGTTGCGACACCCGGTGTCGGAGAAACGTAAATGTTGATTATTGACCACTTGATCAAGGCTGTTCGTGGGGCAGCGGTATATAACGCCGATGCACAGGCTGCGCCCGCCTGTATTCTGTGGCCGGACAGCGAGCGCCAGTGGCAGGCCGCCCTACCCAGCCTGCAG
>JBBRBX010000254.1:0-2682 GCA_038205395.1 Caldilineales bacterium
TGCACGGTCTTTGGCGACGGCGAGCAGACGCGCGATTTTGTCTCGGTGCACGATGTGGCGGCGGCCAATCTGCTGGCGCTGACCAGTTCCAGCCTGCAGCCGGGTTCCATCTACCAGGTGGCGACCAGCCAATCGGTCAGCCTCAATGAGGTTCTGGATTTGCTGGCGGCGGCGGCGCCACAGCCGCTGCGCCGGCAGTACGCGCCCGCCCGCCCCGGCGACATCGTGCACTCCTCCGGCAGCAGCGCCCGCCTGCAGGCTTGCGGCTGGCGCCCGCAGGTGCCGCTGGCGCAAGGGATCGCCGAACTGCTGGCCGGATAGGGGCACAAGCTGCCGCTAAAATTCGTTGTGGAATGGCGCGCGCAGGACGCGTGCATCAATGGTGCGCCCGGCAGGAAGGGGAAGCATAATGGAGCGACAAGCTTGGCGTTGGCCGTTGGGCGTAGGGATGGTGTTGGCACTCTTGCTGGCGGGCGTGCTCTGGCTGCCACAGACGGTGGCGGCGCAAGCAGAGCCGGCGGTGACGATCCTGGCCGACCGGCTCAATGTGCGGTCAGGGCCGGGGACAAATTACCGAGTGGTCGCCGGCGTCAACGGCGGTGAGGACTATCTGATCCCGCTGCGCCTGCCAGGGCAGTAGCGCGAAAAAAAGTAGGTCGGGCAACATGCCCGACAGCTCTGCCCGACCTACGCGCGGCCGGCTTTTACGCCGGCACTAATTCTTCCGCCTGCCACGCCACCGGGTCGTAGGCGGGCATTTCACAGCGCAGCGGGCGGTCTGCGCGCTCGCCCAGCGCATAGGACGCCTGCACCAGCGTGTGGATCTGCGATGTGCCTTCGTAGATGACGGCGCTCTTGGAGTTGCGCAGATGGCGCTCGACGTTGTACTCGTCCGAGTAGCCATAGGCGCCGTGAATCTGCACGGCGTCGTTGGCGCAGCGGTTGGCGGCCTCGGTGCAGAACCATTTGGCCATGCTGGTCTCGCGCGTGTTGCGCTTGCCCTGGTTCTTGAGCCAGCCCGCCTTCCACACCAGCAGCTGCCCGGCGTCGATGCTCTGCTGCATGTTGGCGAGCATCTGCTGCACCAACTGGTAATCGGCAATCGGGCGGCCAAAGGTCTCGCGCCCCTGAGCGTATTTGATCGACTCTTCCAGGCAGGCTTTCATAATCCCCACGGCGCCGGCGGCCACGCCATAGCGGGCATTGTCGAGCGCGCTCATGGCAATTTTAAAGCCCTCGCCTTCCAGCCCCAGCAGATGCGACTTGGGCACGCGCACATCCTGCATGGCAATCCAGCCGGTGTTGGAGGCGTGCACGCCCATCTTGCCCTCGATAGTGCCGGTCGTCAGCCCCTTCCAGCCCCGTTCGAGGATAAAGGTGCTCATGCCGCCCGCGCCCTTCTCCTGGCTGGTTTTGGCAAAGACGAGGAAGCGATCAGCCACGTTGGAGAGGGTGATCCACATCTTTTCGCCGTTGAGAATATAGTCGTCACCGTCTTTGCGTGCAGTGGAGCGCATGGCGGCCACATCGGAGCCGGCCCCCGGTTCGGTCAGCCCAAAGCAGGCGATGTGTTCGCCGGCAGCCAGCGGCGGCAGAAAGCGGCGCTTCTGCTCTTCGCTGCCCCACTGGAAGATGGGCAGCGCGTGCAACCCCAGGTGGACGGCAATCGTCTCGCGCACGGACGAATCGCCAAATTCCAGCGCCTCCGACAGGATGCCCAGGGCGATAAAGTCAAAACCGGCCCCGCCATAGCGCACTGGCAGGCAGACGCCCAAAAAGCCTAGCGCCGCCATCTTGGGCAGCAGTCCGTGCGGATAGGTGTGGCTGCGGTCGTGTTCTTTGATGATGGGCATGACCTCCTTGCGTGTGAAGTCGTAGGCCATCTTTTCGACCATTTTGTGTTCGTCGCTCAGTTGGAAATCCATAAAGCACCTTTTGGGAAGAACAAACAGGCTTTTGTTTTGCGGTTGCCTCTATCATATCACAAGTGGCGCGCCACCATTTGACACACAACTGTTCCCCCACCATACTAGCGCTATGCACGATGAGCACGAACCAGGCCATGAGCCAGGGTACGAACCCGGCCGCGATCCAGCCCACGAGCCACAGCCCAGGCCGCTGCCCACTTCACTGCGCAACTGGCAGGTGATCGAGATCGATGGTGAGGCGACAGCGGTTGTCGATGGGCCGCAGCCGGCCACTCAATCCACCGACCAGCCCACTGACCAGCTCGCCGCTCAACCGGCCGGCCGGCAGGCCAATCAGCCGGAGGAAGAGGGCGGCGATCTGCAGATCAGTGACCGCCAGGACGACGTGATCGTTGCGGCCCTCGACCACCGCCGCCGGCAGGTGGAATGCGGGGCCACGGTGGAGTTTGCCGTCAATGTGCTCAACAACGGGCCGCAGGCGGCGCTTTTTCAAGTGCAGGTCGAGGGTTGGCTGGAGCCGAGCTGGGTGGGCGACGCCGGCAATACAGTGCTGGTCGAGCCGGGGGCGCGAGCGACGCTGCGCGTGCCGCTTGCGCCGCCGCGCCAGGCAGCCAGCGAAGCCGGCGACTACCATTTTGCCGTCAGCGTGCGCTCGCCGCAGCACCCCAACCGCCTGGCGCGGCTGGGGGCCATGCTCACGGTTCTGCCCTTTGAAGCCGTGGAAGCCCACTTTCTGGAAATGGCGGAGGTTGTC
>JBBRBX010000255.1:0-2638 GCA_038205395.1 Caldilineales bacterium
CGGAGGCCACAAAATTATAGGTGGTGACGTGGTCAAAGCCCAGGCTACGCGCCAGCCTGGCCTCCTGCGCCGAAGTGGTGAAGACACCCATGTACAGCCCAGCAAAGCCGTTGGCCTGCGCCCGCTGCTGCATCTGCGCCAGCGCCTTGCCCACACCGGCGGCTCCGCCGAGATTATCCAGCAGACTGGCGAGCAGAAAAAACGAGAACCAGGGCTTGCCGTCGATGCGCCAGTAGTTGGGCTGGTTGAAAAAACGCTCGCTGCAGTGGTCGATGACCCGGTCCAGATCGGCGAAGGAATGGCGGATGGGCAGCATCTGCGCGCCGGGGCCGGACTGCGGCGCGGGGAAAACGTTGGCCCAGGTGTGGTTGGCCCACATCAGGCCAAACTTGAGCTTGTCGCGGTTGGACGCCCGCAAAAAGCCCTGCTCCAGCGCCTCATTGAGAATCTCATTGCCGCTGTACCAATACCAATCCACAATCCAGGCGTCGATGCCGTGCGCCACGGCTAGATCGATCTCTCGCGCGGACCACGCCGGGTCGGCCTCGTCAAAACAGCCCCACAACGGCTGCAGCGGCTGGCGATGGCCGGGGAAGCGCGGCTGGGCGCGCTGCACCAGCTCCCACTCCGACCAGCCATAGTGGAACCAGGCGTCGTGCAGCGGCGTGGCGTGAAAGCCGGGGAAGTAGATGGCCGCCACCGTAGTGCCGTTGCGCGGCGCCGGCGGCAGGTCGCCCAACAGGGATTGCAGGGCGGGATGTGGCTGAAATGAATCCGGCATGGCTTTCTCTTCCTCTTCTTTCTTATGCTTGCGCCTGCCGCGCGCCAAAGACGGCGCGGATGGCTTGCAGATACCCCAACCCGTGGACGCTGTCCGGCTCCAGATAGCTGCCCTCCGTCCACTCGTTCCAGGCGTTGATGGTCAGGATACGCTCCTGCAGCGGGCGGCGGGCGAGAAAGTCACGCGCCGCATACAAAGCCGCGGCAAACGCGTCCGGCGTGTTCTCACCCAATATGGACGTGTAGGGATAGCCGGTGTTGGCGAACGGGCCGCGCTGATTGGTGCGCGGGCTGCTGTCCCAACCCATTGTGACGTTGGGATAGTAGGGCAGCGTAAACTCCCGCTGCGCCTGCGCCCAATAGTGCTCCATTTCCGCCTGCACTGCGGCATACGGCGTGACCGGGAAGTCGCGCAGCGGCACGTGATGCACCCACACATATGAGGTGACGCTCTGCATCCCCAGCGCCGCCAGCAGATCATTGGGGTCGCTGATGGCCTGCTCGCCCGGCAGCAGCTGCACGCCCCACACCACGGCATTGAGATGCAGGCCGGGCAGCCCGGCAGCGACGGTGCGGCGACGAAAATCCTCCAGTGCGGCACGCGTCGCCTCAACGCCGCCCAGCCCCTGCACCAGCCGGTGCAGTTCATAGATCGAAAAGTATGGGCAGCCGTCCAGCGTCCAGTAGGTGGGCTGCACAAAGTAATGGTCGATGATGTACTGCGTCAACTGCGCAAAGGTGGCAGGCGTGACCGCCCCGGCGTAGTGCAGCGGCGGCGTCACGCCCGCTGTAGCCGGAAAGAGATCAACCCAGTCATGGTTAGCCCACATCAAGGCAAAACGCAGCCGCTCGCGGTTGGGCGCTTGCAGATAGCCGCGCTCCAGCGCAGCGTTGAGAAACGGCCCCTCTTCATGCCAGTACCAGTCAAACAGAAAGCAGTCGATGGCATGGTCGGCCGCGGCGTCGATCTTGCGCGCAAATACCGCCGGGTCGGATTCGTCTGCATAGCCCCAGACCGGAACCTTGGGCTGCTGATGGCCGGGAAAGCGCGGCGTCGCGCCGCGCACCAACTCCCATTCATTCCACCCCGCGCCATAACGCGCTGCGTTGCGCGGCTCCACATGGTAGTTGGGGAAGTAGTAGGCTGCCACCTGACAGCCGCTACTCTCCCCGGTTCCATTGACAAAATCACCGCTCACTGGAACTATGCTCACTGGCCGGCCTCCGCCGTCTCCCAGGGCAGGCGCGTCCACGTGACATCGACCAGCCCATGATGCAGTTGATCGTCGCTGCTGGCGATCAGGTGGGCGGCAAAGGGCGGGGCGTCCGCCTTGCGCACAAACTTGACCAGCAGTTCATTCCAGCCTGCGCGCAGCGGCGCGGCGACATATGACAGTCCGTCGCCATTGTAGTTGGGGCGCAGCGGCGGGTAGGTGAAGCTGGCCAGCACTTCTTCACCGTTGACCCACAGCTTGCGTGGACAGGTGGCGGGCACACCGAGCGAAACGCTGCGTGCTTCCTCAGCCCACAAGAAGGTCTGCACATATAACACGCCTTCGCCGGCAAAGACATCATCCAGCGGCAAGGCGTTGTCAAGCGCCGACGCCACTTGCCAATCACCCTCGCGCCCGCCCGCCGCCGCGCCGTCGCCCGCTTCGGGCGGCAGACTGCGTTCAAACAGTTCAGTATCGGTGGCGCCGCCGGACGGATACGGCCCGGCATAGCGCAGCCGCCGCGCTCCGATCAGCACGATGGGCGTGGCCGGCTGCGCCGGGCGCTCGTCCAGCGCCACCTGCAAATACAGCGTGTTGCTGTTTTCCAACCAGGCAGGAGCCGGCGCCGTCAAGGTCCAATCCAG
>JBBRBX010000256.1:0-2633 GCA_038205395.1 Caldilineales bacterium
GGCTGGACTATGCAAAAAGCTGTCAGTGTGGCAAAGTTCCATTGTAGCCTCCGTTTTAAGTAGGGTTTTCGTAGACTATCTACTTTTACGCGAGGCTACCTTTTTGTCAACTACCCTTTCTCGTTTTCAGAGATGCACCCATATTACATTAAAGGCCGACAGAGTATGACTTCTGGGGCTTGTTGCCCAACCAGCACAGCGACTTTCTCGACCCCTTTGCCGACATCGACCTGCTGCGCGCCGCACACGCCGCTCGTCTGCGCCCCTTCGACATCATGCTGGAGGCTAAGGCCAAAGAGCTGGCCCTGCTGCGCCTGCGCGAGCAGATCGGCCAGTTCGCCCCGCAGATCGCAGGGCTGGTGGAGTAGGGGCTGCCGGCGCCGCCGATCCGCTCCCGACCTTCGATCTGCATGGCAACTCACAGAGGATTGCGGCGGCGGGCGCGACAATGGAGGGCAAGAAGCCTCGCAATTACCGGTCGTGATATAGAAATTGTAGGACAAGAAACAGGAGTGTCCAGCGCATGGCAACCACCGTCAATGTCCGGCTCAGCGCAGCCCTGGCCCAGGCTGCCATCGCGCCGCGCCTGCGGATGACGCTGGCGGGCGAGGCCACAGCCGTCGCCCTGCTGGCGCAGCTGGCAGCCGAACAGCCCGCGCTCGCCGGCCGCCTCGCCCATGTGGTGGTGGCCGTCGCCGGTCGCCATGTCGCCGGCAGCGAAGCCCTGCAAGAGGGACAAGAGGTCGTCCTCATTCTGCCCGCCGCCGGCGGAAACCGGCGTCAGCCGGACACAAAGTCAGCTACAGAACCAGCCGCAAGCGTGTAATCCATCTACAGGAGGTGCAGCATGGCAGCCAGTGTGCCAAGTAAAACGCAAAACCAGGAGCACAGTCAGAACGGGCGCGCTGCCGGTGCGCCGGATGGCCACGAAACCGTCTTTGTCGACCAGTACACCAACGGCATTCTCGACCCCAACCTGCCGATGCTCGGCCCCGTGCGCGATGGCGGCCATATCGTCGCCAATACCGCCCCCGGCTGCTGGGGGCCAATGATCACCCCGGAAATTCGCGGCGGCCACGAAGTCACGCGCCCGGTGGCGGTCGCCGGCGCCGAGGTGGGCGACGCGCTCGTGCTGCGCATCAAAGACATCACGGTGACTTCGCTCGCCACGGCGTCGGGCAACGACATCATAATGGACGGCCGCTTTCTGGGCGACCCCTACGTGGCGGGCAAGTGCCCGCAGTGCGGCACGCTCTACCCCAAGACCGTCGTGCGCGGGATCGGCCAGGAGTGTGTGCGCTGCGCCAACTGCGGGGCGGACGCCGCCCCCTTCACCTTTGCCAACGGCTATACACTCGCCTTTGACGCCAACCACTCGCTCGGCGTCACCTTGTCGCAGGAGGCCGCCGAAGAGATCGCCGGCAGCGCTGCGCGCTATGCCGCCCTGCCCGAAAACTCGATCCAGAACCCGATCCTGCTCTTTGCGCCGCATGACCTGGTGGGCATTGTGGCGCGTGTGCGCCCGTTTATGGGGCAGATCGGCACGACGCCCGCCATCGCCATGCCCGATTCGCACAACGCCGGCGACTTCGGCTCGTTTCTGATCGGTGCGCCGCATGAATATGGCCTTACCGCCGAGCAACTTGTCCACCGCACGGACGGCCATCTCGATATTGACGCCGTGCGCGCCGGCGCCATCCTCATCTGTCCGGTCAAGGCGGCGGGCGGCGGCATCTATTTGGGCGACATGCACGCCATGCAGGGCGATGGCGAGATTGCCGGCCACACCGCGGACGTGGCGGGCACGGTCACGCTGCAGGTGCATCTGATCAAGGGACTGTCGATCGACGGCCCCCTGCTGCTGCCGGTGGTGGAGGATCTGCCCTTCCTGGCCCGTCCCCTGAGCGCCGACGAGCGCAGGCGCGCCGAGGAAGTGGCTCAGGCGTGGGGCATCGGTGCCATCGAGGAGTCGGCCCCTATCTCGGTCATCGGCAGCGGGCCTGACCTCAACAGCGCCACCGACAACGGGCTGGAACGGGCGGCCAAGCTGCTGGACATGAGCGTGGCCGAAGTCAAAAACCGCGCCACCATCAGCGGGGCGATTGAGATCGGCCGCCACCCCGGCGTGGTGCAGATTACCTTCCGCGCCCCGCTGGCGAAGCTGGAAGCGCTTGGGCTGCGTGCGCTGATCCGCGACCAGTACGGCCTGTAACAACCAGCAGATTCTGCTGATAGGCAGAACGGCAAGGGGAACAGAATCTGTTCCCTTCGCCGCTTGAGCAGAATGCCCTCACTTATAAACTTGTAGTAAATGGGTTGATGATGGTCGTGCCGCGAATTACTCTGCCGTTCTGCATATCCTCGCTCAACAGTACAGTGCAGCCAAGTTCTACTGCGGCTGTAACAATCAGAGAATCGTACCAGGAGTAACCAGTTTCTACTTGCAGCATAAGCGCTTGTGTATAGAAGACTGCAGACGGAAAGTGCAGGCAAAGGGGCTGCAAGAGTATAACTCCGCACATTGACAACTTCATGCACTAGACAAGCGAGGCATGATAGTGTAATTCCATCTTGGGCAAACAGCGTGCATCTCGATGCACAGGGTATCCATAGCAGTCTTGGCAAGCCGCATG
>JBBRBX010000257.1:0-2608 GCA_038205395.1 Caldilineales bacterium
GTCAAAAAGCTCGCCATCGTGCATGAAAACGATAAGTTCTCCACCGATGTGTCGACGGCGCTGAATGAGTACGCCCAAGCTGCGGGCTATGACATCGTGATGTTTGAAGGCTACGATTCGGGCACCACCGACTTCGCACCCTTCATCAACAAGATTCAGGAGGCCGCACCCGACGCCATTCTGGGCGGCGGTCACTTCCAGGACGGCAGCACCTTTGCCCGCCAGTTGGCCGAGAAGAACATCGCCGCCCCTTATGTGGCTCTGCTGGTAGCCCCACCCGAACCCAAGTTCGCTGAATTGGGCGATGCCGCCCAGGCCATCATCGGCCCCAGCCAGTGGGAGCCACAGGCGGCCTACAGCGAGGAGAGCGCCCAGGCGGCCGGGCTGCGCTGGTACGGTCCCTCGGTGCAGGAATTTATCGACGCCTATACTGCGGAATACGGAGAGGAGCCTTCCTATCACGCCGCGGGCGGCTACGCAGCCGGCCTGATCTTGCAGGAAGCCGTCGAGCGCGCCGGCACCACCGACAGCGCGGCGGTGGCGAAGGCGCTGGACGAGACCGACATGCTCACCTTTTTTGGCCATATCAAGTTTGACGTCACCCCGGAAAAGCATGGCCTACAGACAGGCCACGATATGGTCTATGTCCAGTGGCAGAAGGGTGATGGGGATGTGCTGACCAAGCAGATTATCTGGCCACAAGATGCGGCGACTGCGCCCGCAATCACACGCTAAGGGGCGTTTATGGGCAATCTGCTGCTGGCATCTCTGAGCGACGGCCTGCTGATCGGCGTCGTCTACGGCTTGGCTGCCATGGGGCTGACGCTGATTTTCGGCGTCATGAATGTCATCAATCTGGCGCACGGCCCGATCATCGCGCTGGGGATGTTTGGCATCTATCTGCTGTTTACGCAGTGGGCCATCAACCCGCTGTTGGGCCTGCTGATCCTGGCGCCGGTGGCGCTGCTGTTTGGCGTCATTGTCTACTTTGTGGCCGTGCACCGGGTCATTACGGCACCCCATCTATCCAGCCTGCTCTCCACCTATGCCGTCAACATGATCATCATCGGCATCGGCACCGTCGTCTTTACAACCTCGTTCCGCAATGTTGACTACAGCCTGGGCGCATTCAGCTTTGGGCCAATCAACGTGACAGGCAACCGGCTGGCGGCGGCGCTGATTGCGCTGTTGGTGACGGCGCTGCTCTACCTGTTTCTCTACCGCACGCGTCAGGGCAAGTCCATCCGCGCCGTAGCCAACAACCGTCCGGCAGCGGAGCTGATGGGCATTGCCTCCACGCGGGTGCTGGCGCTGACCTTTGGCATCGGCACCATGTTGGCTGCCGTCTCCGGCGGGCTGATCGCCATGTCGCTGCCGTTCACGATTCTCTCCGGCGGCGCCTATGAGCTGAAGAGTTTTGTCATCGTCGTGCTGGGCGGTCTGGGCAACCCGCTGGGCGCCCTGGTCGGCGGTGTGATCCTGGGTTTGATCGAGGGGGTGGCGCCGGTCTTTATGAGCACAGGCTGGACGCCGGTGCTGGAATTCCTCCTCTTTATCATCATCTTGCTGGTCATGCCGCAGGGGCTGTTCGGAGCGAAGAAATGAACAATTGGCGCAGCCCTGGTCTATGGATTGCCCTGCTGCTGGTGGCGATCGCTGCCGCCATTCCGGCGCTTTCCGGCAGCGCCAGTTGGCGGGAAACGGCTTTCACCATTCTGTTGTCCGTCGGCCTGGCTTCCAGCCTCAACATCCTGTTGGGCTACACGGGCTATGTGAGCTTTGGCCAGATTGTCTTTTTTGGCCTGGGCGGTTATATCGGCTTTTACACTATCGATGTATTGGGCTGGAATTTGCTGCCGGCGGCGCTGGCAGGCGCGGTGGCGGCGGGGCTGCTGGCGCTGCTGCTGGGGCTTTCGATCCTGCGGCTGCGCGGCGCCTACTTTGCCTTGGCCACCATCGGCGTCAACGAGGCGGTTAAGTCGCTGATCTACAACCTGGACAGCCTGGGCGGGGCCACCGGCATGGAGCTGAACTTCTCCGTCTATCGCAGCTACGGCGGGCCAGGGCAGATGCTGTGGCTGGTCTACTGGGCGACCGTGGGCACGACGCTGGTGGTCGTGCTCACAAGCTTTCTCGTCAAGCACTCGCGCTTCGGGCTGGGGCTGATGGCCATTCGCGAGGATGAGGATGCCGCCGAGGTGATGGGGGTCGTCAGCTCCTGGTCAAAAACGTATGCCTATGTGCTGTCGGCTGTCTTTCCCGGTATTCTGGGCGTACTTTTTTTCTTTAAGCAGGGGGTGATTGAGCCGGGGAGCGCCTTTCGGCTCAATTTGTCGGTGGAACTGCTGGTAATGGTTATGTTGGGCGGGCTGGGCACTGTGCTGGGGCCGATTCTGGGGGCGGGACTCTACCAGGGATTGCGCGGCGCGCTGCTCACCAGCCCGTTTTTCAAGAATATCCAACTGGCCGTTGCCGGTGTCATCCTCCTGCTGATCATTCTGTTTATCCCGTCGGGGGCCGTCGGCTGGCTGCGCGGCCGTTACCCGTCGCTGCGGAGAGTGCTGGAATGATTCTCGAAGTGTCCAAAGTCAGCCGCACCTTTGGCGGC
>JBBRBX010000258.1:0-2596 GCA_038205395.1 Caldilineales bacterium
GGCCGCAAAGTCGTCTTCAATGGCATAGACATCGGTAAATTCGGCAAAGGCCCAGCGCCCATAGCTGCGCAGGTTGTTGACGCCGGGCACCCAGTAGGTCTCCATCGTCGCCTTTTTCTCCTTGGCATCCTCGCCCCGGTAGCCTTTGATCTCGACGATCAAATGCAGCAGGTCACGGTCGCCATGCCCATCATCAATCTGGACAATAAAGTCCGGCAGGTAGCGCCGCATCTGCGAGCCAAAACGATAGGGGACTTCCAAGCCTAGATTCTGGTTTTTGACATAGGCCCGCACGCGCGGGTGCGACTCGGCCACGCGGCAGAACTCGGCTTCCCAGTCGCTGTCCAGGATCACCCAGTTGATATGGCAGCGGCGCGGGTCGGTCTGCCAGCGCGAGGATTTGGAGGTGTTAAAATTGACATAAGCGGTCGAACCGCTGGGGTTGTAGGGGTCGAGCACAGCCTTGATCGGCTTCTCCCCCAGCAGCGCGCGGTTGATGGCGGTGCTGATGCGGCTGCAGGCGATGTCGGCCAGCTCCTGGTACATCAGCAGGCCGGGATAGGTGCCGCCCTTGCAGACCAGGCACTCATCGAGCCACTGCTTGGTGATGCGCTTGAGCTGGCCAAAGAGATGCAGCTTGGGTTCTTCGTTGGGGTCGCGCCACCGGGTGTAGAGCAGGCGCTCGGTGAGGTTGTAGACCAGCGTCGAGTGGCGCACCTCCTGGAGGTGTTCCAGGCTGAGATTCACCTGCTGGCCGATAATGCCGGCGTTGCGCGTCACCGAAGGGCCGACCAGGTCGGGCGTCAGCGCCAGCACCGAGTCCGGCGTAAACTGGGCGCTGAGCCGTTCGTCGGGCAGCTCCACGCGGTAGCCTTCGACACGCGGGAAACGGATTTCCAGCCCGTCGCGGCCGGGGCGCACGGCGTGCACGTGGATCGTCTCGCGCGGCTTTTGCGGCGGCGCCACCACCGGCTTGGCGGTGAAATCAAACGGGATGCCCAGCACGTCGGCATACTCAACGTTGAACAATCCTTCTTCGTTGAGGTCATAGGATTGGCGGCGCAGGGCGCGCCCGACCACCTGCTCGCACAGCAGCTGCGTGCCGAAGGCGCGCACACCCAGCACATGTGTCACCGTGTTGGCGTCCCAGCCTTCGGTCAGCATCGACACCGACACCACACAGCGGATCGATTCGCCCAGCCGCTCCCGCTTGCCGACCGTGTTCATCACCTCGCGCAGCAGCTCCTGGTCGCTGAGATTTTGCGCTTGGCGGGGGTCGCCGGTGCGTTCGATGATCTCGCGGCGGAAGCGTTCGATCTCATCGGCGGCCATGCTGCGGAAGTTGTCGTCCAGCGCGCTGCCCGATTCCAACTGCTCGCTGTCGATCAGCAACGTATTGGGGCGCGGCAGGGGGTTGCCGTATTCGTCAAAATTGCGGAACAGTTCGAGACGGCCATTTTCCAGCGTGCGGCTGCCGTCTTCCGTCTCGCGGTAAAAGCCGGAAATATAGTCGTAGACGAGCTTGGAGGTGGCGGTGTTGTTGCAGACCACAATAAAGCAGGGCGGCACATGGATGCCCGCTTGCTGCCAGAGTGCAAAGGTTTTGCTGTAGTGGCCGTAGAGCGCCTCGAGCGCGGTCTGCAGTTCCACCGGCAGGCTGAGTGGGTCCAGCAGTTTGGCCTTGCCGCGCCCCTTCTTTGGCATTTTGGCGCCGATATGCTCCCACAGGTTGCGAAACTTGGGCATATCGCCGCCGGGGATATTGTCGGCCACCGGCACGCGCGGCAGCTTGACGATCCCGCATTCGATGGCGTCCATCAGCGAGAAGTCGCTCATGGTCCAGGAGAAGAGCGTGCCCTCGCCATAGCCGGAGCCGTGCAGAAAAAAGGGCGTCGCCGACAGGTCTACGATGCGCGTGACGCCCAGCTGGCGGTTGACCGCTTCGAGACCGGAAATCCACAGGCGGGCGGTCTCGTTGTTCTTTTCGGCTTCCTGTTTTTCGTCGCCGCTCAGATCGTTTTCTTCGCCGGCGTTGGGTTTCTGGCGATAGCAGTGATGGGCCTCGTCGTTGAGCACCAGGATGTTTTTCATACCCATCAAATCCGGCATCACGCGCTGGATCATCTGGCCTTCGGTTTCGGTGGTCTCCAGCGCCGGGCCGTGTCCCTGCAGCAAGGCGCGGCTGCCTTTGGCCAGCTCCAGCCGCTCGCGCAGCTTGAAGCCATGATAGTTGGTGATGACGATCTTGGCGCGCTCGATGTCGCCCAGCATGTCGCCGGGCAGCAGCTCGCGGGTGCGGTAATAGCTTTCCGGGTCATTGGGCAGCAGCACGCGCAGCCGGTCACGGATGGTGATGCCGGGCGTGACAACCAGGAAGCCGCGCGTGAAGAGCGTGCTGGTGGGGCGGCGCACAGCGTTGACCGTCTGCCAGATAATGATCAGCGCCATGACGGTTGTTTTGCCGGCGCCGGTGGCCAGCTTGAGCGCCAGCCGCGCCAGGCCGGGGTTGGCGTCCTTGTTGGCGTTGTCCAGATGCTCCAAAAAGACTTTGGCCTGCTTGTCGTGGGGCGCCACCTCCGTCAGCCAGATCAGCGTC
>JBBRBX010000259.1:0-2571 GCA_038205395.1 Caldilineales bacterium
CGCCCAGTTCAATGCGATAGCCACGAATTTTGACTTGGTGGTCGATACGGCCTAAGAAATCCAAGTTGCCGTCGGGGCGGTAGCGGGCCAGGTCGCCGGTGCGATACATGCGGGCGCTGCCGCCGACAAAAGGATCGGACACAAACTTCTCCGCCGTCAATTCGGGGCGGTTAAGATAGCCGCGGGCGACGCCGTCCCCGCCGATATACAGTTCGCCCGCTACGCCGACTGGAAGCGGCTGCTGCGCACTATCCAGGATATACACCTGCGTATTGGCAATCGGCCGGCCAATCGGCATAATACCATCCGCCGTTTTGACCAGATAGACCGTAGACCAAATGGTGGTTTCGGTCGGGCCGTACATGTTCCAGAGTTCGGCACAGCGAGGCAGCAACTGCGCAGCTAATTCGCCCGGCATGGCCTCGCCGCCGCACAGAATCTTGAGCTGCGGCGAACCGTTCCAGCCGGCGCTGATGAGCAGCCTCCAGGTAGCGGGTGTGGCCTGCATGGCGGTGGCGCCGCAGCTTTGCAGAACGGCCAACAGGGCTGCACCGTCGGCGGCCACCGCATGGCTGACCAGCTCGATCTGTGCGCCGGTGATCAGGGGCAGAAAGATTTCCAGGCCGGCAATGTCGAAAGAAAGGGTTGTGACTGAAAGCAGAATGTCCTCGCAACGCAGACCAGGCGCTTCCTGCATGGAAAGCAGGAAATTGACCAGCGCGCGCTGCGAAACCTGCACCCCCTTGGGCCGCCCCGTGGAGCCGGATGTATAGAGCAGATAGGCCAACCGTTCGGGGTCATAGGGAACTTCATCCGCCAGGTTAGCGGCATCCTCCGCTGCGATCTGCGGCCAGTTGCGGTCAATATAAATGACGTGCGCCTGGTGTGGGGGAAGCTGCTCCTCCAAGTGGGCCTGTGCCAGCAGCAACTGCGTCTGCGAATCTGCGAGCATAAAGGCAAGCCGCTCATTGGGAAAGGCTGGGTCGAGGGGAAGATAGGCGCCGCCGGCTTTGTGCACAGCCAGCAGGGCTACGATCATGTCGATGGAACGATCCATGTAGATGCCGACCAGCGTTTCCGCGCCGGCGTCGAGGCTGCGCAGGTGGCGGGCCAGTTGATTGGCGCGGCTGTTCAGATCGCCATAGCTGATGCGTGCGCCGGCGCAGGCGACGGCAGTTGCGCCCGGTTGGGCAGCTGCCTGCGCTTCAAACAGCCGGTGTACGGGCAGATGGCGGGGGTACTCTTTTTGTGTGGCATTCCAGCCGTGCAGCAGTTGGCGGCGCTCGGTGGGCGTCAGCAGCGGCAGGGCAGCGATGGCGCAATCCGGATCAGCCAAAATGGCGTGCAGGAGGGTGACATAGTGGCCCATCATGCGCTGGATGGTTGCTTCTTCAAACAAGTCGGTGCAGAACTCGGCATCGATCAGCCAGCCCTGCGGTCGATCCCAGATTTCCAGCGTGAGGTCAAAGCGAGTCGTATCGGTGTCGAGCCGGAAGGTTTCCATTATAACGCCCTCCAGCGTCAAATCCTCGACTTTCATGTTTTGCAGGCTGAAGAGGACTTGGAAAAAGGGCGGACGGCTGAGGTCGCGTTCTGGCTGCAGCACCTCCACCAGCTTGTCAAACGAGACATGCTGATTGTCAAAAGCCTCTAATGTCACTGCGCGCACCCGCTGCAGCAGGTCGCGGAAGCTGGGGTCGCCGCTGAGATCAGTGCGCAGCACAAGGTTGTTGATAAAGAAGCCGACCAGATTTTCCGTCTCCGACTGCTGACGACCCGCCACGGGTGATCCGACAAGGATGTCTTCCTGGCGTGTGTAGCGATACAGCAAGGTGTTGAACGCGGCCAGCAAAGTCATATAGAGTGTGACGCCCTCTCTGCGGCTGAACTGCTCCAACTCATCCATCAGCACACGGTCAAGCGGGAAAGGGCGCCGTCTGCCGCGCGTGGAGAGCACGGGCGGGCGCGGGTGGTCAGTGGGCAAGTCTAAGCTGGGCAGGGGGCCGGCAAGACGGCGCGCCCAGTAGGCCAACTGGCCTTGCCGCTCGCTTTGCGCCGATTGACGCTGCCAGTAGGCATAGTCGGCATACTGGATGGATAGTGGGGGCAGCGGCGACGGTCTGCCGGCGGCAAAGGCCGCATACAGTTGGGCCAGATCACGTGTCAGGATGCCGATGGACCAGCCATCAGCCGCAATATGGTGAACCACCACCACCACCACATGGCGTTCCGGATCGAGCCGCAGCGCCAGCGCCCGCAGCAGTGGGCCGCGCGACAGGTCAAATGGGCGCAGCGCCGCCTGCGTGCCCAAGCGCTTGGCTTCGGCAGTCCGCTCAGCCGCCGGCAGGTGCTGCAGATCGACAAGCGGCAGAGGCAGCGGCGCATGGGGCATCACGACCTGGCCGGCCTGGTCATTGGTGACGACAAAGGCGGTGCGCAGCACTTCATGCCGCTGCACGATCTCGTTCAGGCTGCGCTGCAGCACATCCAGATTGAGGGGGCCATTCAACTGCACCGCCATAGCGATGTTGTAAGCGGCCGAGTCAGGATTCATCTGCTCTAAAAACCAGA
>JBBRBX010000260.1:0-2487 GCA_038205395.1 Caldilineales bacterium
GGCGGGCGGCTCCCAACAGACGCCGCACTTGCGATGGCCGTCGAGGTGGTACTTGCCTTCTTCGGGAAAAAATTCGATGGTGCCGCTGAACTGCTGCGGATCACCGCTGCGCAGCGCGGCAAAGAGCGCGTCATAGCGCAATTCGATATCCAGCAGCGTCGCCTCGCGCCCCAGCTTCTGCGGCGAATGGGCATCCGAATTGGAGACCAGCGTGTAGCGATCCAGGTTGCTCACCCGCCAGTTCATCGGCGGGTCGGATGAGAGGCCCGTCTCCAGCGCAAAGATGTGCGGCGTCAGGTCGCCAAAACATTCCTCCACCGAATCAAAGCCGGACTTGGAGCCGAGCATCGAAAACCAGGGCGTCCAGATGTGGGCGGGAATCAGGTGGCAGCGTGCGTCGATCTCCAGGATGATCTCCAGCAGGTCGCGCGAGTCTAAACCCAGGATGGGGCGCCCATCCGAGCGAATGTTGCCGATGCGCTCCAGCGCCGTCTGGATGCGTTCCACCACCTCCAGCGAGGGGGCAAAGATGACGTTGTGCACCTTGCGCGTGGCGCCGTGCCGCTTGTAGATATTGGAAATTTCGCCGGCCAACACAAAACGGGTCGTGCCCCGGCAGCTTGCCGGCGTCTGCTGCGCCACATGCGCCGCCACCTCCGCCTTGAGCTGGTACAGACCGTCTTCGGCGGGTTCCAAATTGGCGCGCATTTCCGCCAGCCAGCCGGGGTGGGCGATGTCGCCCGTGCCGACAAGCTGGATACCTTTGATCTGCGCCCACAGCGCCAGGTTGTCAAAAGTGAGGCTTTTCGAGGTGGCGCGCGCATAGTGGGAGTGGATGTGGAGATCAGCCGTGACTTGCATGGTCAGAGAAAGACAGAGTTATGGAATCGTGCCGGCGATGCGCAAGATTTCGCTGGCATACTGGCGGCGCACTTCGGGCAGCGTATCCCATGTGCCGCCGTTAACCAAGAAGCTGTTGAGCTTATCCGGCCCCCAGTTGTAGGCGACCAGCATCCACTGCTTATCCGGGTAGCCCTGCGCCGCCAACTGGCTGCGCAGATAATCCAGATAGACCGCCGCCACCAGCACGCTGCTGTAGGCGTCAAAGGGGTCGCTCACCTCCACCGCGGTCGCCCACTCGCGCCAGGTGTCCGGCAGCACCTGCATCAGTCCCATCGCGCCCGAATCACTCAGCGCCAGCGAGTCGAAGCCGCTTTCAATATAAGCCTGCGCCGCCAGCATCCGCCAGTCCATATCAAAGCGTCGGCCTACTTCTTCAAACATCTGCCCGTAGGTCTGATTGGAGCCAGTGGCGCCAGTGGACAGAGAGGGCGCAGAAGAGGACGCAGGATTGGCGGCGGGGCGGACGGAGAGCGACGTAAAGGGCGCGCCCAGCCCGCTGCTGGCGGCGGCGACGGCTGGGGCCACCGCCGGCGCAGCCCCATTCGGCGCGCTTACCTGGTCGGGCAGCACGAGCGGCAAAGAGGGGTCCGGCGCATCCCCGCTGGTAAAGGAGGAAACGATTGCGCCGGGGCCATTGGGCAGCGGCGCTGGGCCGGCGGCCGGGGGTGCGGCGCCGGCGGGCTGGTTCAGGTTGACGATGATGACAGGTGGGGCCGCCGGCGCAGGCACCGGCAGGCCGCCGGCAGCCGGAGTGGGATCAGGCTGCCGCGCAAGCAAGAAAAAGAGCGCCACCAGCAGCAAAAAGCCGAAAGCGCTCGCCGCCGTTAATCCGGTTGCGGTAACGATCTGCCAGGGGCCAATCAAGGGGCGGCAGGTCACGCTGGTTGCGGCCTGGTCACGGATGTTCTCGGCAGCCCGCACTTCCACCTGCACCGGAACGTCTTGCCCTTGCAGCGCCAACCACGGCGGGCGCTGCACCTCAGCGCGCACACCGACGGTGACGGTCTGGCTGGGCTGCAGCTTGATGGTGGGGGCGCCAAAGGTGACGCGGCAAGCCTCCGGCCTACCGGCCCCGCGCAGTTCCATCTCGGCCGGGCGGTTGCCGCGGTTAGTGACGGCCAGCGGCAGCGTGGCGCTGCGCTTGCGCCAGGAGACGACAACCTCCGCCATTTCCAGAAAGTGGGCTTCCACGGCTTCAAAGGGCAGCACCGTGAGCATGGCCCCCAGCCGCGCCAGGCGGTTGGGGTGCTGCGGCGAGCGCACGCTGACGGCAAAATGGTAGTCGCCGGCTTCGCTGGCCGCCTGACGCGGCGGCGCAAGCGGCACACGCAGCGTCGCCCGCGCCCCCGGCTCGACCAGCACCGTATTGCCGGCGTCGCCCACCCAGCTCGGTTCCAGCCAGCCCTCCACCTGCACTTGAAAGAGCGCCGCCTGCGGCCCATTGTTGAGCACATTGACGGCAAACTCCACCGTGGCGCCGCATTCCACCTGCCGGCGGCGGTGGTCGAGGGCCGCAACGATCACGTCGTCCTGGCGGTCACTGATCTGCAGATCGCCGCCCTCTTCCTCCGGCTGATTGGCCTG
>JBBRBX010000261.1:0-2448 GCA_038205395.1 Caldilineales bacterium
CACCTTTCACATCAACGGCCAGCAGATGATCAGCCGTACGGCCGCCTTTGACCCCGGTGTGCTGCAGGCGGAAAGCCTGGCTCAGTCCGCCGAACGCGGCGGCAAGAAGGTCGTCCAGATCGAATGGGCCGGCGGGAGCAACGCCACCATCTCCGGCCCCACCGTCGACTACCGCAGATCCTTCTCCGGGCGCGGCGTCGCCACCAACTACATCAACCCGGAGGACAACGCCGCCTTTGTCGCCGCCTTCGGCCTGCAGTTTGACCATCCCGCCGGCTTTGCGGGGCAGGCTCCCTTTGCCGGCGCCGCCCCCAGCGACGCCAGCGGCTGGAGCAACGCCCCGCGCTCGTTCAGCCCAGCCAAGGAAATGCGGCTGCGCGTGCTCGACTTCGGCGTCGACAAGTATGGCCTCAACGCCTATTTCTTTGACGCCACCAACGACCGCCGCGTCAATTATGACCGTGTGCTGCTGTCGCCGACCAAAGACGGTCGCGACGCTGTCGGCCTGCTGCGCCGCGGCCAGTGGGCGGATGTCAAGGTCAAAATCGCCGGCGGCGCTTTGGACGGCAAGACGGCCGGCATGCTGGTCAAGCTAGAAGAGATCAACAACGACCTCTCGCGCGTGCGCCTCTTCCACACCTCCGTCGCCCGCGCCAATGCCTCCTGGGCTTCGTGGCCCGGCGCACCCGGCTTCAGCGGCGACTTTGAAGAGTTTATCGCCCAGCGCATGGCGACCTCCACCGCCGCCGACTTTGCCATTCTCGAATCCGGCATCGTCAGCGAAGAGACCTATGTGCAGCAGGGGCTGTATTGGGAAGTGCTCTACCAACCGCTGATCTTCTACATTCTCACACGCTACCAACCGGACCTGGCCATGATCGGCTATCCCGTGGCGGACGAGTTCCAGCACCAGTTCCTGGGTCTGGTTTCCCCCAAGCTTCCTAATGGGGCCGACAACCCCGCCTATGATGATGTGCAGGTGGACGGCACGCGCGACGGGCGCGTCCAGCAGCGCGCCGCCTTCCTGCGCCGCGCCTATCAGGGAGCCGACTTCACCCTGGGTCTGACACAGTTGTTGATGCCTTTCAAGGCCAATACCTTTGTCTCGTCCGACCACGGCTTTGCCCCGCAGTTCCTGGCGATCGACGCATCCAAGGTGCTCGTGGACTTGGGGTTGCTCTCCAAGCCGCAGACATCCAACTGCCGCCCTGCCAGCGGCGAAACCATCGGCAAGGCCAAAGCCTGCTGGGCCGGCGGTACGGTGCAGATTTATCTCAACCAGGTCGGGCGCGACCCCGTCAACCCGGCTTTCCAACAGGTGGCGGCCAGCGACGCTATGACCGTCGTCCAGCAGATCAAGGGCGCTTTTCTCAACTTGAGCGACCCCAACGACTGGACGCATGACGGCCAGCCGGAAAACTGGAAGCTGATCGACCGGGCCTACACCAAGGCAGAAGCACGCTATATCCCCAACGGGCCGGACAGCACCGCCGATATGGCGCACCCCACGCGCACCGGCGATCTGGTCGTCTTTGCCTATCCGCCCTATCAGTTTGACGCCGCCACCCCCGGCACGCTCGTCGCCCTGTCAGCCTTCTTTGGCCAGCACGGCTATGTGCCGGATGTACAAGACCTGTCGGCCAACATCAACATGCGCTCTACCTTCATCGGCGGCGGCGGCGTCCTGGACAGCGGGATGACCGTGGACGGCCTGCGCACCATCGACCTGGCTCCCACCCTCGCCTACATCCTGGGCGTTCCTGAACCGCAGCACGCCCAGGGCGTCGTGCGGCTGGATATGCTGCGCAGCAGCAACGCCGTCAGCAGCAGCGCCGCCAATGGCAGCGACAACTGGGGAGGCGGCCGGGATAACGTCAAGCGCCAACTGATCCCCATCATCGCCTTGACCGACTTCCATGGCCAGTTGGAGCCGACCACAATGTCGATGGACGGCATTAATGTCTCGGTCGGCGGTTCAGCGCAGCTTGCCACCATGTTCGACGAAGAGGCGGCTCGCTTCCCGACGCCGGCCTTCCTCTTTGCATCGGGCGACAATGTCGGCGCTTCGCCGGCCAACTCCGGTCTGCTGGAGGACATGCCCACCATCGATGTCGAAAATGCCTGGGGACTGCACGCCACCTCCTATGGCAACCACGAGTTTGACTACGGTGTAGAGCGCTTGCTGCGCCAGCAGGCACGCGCCAACTTCCCCTTCCTGGGAGCCAACATCGTTGACGAGCAAACGCTGCAAAACCCCGACTGGGTCAAGGGCACGCATGTCTTTGACTACAACGGCACACCGGTAGGCGTAATCGGGATCGAGTTGAGCAGCACCCCCGAACTGGTGGGCGCCGGCGCGACGGCGGGGCTGAAGTTCCTGCCCGAAGCCGACACGATCCGCCAGGAGTCCGAAAAGCTGCGCAAGATGGGCGTACAGGTGCAGGTTGT
>JBBRBX010000262.1:0-2296 GCA_038205395.1 Caldilineales bacterium
CAAACCACAGCCGGATCATAGCAGCGCCGACGCAAGGTGTCACCCGACAAATGGATCGACTTTGCCAGGACAAAAGGGCCGCGGGATACTCGCCTTCACCCTACAGCCGCCAGCCCAGCAGATTCCACTGGTTGAGGAACCAGACAAAAGCCAGCAGCCCCACGACAGTGACGGTATAGTGCAGACGGCTCGCCACACCCCAGAAATGCTCCCGCCACGCCAGCCAGAGCATGGGCAGGCTGGCTACTGCCGCCAGCGCCGCCAACAGCGGCAGGATCAGAACGCCACGCAGCAGCGCCACCTGGCCGAAGGCGATGCTCTGCGGTGCCAGCAGCATGACCCCCACATAACCCAGCAGGAAGAGCAGGTTGAGGAGCGCCGCCGCCACGGCCAGCGCCCGGGCGAGGCGCGCGGCACGCGGCTGGTCGTCCGCCGCTTTGTCGCGCCGCCGCAGCCAAGCCGCCCCCAGCGCCAGCGGCAGCGAAAGGAAGAGCAGCAGGCAGACGATCAGCACGATTTGACCAAGGGCGGGGGTGGCATACCAGGGCAGCCGTTCAAACAACTGCGACGAACGGCTGCTGAGATAGGCCGCCGTGGCCTGGCCGGCGCCGTCCAGCGCAAAGACAATGGCATCGTCGCCGTCCACCTGGCGAAAATGGGTGGCGTCCACCGCCACAAAACGCTTCCCGCCCCAGCCGTCGGCCAGTTGCAGCTTACCATCTCCCGGCGCTGAAAGGGTGACAGCGCCACCCAACAGTTCAGCGCTCTTTTCCAGCGTCGTTACGGAAGAACCAGGGTAGTGGGCAAAGCGGTAGCTGCCGGTGTAGTTTCCCGCCTGCTGCGCAAAATCGGCGGGCGGCGACAGCGGCGCAGCAGGCGGCTGGGGCAGAAAGGCATCCGCAAAGTCGCGCAGCAGGATAGCGCTGGCCCCGGTGGTCAGCGGCAGGGCGCCGGCGCTGTTAAACGAGACAAAAAAGCCGCTGTCGCGCGCGGGCAGCAGCGCCGCCAGCGAATGGAAGGAAGGCATCGCCGCGCCCACGTGGCCGATAATGCGCTCGCCGTGACGGCTCAACTCAAAAAAGCCCAACGCCATGCCGTTCATCTCCGGCCAATCGGGGGCGGCGGAGTAGGCGGTGGCATGCATCTGCGCCAGGGTGGCCGCATCCAGCAGCGATGTCCCATTGGAAGCCTGTCCCAGATGGGCGAGCAGAAACTGCGCCATATCCGCTGCCGTGGCGCTGATCTCTCCCGCTGGGCCGACCTGGAAGAAAGGCGGCGCCGTCTTTTGCCAACTGCCGCCGGCAAAGCTGTAGCCAGGGGCGATGTCGGCGGCCGCTGCAGAGGCGGCGTCGCTCTCCAAGACGGTGTGCTGCATGGCCAGCGGCTGCAGAATGTGTTGGCGGATATATTCTGCATAGGACAGGCCGGAAACGCGCTCGACGATATAGCCCGCCAGCGCCGTGCCATAGTTGGAGTAGGCCGCAGCCACACCTGGCGGGCGCACACGTGCGGGGATATGGGCGGGCAGCCACTGCGCCGCCGGCTCCAGTTCGGCCGCACTCGCCGCAGCGTAGCCCAGATTTTGGTTCTCAAAGCCCGCCGTGTGCGTCAGCAGGTGGCGCAGCGTAATCGGCTCGGCATAGGTGGCAGGCAACGTGAAGTCGAGATAGCTGTTGATGTCGGCGTCGAGGTCGAGTGCACCCGCCGCCACCAACTGCATCACTGCCGTCCAGGTAAAGAGCTTGGTCAGCGAACCGATGCGAAAGAGTGTTGTCGCTGCGTCTACCGGCGTCCCCGCCGCCACATCAGCCAGCCCATACCCCTGGCTGAAAATTACTTCGCCTTCCTGCACCACAGCTACGGTGGCGCCGGCGATATGATACTGTTCGAGATAGGCGGGGATGCGCTCGTCAAAAAAGGCATGGGCGGACTGGGGGGTGAGAAGCGCCGCATCTGCGCCCGGCTGCGCCTGCGCCGGAACAGCCGGCAGCAGCGCCGCCAACAGGCAGAGCATGAGCACAATTGTTATAGCGGGCGAGCGATTGGGGTTTGTCATGGCGAACTTCTCCTTGGGTCATGGGGAGTGTGTGGCAGCGGTCAGGGGCGGCCACTGCCGGCAAGTTATTTAGCATACATCATTGGACGCTGCATCGTTAGGGCCTGTAAAAGTATAAATCCGCGGGATTGATATTGAACGGTTCGTCTTGATGTAAAATGAAAGGGTATCCAAACCATTGCAGCAAGGACGAATCGAATGCTAGATGCGATATACGAATGTCAATGCGCTGTATGCCGT
>JBBRBX010000263.1:0-2233 GCA_038205395.1 Caldilineales bacterium
TGCATTGGGCGAACTGGTGGCCGGCTATCGCTCGCTGCTGGCTGCGCCGGGTGCGCCGCCGCTGGCCGATCTTGCTTATACTGCTGGGGTGCGCCGCACGCACCAGGCCTTGCGTGCCGCCTTTGTCGCTGCGTCGCCGCAGGAACTGGCCGCCCAACTGGCGGAGTACGACGTCGCTGCCGGCTTGCCTATCGATACCTCTGCTGTCTCCGCTGCCGCAGCGCGCAAAGTAGTCTTCGTCTTTTCGGGGCAAGGGTCTCAGTGGCTGGGTATGGGCCGCCGCCTGCTGGCAACGGAAGCTGTTTTTCGTGCTGCCATGACGGAATGTGACCAGGCGCTGCGCCCCTTTGTCGATTGGTCGCTGCTCGAGCAACTGGCCGCACCGGCAGAGTCGGCGCGGCTGGACGAGATCAGCGTAATCCAGCCCGCTCTGTTTGCGATTCAAGTTTCGCTGGCGGCCCTCTGGCGTGCCTGGGGCGTTGAGCCGCAGGCAGTCATCGGCCACAGTCTCGGTGAGGTCGCCGCCGCCTGCGTGGCCGGTGCGCTGCGTCTGGAAGACGCCGCCAAAGTGATCTGCCTGCGCAGCCGCTTGATGCAGGAAGTCAGCGGGAAAGGCGCCATGGCTGTCGTGGACTTGCCTTTGGCTGCCGCCGAACAGGCCGTTGCCGGGGAGGCTGAACTGTCCGTCGCCGTCAGCAACAGCCCGCGCTCGACTGTGTTGTCTGGGGAGCCTGCTGCCTTGCAGCGTGTGCTGGAACGTTTGCAGGCCCAGGACACCTTCTGCCGCCTGGTCAAAGTCGATGTGGCTGCGCACAGCCCGCAGATGGAGCCGCTGCGCCCGCGGCTGGTGGCCGCACTGGATGGCCTTACGCCTGCGGCGACCTCGACAGCCATTTTTTCCACCGTCAGCGGCGAACTGCAGGCGGGTGAAGGGCTGGATGCCGCCTACTGGGGGCAGAATCTGCGCCGTCCCGTGCTCTTTGCCACGGCCGTACAGGCGGCCCTGGCTGCCGGCTGCAACACGTTTATCGAGATCAGCCCGCATCCGGTGCTTGTGCCTGCCATCCAACAATGCTTTGTCCAGCCGGACGCAGCGGCAGATGACCTCGCTCAGCCTGCTGCGCTTGGCTCCTGCCGGCGCGAGGAAGACGAGCAGCAAGCGATGCTGCGCACGCTCGGCGCGCTCTACACGCTGGGCTACCCAGTTGACTGGCATAAGCTCCACCCCAACGGCGGGCGCGTCGTGGCGCTGCCGTTCTATCCGTGGCAGCGCGAGCGCTTCTGGTTTGACAATATTCCTGCTCTGGCCGCAGAGAAAAACGGCGATCTGCCGCACAGCGATCAGCGCCGGCATCCTTTGTTGGGCTGGGAAATCATGTTGGCCGGTGGTGAAGGACGGCGCGTCTGGGAAAATAGCTTGGACAGCCGTATACAGCCCTTGCTCTTTGAGCACAAGCTGCACAACACGCTGCTGCTGCCGGCCTCGGCCCTACTGGGCATGGCTGTCGCTGCGGCGCAAACAGTCTGGGACGAGCAGCCGTTTACGCTGCTGAATGTGCAGTTCCAGCGCCCGCTGCTGCTGGATACGGAGTCACCTTCCCAGGTGCAGACAATGCTTGTGCCGCAGGGCAACGGCTATACGCTTTCAATCTACAGCCGGTTGGCTGGCGGCGAATGGGCCGCACATATGTCCGCTCGGCTTGCTCCCGCTGTGAATGCAGCCCCGCCGCCGGTGCAGTTTCACGACCTACTTGCCGAGAGAGTGGCCAAGACAGTCAGCGGCTCTGATTATTATGCCGATCTAGCAGTGCGTGGAATTGCGTTTGGTGCGCTGCAGCCGGTGACTCATATCCGGCGTGGCGCTGAGGAAGCACTGGCTCTGTTTGCGCCGGCAGAAGCGTCTTTGTCTACCCAGAATTCTGCTCCCTTCTTGTGGCTTGACGCTGCCCTGCAGGTGACGCCGCTGGCCACCTCGCCACAAGATGGCGCCGCCGCGCCGGTTTATGTCCCAGCCAGCCTGGCTGAACTGCGTATATATCCGACTGCGCAGGACGCTGCTGCTTGGGCTTTTGTTCAGATGCAGGAGGCCGGCAGCGGCGACGATGTCACGCAAAGGCTGACTGTGGGCGATGCACACGGCGCCTTGATTGCGGAACTGCAAGGTCTTCATCTCGTCCCGCTGGGCCAGACAATGCAAACCCGACCCGAAGATTGGCTCTACAAACTTGTGTGG
>JBBRBX010000264.1:0-2226 GCA_038205395.1 Caldilineales bacterium
GTGGCGCTCAGCCCGGAGGAGGCCTGGGCAATGGGCACCAGTTCGTCTTCGTCGGCGGTCATGTACTGCACCTGGCGCGAGACGTAGGGCTTGACCATCAGCCGCGGCGCACCCGGCCCGTCGCCGTTGGCCCCCAGCGCCTGCCCGATCTGCTGCGCCATGTCGCTGTCGATGACGCTGTTGCGCGCCGCCACCACCGCCCCCGTCGCCGGGTCGGTCACGTCGGCGTCCAGCGTGTGCCCCACCAGTTCGTGCAGCCCCGCCTGCGTCACCGCCATGTCGTTGTACACTCGACGGTAGGGAGTCACCCCGTCTAGTCCGCACGCCTTCGTGCGGATAGCTGAGCCGCGCCGGCACGTAGCCAGCACGCCGCGTGCGGGTGCTGAGCCAAGCCAAGCTCGCCTGCAGCGCTCCCTTGGCCGTTGAAGCCGCCGAACGTTTGTGCTACTGTGGAGATGCCGCAATGCGGCGTGCGGGTGGCTGCCCTGCCGGCGGCGCTGCACAGCGACAGGTAAGCAATCGGCAGGAGGAGTGGAACACGAATGGCGAAAGCATCCAGCGCACAGAAGCCGGCGGCAGTTCAGGCGCCGGCGGGTTGTCCAGCCGCTGTCAAGCCCTGGGATCCACGCCCAGGGGAGCCGGCGCTCTGGCACAGCCGCTTTGGCTTGTATCTGCGCCTGGGCGTAGGCCGCTCCATCGAAAAGTGCCACCGAGACTGTGCCGAAGTCGAGGGGCGTGCACCGTCCCGCCCCAGCCCGAACTGGTACAGCGTCGCGCGCGAATGGCAGTGGGAAGAGCGGGCCAAAGCCTGGGATGTCGAGCAGCGCGAACTCCTCGCCGCTGACGACCGCTCACGCCGGCTGGATGGCCGTGAGCGGCGGCTGACGCTGGTGGATGAGTACCTAACGGGGGCCGCCTTTGTGCTGGCCGCCGCCAATCTTACGCAGGTAGACCAGGGGCAAGCACGGGCATGGCTGCCGTTTATGCGGCTTTTTTTCAAGGATCTCATTTTGTTGCATCGGGGCGAACTGGAGCTCTTTGCGCGCGCCGGCGCACAGCAGGCGGGCGACGGCGAAGCGACCATCACCGCTGACGATCTGCGCCTGGCGCAGCGCGAGTTGGATGCGTGGCAGGCGGAAATGGGGCTATCGCCGGGTGGGGCTGTCGCCCTTGCCATGCCGCCGGCGCCGCGCGAACTGCCGGCTCCAGCCGATAGCGCCTCCCAGCCGACGCCGGCCAAGGGCGGACGCACGCTGCTGGTCTGCATCGGCTCGGACAGCGCTCTGATGGTCGACCTGGCCGCGCTGCGCGCCGTGCGCTCGGCCACCGGCCTCCAGTTTCGCCGGCTGGTGGATGCCACGCGTGACGACTTTGAGGCCCACCTGCGCCGCGAACGGTCCAAGGGCCGGCCGGTCGAGCTCCTGCATCTGGCGCTGCACGCGGACCACCAAGGCGTCACCTTTGTCGACGGGGCGGCCGACGGCAACTGGCTCAGCGAGCGGCTGTGCGGCGTGCGCGTGCTGCTGTTGGCCGGCTGTGCGGGCGACTGGGTGGGGGATTGGTTGGGGGTAGTGCCGCACGTGATTACCCTGGCGGAGCAGATATCCCATGCCGACGCCGCCCTGCTCACCGAACATTTTTGGAAAGGCATTGGCCAAGGGCTGGACGCTGACGCCGCTCTCAATGCGGCGCTGGACGCCTGTCCCCCAGTGGTGGGGGAATATGTGGTGCGGCATTGGTAGCAGGAAGGGGCATGGGTATGCATACACCAAGTTGGGTATGCGCCGGCGTAATTGCGGCTGCCGGCGCCGCCGTCATCTGCCACTGGACGGCCAAAATGCTGGTCGGCAGGCTGGATATTCGTCTAGGAGGATGCGATGTGGACTGCTTTGCGTGATTTGTTTGGAGGTCTCTCGCCGCGCGGCCGCTTCTGGCTGGCGGTGGTGATTGTCGCCGCGTTGTTGGCGATCTTCGTAACCCTGACCCTGACCGGCGTGGACGCCGGCCCGCTGTGGTCGCTGTTGGGCGGGTAACAGGGGCGTATAGAGGATGACAACCCAATATGCCGGGTCTTCACCCTCTCAAACGCTTGTTCTGGCCAGGCGCAACCGTAGGCAAATCACATGCAATCGGATTAGCGGGCGCCCAGCAGTGCAGCGCTCACGAAAACACCCAGCACACCTACCGCGCCAATGAGCAGTCCATAGAGTACGGCCAGAATGAGAG
>JBBRBX010000265.1:0-2191 GCA_038205395.1 Caldilineales bacterium
CATCTCCTTTGACCAGAAGGATGGCGTCAACATTATGAAAGGCTATATGGAGTCCGGCGAATTCAGCCGCGGCAAGGAGAGCATTCGCGCCGATGGCAGCATCGTGCTGGTCGGCAATTTCGAGGTCGATGTCGAACATCAACAGCGCGTAGGCCATCTCTTTGGTCCGCTGCCGCCGGAGATGCGTGACGACACAGCCTTTATGGATCGCGTGCATGGCTATCTGCCCGGCTGGGATGTACCCAAGATCAGCCGCACGCTGCTCACCAGCCACTTCGGGCTGGTAAGCGACTTTCTTTCCGAATGTTGGAGCCGGCTGCGCGACCAGAGCCGTGTAGCCGTGCTGCAGAACCGTGTCTTCTATGGCGGCGCGCTCAGCGGGCGCGACACCAATGCCGTCAACAAGACAGTCAGCGCGCTGCTCAAGCTGCTCTATCCCGGCAGCGATGCACCCATCAGCGACGAAGACCTCGAGTGGGCCGTGCGCATCGGCATGGAAGCGCGGCGGCGCGTCAAAGAGCAGCAGAAACGCATCGGCGCCGCTGAATTTCGCAACACGCATTTCAGCTATGTCTTTGGAACTGACGGCGTTGAAAAATTCGTCTCCACGCCCGAACTACAGAGTGAAAACAGCATCGGCAGCGACCCGCTTGAGCCGGGCCAGGTGTGGGCCATCGGCGCGGGCAGCCTGGATGAACAGCCGGGACTGTACCGCATTGAGGTCAACGACGGGCCGGGCGCCGGCGTCAAGATACTCAACAAGCCTGTACCGCCCGCCTTCCGCGAGAGCGTCAGCTATGCGGAACAAAATCTCTACGCGCGCGCCCATCAGCTTGTCGGCGACCGTGACCCGCGCCAGCATGAATTCGCTGTCCAGCTGCGCGCCTTTGACGCTGCCAGATCGGGGGCCAAGCTGGGTATTGGCGCCCTCGTCGCCCTCTGCAGTTCGCTGCTGCGCAAGAGCGTCCGCGGCGGCCTCATCGTCGTCGGGGAGATCAACCTGGGTGGCTCCGTTGAACCGATCCACAATGCCGTCGCCTTGGCCGAGATCGCAGTCGAAAAAGGCGCCGGGGTCCTGCTGCTGCCGGTGGCCTGCCGGCGGCAGTTATTTGATCTGTCGGATGAGATGGCCACCAAGGTGGACATTCAGTTTTATCTGGATGCCCGCGATGTGCTGCTGAAGGCGCTGGCGGAGTAAACAGGATAAGCGACACCAATCCCCTATCCTCTTACTGACCGCCGCCCTACGCGTATGGTAAAAGAACGCTGTAGTGCAAATGATATCCGACGCGCCTGCTGACCGGCGGGTGCGCAACACGCAAAGGATTTTTGTTCTGTATGACCCTGACAACCGCTTTGCTCCTCGTAGGTGGGCTGGCTTTGCTGATTGTGGGGGCGGAGGCATTAGTGCGCGGGGCCAGCCGCCTGGCCACAGCCTTCGGTATTCCCCCGCTTATTATTGGCCTGACAGTCGTCGCCTTCGGCACCAGCTCGCCCGAAATGGCAGTCAGCGTGCAGTCCGTGCTGGCGGGACAGACGGCGATCGCCGTCGGCAACGTCGTAGGCAGCAATATCTTTAACATTCTCTTGATCCTGGGGCTGTCCGCGATGATCACCCCGCTGGTTGTGGCGCAGAAACTTGTGCGCTGGGACGTGCCCATCATGATCGGCGTCTCGCTGGCGCTCTGGCTGATGGCGCTGAACGGCTTGATTGAGCGCTGGGAAAGTCTGCTGCTGTTGGCGGGCATTGTGGTCTACACAGTGCTGCAGATTGTGCAGAGCCGCAAAGGCAAGGAGAGCGCCGCTGTCGAAGCGGAGTATGCCCAAGAATATGGCAAGCCGGAGCCGCGCAGCCCGCAGCGGCTGCTGCTCAACAGCTTGATGGCAATTGTGGGGCTGCTGCTGCTGGTGCAGGGCGCGCGCTGGTTTGTGGAGGGAGCCATCCAGGTGGCGCGTGCGTGGGGTGTCAGCGAGTTGATCATCGGCCTCACCATTGTCGCCGCCGGCACATCACTGCCGGAGGTGGCGACATCGCTGGTGGCGGCCTTGCGCGGCGAACGCGACATTGCCGTCGGCAACGTAGTCGGCAGCAACCTGTTCAATATCCTGGTGGTCTTGGGGCTGAGTGGAATCGTCTCCCCCAGCGGTGGGCTGCCCGTGACGCTGGGAATGATCGAGATCGACATCCCGT
>JBBRBX010000266.1:0-2159 GCA_038205395.1 Caldilineales bacterium
GGAGATCATCTGCGCCAACTTCTGGCCGGCGGACGGCGTCGAACGGCTGATCCGGCTGCGCGAACGGCTGCGGACGCGGCTGCAGCAAAACGCCGAAGTGGTGGGCGCCGATGAACTGTTTTTTGAAGACGAAAGCGGCGACCGCCCGCTGTACGACCTCTATAACGAGCGGTCGGGCATCCTGGATGATGACGTGGACAGCGAAGTGGACCTGGTTTCGTATGCCTACCAGATTTGGAAGAATGCCACCGACGCCAACCCGGACCTTAAGGGGGTGATCGAGCGGCTGCCGGATGTGGTCTATGCCGCCAAAACCCATCCCCCCGCAAACGAGCCGCCCGACCCGGGCAAACCGCCCGGCGTGCTGGTCTTTGTCGGCATGCCGGGCGGCCCGAACGCCGGCACAAACGCGCTGGCCTGGATCGACGAGCAGGGGCGCAGCGTGACGGAGTCGCAGTTTGCCATCCTGCGGGCGGCGGAGTGCAGCCTGGAGACGCCGGCGGTGGCGCGGGCGCAAAACCATCACGACCTGGTCAGAACCGCCACCGACCGGATCGCCAACGAAACCCGCCTGGTGGGCGGGCAGTTGGGGCGGCCCACCGGCGCCCGCTCCCGCACCTATGAACGGATCAGCCGCTATTTGGAGCGGCTGCAGGGCACGCTGTTTGCCGGCTCCGCCCAGAGCCAGGCGCTGACGGCGGCGCTGGAGCAGCTCTACCGCGCGCCCCTGCGCGAAAGCGCGCGCGCCAGGCTCAACCGCCAACTGCGCAGCAGCATCACGGACGACCAGTTGGCCGAGCTGGTGGCGGGCTTGTACAACGAAGGGGAACTTTGCCTGGTGCAGGATGAGGTGACGGAGCAGGAGCCGAAGATCATCTGTTCGCTGGGGCTGGTGGCCTGATCAGGCAAGGCAAGCCCAGCAGGCTGGGCCGCCTGCCCGCCGCCGGCGCCCCTCTTTGGAGAAATTGAGCCATTCGATGAGTATTGACCAGGATCGAACACAGCACTATCTGCGCACCTTTGATTTCAAGACCCTGTTTCGCGAAGAGCTGGGCTGGGACAACTTTGCGGCGCCGCTGCCGGTGACGGTCGAAGGCACAAAGTACATCCTGCAGGGCATCGCCGAAAAACGCGGGGTGGCTGTCTTTCTGCTGCACGCCGGCGGCGACCTGCCGCCCTACGCGCTGCGGCGCAAGATTGAGCGCCAGGTGGCGCAGCGCCACCGCGAACATCTAGTCGTCTACAGCGACGGCAAGACGGCGCAACTCTGGCAGTGGGTGCGCCAGGAGGCCGGCAAACCGTTGGCCGTCCGCGAACATCGCTACAGCGTGACGCACGCCGGCGATTCGCTGATCCAAAAGCTGGATGCGCTGGCCGTGAGCCTGGCCGAAGAGGAGACGTTGACCCTGCCGGGCGTGCTTGGCCGCGTGCGCAGCGCCTTTGATGTCGAGCGGGTCACCAAGCGCTTCTACGACCAGTTCAAGCGCGAGCACAGCGCCTTCCGTAAATTTCTCAAAGGCGTCCCTGCCGGCGACCTGGCCGACTGGTATGTGTCGGTGATGCTCAACCGGCTGATGTTTGTCTACTTCATCCAGAAAAAAGGCTTTCTGGCGGGCAACCCCGACTATCTGCGCAGCCGCCTGGCTGCCGACGAGGGGCGGGCGCCGGATCGCTTTTACGCTGATTTTTTGTGCCCGCTCTTTTTTGAAGGGCTGGCCACGCCCAAGCCGGCGCGCCCGCCCGCGGTCACGACCCTGCTGGGCGACGTACCCTATCTGAACGGCGGCATTTTTGCCCGCCACCCGATCGAGCAGAGCTACGGCCAGGCCATCCAGATCGACGACCAGGCGTTCAATCAGCTCTTTGCTTTCTTTGACCAATACCAGTGGCATCTCGACGACCGCCCGCTGCACAACGACAACGAGATCAACCCGGACGTGCTGGGCTATATCTTTGAGAAGTACATCAACCAGAAGCAGATGGGGGCTTACTACACCAAAGAAGACATCACCGAATATATCGGCAAGAACACCATCCTTCCCTATCTGCTGGAAGCGGCCGCGCGCACCGAACCTTCCTTCTTCAAGCCGGGCGGCCCGGTCTGGTCGCTGTTGGCTGCCGACCCCGATCGCTATCTCTATGCGGCGCTGGCGCAGGGG
>JBBRBX010000267.1:0-2124 GCA_038205395.1 Caldilineales bacterium
CCACCTGGCGGCTCAGCGGCAGCGACTGCTCGTAGTACGCCAGCGCCTGCTGCTTGTCGCCCAGGGATGAATAGGCATAGCCGATGTTGTTGAGCAGCGCAGCCTGCGTGGCTGCATCTTCCTGCCGCCGCGCCACAGCCAGCGCCTGCTGCGCCCAACGCAGATACTCCGGCCCCAGCCCACGCCGATACCAGTAGATGCGCAGCGCCCACACCCAAGGTACGATACGCTCATCCTCCGCCGCCAGCCGCTGCAGCGCATGGCGCGCCTGTTCATAGATGGATTCGATGCGCTGCCAGCCCTGGCGGTCTTGGTTGATCAGGGTGCGGTAGTAGGCGTCGTGGCGGTCGGCTGCTTCCGGCTCCATCTGCGTGCGAGCGGCGTCGGCCAGCACTTGGTGCAGGGCGAGTTGCTCGCTCTCCGGGTCGATCTCGCACAGGTTGGCGTCGATGAGCAGCGCCAGCGTCTCCTCATCGGACTGGGTGGCGGCGAGGGCGGCGAGGAGGTCGAAGCGGGCGGGCTTGGCGGCGAAGGCACCGAGGGCGGCGAAGACGGGGCGGGCGGCGGCGGGCAAGGCTTGCAGGCTGAGGTCGATGACGGCGGCCATTTTGATTTCGCCTGCCTGCTCTGCGCCCAGCCGTGCTTGCGCCAGGCTCAGCCGCAAGGCGGGGGCGGCGGCCTCGGCGGTGGCTGCTTTGCGCTGGCCGGCAAAGGGCAGGCTGCGCCGCGCCCCCAGATAGCCGCCCAGCAGTTCGAGCGCCAGCGGCAGGCCACCCACGGCGGCGGCCAGCGACTGCACGGCCTGCGGGTCTGCCTTGTCCACCTGCGGGGCCATCCGGCGCAGCAGGTTGTAGGCCGGTTCCGGTTCCAGTTCGGGTACATGCACCTGGTTGTCCACATCGGCAAAGCTGCGGGCGATCTCCTGGCTGCGCGTGGTGAGCAGATGGACGATGTGCGGGCCGCTGAGGCGCAGAAGCTGCGGCGTCTCGGCGTCCCAGGCGTCGTCCAGCACCAGCAGCAGCTTGCGTCCGGCCAGCGCACCACTCAGCCGCGCCACACGCTGCGGGAGCGTGGGCAGGTCGCTGAGGTCGATACCTACGCCTTCCGCCCACTGGTTGAGGATGGCGGCGGGGTCGGGTGATTGGCCCAGGCCGCCCCACAGTATGCCGTCGGCGAAGTGGGCGCGCACCCGCTCGTCGTAGGCGAGGGCGACGGCGAGCGCCGTCTTGCCCACGCCGCCCTGGCCGTCGGTGGAGAGGGCGGGGCTGTGGCCGCTGCACAGCCGCGCCGCCAGATCATCGAGCATCTCATCGCGCCCGACCAGCGGGTCGCGCGGGCGCGGCGGGATGTTGACCCACAGCGGCGGGCGTTGCTCCGGCGGCAGATAATTGCGCACTTCAATGTTGAGGTCGCGGCCGACGTTGGTGTCTGCGACCTGCACGCCCGGTGCGCTGCGGCTGCCGCCGTGCGCGGCGCTGCTGGGCGCGCCCTCGTCATGCACGCAGGTCAGCCTTTGGGGGCGGAATTTTGCCGGCTGCGCTCGACGTTGGCGTCGCCTTGGGGGGCGATTTGGTCCAGCTCGGTGCGCTCGACCGCTTCGTCGCGCGGCGAGCGCTTGCCGCCGATTTTGACGTTGCTGATCTCTACATCCCACGACGGCTCGGCAGGCGGCTCGGCAGGCAGCGCAGCAGGCTCGGCAGGCAGCGCAGGTGCTGGGGCCAGCGGCGCTGGGACCGGCGGTGTTGGGGCCAGCGGCGTTTCGGCAGGCTTGCCGTCGCCTGCAAAGTGCATGGGCAGCGGGCCGGTCTGGATCGAGGCCTTGGCTTTGCGGCGGAACAGGTATATGCCGATGAGGGCTGCGATCACCAGCAGCAGGATGATGAGTAGTGCCAGGAAATTGTTGTCCATAAGCGACACCTTGGGGTCGACGATCCGGTGGATGCGCAAGAGACGGTTGTGGCTGTGCTGCACCCTGATTGTACCCGGCTGCGCACTGGCGCGCAAGGGGGGCAGGCCGGTGGCGGGGCGTGCGCTTTCGCCCGTGGGCGCGCGCCGAAACCGTTAGTGGCGCGCCCAACCCCCCCCCGTGGGTTTGGGCTGGGGGTAGCCCGCGACCCATACCCC
>JBBRBX010000268.1:0-2069 GCA_038205395.1 Caldilineales bacterium
CAGCCATTGCTTGTACAGTAACTTCTGCGGCGATTAGCATTTCCACCCTCCTTGGTTTTGATCAACCTGGATTGTGACCTGCTAATCGTCGTTTGTCATTTCTCTACGCACCTTGATGCACTTTTACCGGAAACTAAAGAAGCTACATACGACGGCTTGTGGGGTGGTCAGATTGGTGGAGAAGCGGGGCCGGCCCCCTACAGCGTAAGGAGGATACAGGAAAGGGCAATTGACGTAGGTGGAGATGGGGAACAGAACAGCTATTAGCGGCGGTCGCCCAGCGTGCCTGGCACGTCCATCTGCTGCCAGACCTCCAGGCTCGGCGCCTCTCACTGTGGGGCAGCCAACTGATCGGGCACCGAGCGAGGAGGAGATGTGGCCCGCCTCAATCTTCCGGCGGGAGCGCGTCCTGTCAGCCGCAGCGCTGGGCGATGGCGCGGATCTCGCGGCGCACCGCCGGCGGCGGTCAGCAATCTTTCCGTGTAGGCGGCCGCCAGGTTGACGAACAGGTCGAGTGCCGGGTTGTCGCTCATACCCTCGCAGGAATGGTCATGTCAGTGACAAGTGCAGATTACGCCATATATAGCACACGATTGATCCGCCGGCGTGCAGGCCCGCGTCTATCCAATCTCAACGGCGAGGGCGTGGTGGTCGGCGTCCAGCACTTTCAGGCTGTAGCCGTAGCGCTCCGGCGCAAACTCTCGCTGCAGTTCTTCCAGCGTGGGCGTTAGGTTGGTGGCGTAAATGCACACCTGGCGGCCCTGCTCTTTGACGGCCTGCACCAGCCAGGCGAGGGTGGGCAGGTCGGGGTTGCCATTGGTGCCGTCCGCCGAGATCACATAGGCGTCCGCCGTCACCTGGCTGAAGAATTTGCGCGAGGCGTTGCGGGCGCTGCCGTGATGCGGCAGCTTGAGCACATCCACATGCAGCGTGCCGCCTTTGGGCAGCAGACCGGCGCGCTCCAGCCCGCGCACCACATCGCTGCCGCGGCCATCCCCCGTGAGCAAGATGCGGCGGCCCCCATACTCGGCCACAAACATGATGCTGGAGCGGTTGGGGATGCTCTGATCCGGCGCCACCTTCTGATCCAGATCGACCAGCGCCGGGGCGCCCTCCGGTGCTCCTTCTGGCGGGCGATGCCGGCGCAGCCAGGCCTGCCAGGCTGTGCGCATCCGCGCCAGGTTGGATTTGGTCGGCCCCACCAGCGTCAACTGCAGCCCCTGCATTTCCAGCCGCAGCGGCGCACTGTCCACGCTCACCAGCTCACCGGCAAAGCCGCTGTTGACCGGGATGGCCAGCAGCGCCAGCAGTTGGCGCAGGTCGATGCCCTCCGCCACCCCATGCGCCGGCTCCGGCGCGGGCTGGCCGCCGGCCGCGCGTGCGGGCGCAGGCAGCGACGGCAGCATAATGTGCGCCATGCTGGGGGCAAAGGTGGCGTCAAAGACAAAGCTGTTGAGCCACATCCCGTCCACCGGGATCAGCGGGGGGCGGCCCTGCACCTGCTCGCCGTGCAGGTCGGCGAAGAGTTCCACCAGCCCTGCCACGTGGTCGTTGTCGGTGTGGGTGAGCACAGCCGTCGCCACCCGCTCCCCGCGCGCGGCCAGCGCCGCCAGCAGCGGGCGCAGATGTTTGCGGTAGGCAGGGGTGGGGCCGCCGTCGACCAGCATATGCTGCATCTCGCCCGCCGTCTCGCCGTAGGAGAGCAGCAGGCAATCACCATACAGGGCTTGCACGACATGCAGTGTAAACATAGCGCCTCCGCAAACAGTTTCTGGGGGCACAGTGCCGGGGACAGCGTCACCTGTCCCCGGAATCAAGCCGGATTACTGGTAGGATTCGAGGGCAGCTTTGACCGCGGCGCAGAAGGCGTCGGCGGTGGCGCCGTCGAGCACACGGTGGTCATAGCTGAAGCCCAGCGTGGTCATGGGCTTGATCACCAGCGCGTCGCCCAGGTTGGCTTCGAGCGGATGGCCGTTGCTGACGATCACGGCCCGCTTTTCCACCGCACCCACGCCGAGGATGCCCACCTGCGGCTGCACGATGACCGGCGTCTGGAAGCGGCTGCCCGA
>JBBRBX010000269.1:0-1880 GCA_038205395.1 Caldilineales bacterium
ACGATTCAGGAAGCTGCATGTCATGCCCGTAGCAGAGAGCCAGTTACCTACGAATCCAAACCCAGAGATAGAGAGCCGGACGCTGCAGCCCTTCACACCGTTGACCATCGATTGGCTGGTAGGCGAACCGATCCCCGGCTCCGGGGGCCACACCAACATCTTTCGCATCATTCGCCATCTCGTGGACTTTGGCCATGTCTGCCATGTGCATATGCTGCCGGTCAACTTTATGCACAGCTACACCCCGGCGCAGATCGAACGGTATGTCGATGAGAACTTTATGCGCACCGGCGCCACATTTCAGTTGTGGAACGGCCGCCAGGGCGAAGTGGACGCCACCATCGCCACCTACTGGCGCACCGTCCTTCCGCTGCTGGATCTGCCGCTGCCGGGCCGCCGCTATTACTTGGTGCAGGACTTCGAGCCTTCCTTCTACCCAGCCGGCTCAGAATATGTACAGGCGGAAAACTCATACCGGCAGGGAGTGCATTGTTTGACGCTGGGGCACTGGCTGGCGGGGCTGCTGCATGAGCAGTATAGAGCGGAGGCGGACGCTTTCGACTTCGCCGTCGACACCACCATCTATCACCCCAATCCTGCCCTGCGCACAGCTCACCCGCGCCTCGCCTTCTACGCCCGCCCCAGCACGCCGCGCCGTGCCTACGAGTTGGGGGTTGAAGCGCTGCAGTTGGTCAAGCAGCGACATCCGGAAGTGGAAATTGTCTTCTATGGCGCCGCCTCGCCGCCGCCGCCACCCTTTGGCATCACGAATGTGGGGCTGCTCAATCCCGCGGAACTATCCGGTCTCTTTGCCAGTTGCAATGTGGGGCTTGTGCTTTCGACGACAAACCCCTCCCTGGTGCCGCTGGAGATGATGGCCTGCCGCTGTGCTGTAGTCGACCTGGCCTCCCCGCGTGTGGTGGGGCTGCTGGAGGATGGGGTCAACTGCCGGTTGGCCGCACCGACCCCCAACGCCATTGCCGATGTTTTGCTGGAGCTGCTTTGGGATCAGGAGCGGCGCAGCGCCATCGTGGAGACGGCCTACCGCCAGGTCAAAGATATGTCGTGGGAGCATTCCGTGCGCCAGATCGAAGCGGTGCTGCTGCGCCACACACCACCCGACCAGCGCGCTGCTGCCCACGCCGCCGGCGGCGAAGAGAGCGACCTGCTGCTCTGGCAGATTCACCAACTGCTGGACACAGGGGGCGACCGCGGCGCAGAGATTGAAGAACTGCGCAGCGCGCTCTATCGCACGCTGGCCGAAAAGGCACAGCTTGTCCAGCAGGTGCAGCAGTTGGAAGGCAGCGAGCAGGCCCAGTTCGCTTCCATCGCCGCCCGTACACGCAAGCGGCTGGCCGGCCGCCTGGCGGAGGCCGCCCCTGTCTGGCAGTTGGGCAAGGCGCCGCTGAGTAGATTGGCGCTTTCGACCGAGAGCCTCAGCCAAGGCTTTTGCGCCGACCGTTCCCACCTCTGCCGCATCGAGCTGCGCTTTGCCTCCCATGCACCCTTGCACACGGGCACGATCCGCCTTTCCCTGTATGCCGGCGAGCAAGGGGGACCATTGCTTGCAAGCGCCCTCTGGCGTGCAGCCGAAATGCGGCTGGACAGCGTCTGCGCCTTTGATTTTGCACCCCAGGCGGATTCTTATCGTCAACGCTACACCCTCTGCCTGACGGCAGACGAAGTGGGTGGGCAACCGCCCGCCATCTGGCGCTTTCAGCAGGTGCAGCTTGCCGAGGCGCAGTTGAGCCGTGCGGGGCAGCCACTGCCGGGGCAGTTGGCGATCCAGCCTTTTTACGGCGATCCCAAGTCGCCTCTACCGCCGCGGCGGGGGCCGGCCGCCTGGGCGGCGCCGGTGCGGCCCGCTCCCGTCGTCATGG
>JBBRBX010000270.1:0-1822 GCA_038205395.1 Caldilineales bacterium
TTCGACATCGACCTCGAAATTGCCGACCAGCACGATGCTGCCATCGGCGCGAATGCTCTCCTTGCCGCGGCTGAATTCGCCGGACTCCATATAGCCTTTCATAATGTTGACGCCATCCTTCTGGTCAAAGGAGATGCCGGAAACTTCGTCAAAACAGACGACGTCGTACTGGCAGACCAAGCCGCGCTGGCCGTTGGCGTTGTTGACGAACATGCGCGCCACGGTGGCCTTGCCGCCGGAAATGAGGTGGGCGTAGGGCGACACCTGCTGAAAGAGATGGCTCTTGCCGGTGCCGCGCGGGCCGAGTTCGACCAGGTTGTAGTTGCGCTCGACGAACGGCACCATGCGCAGCAAAAGTGCGTTGATGGCGCGCTCGGAGAGACCCTCAGGTTCAATCCCGATGCTGCGCAGCAGAAGCTGTTTCCATTCGGCGGTGGTGAAGGCGTCGCGCGCTTCCGCCAGGATGTCGAGCACATCACGCTGCGAAAGCTGAATCTCGCGCAGGCTGTCGATACCGAAGGGTCGGCCGTGATTCTCCTGGGCGATGGCGGCGTCGTAGCCCAGCGCAATCTCGGCATAGAAGCCGCCCGTCAGCATACGTTCGTGGCGGTTGACCAGCTCGGCCTCGATGCGCACGTCAGTCAGGCGCAGGCTGGGCAGGGTGGCGACGTAGGAATCGCTCTTGGCGTCCAGACGTGCGGTGATGATGTCGATGATCTTGACTTCGCCCTGTTCGCGGGCGCGGGCCTTGAAGAGTTCCTCTTCGCCGGCCTTAACCGTGCGCGAACGCAGCTGGCGTTCGACTATCTGGATGCCTTCGTCGATCTCCTCCTGGTTTGTGCTGGCGCAGTAGCGGCCGAGCAGGAATTCCACCACGTAGGTGGGCACGGGAAACTGGCGGCTGAAGGTGCGCACCAGGTCCTTGCGCACCAGATAGCCCTCCAAGGCCGCAGCCGCAGTGCGATCCAGCGCATCAAGCTCCATGATGCGGTTCTCCTCCCACAATGGTGTGCGCTTGGGCGAGCGGTTGGCCGGCGGCGTCCAGCACGACGACAACGGCTGCCTCCCCGGCCAGATCTTCCTCTTCCACCACCAGCGAGACGACCCCGCTGCTGTTGAAAGGCTTCGGGTTGACGGCAATGCTGCTGTCGGCGCTGCCGGGCTTTGTGCGCAGATCCGCGCGCAGCGCCTCACTCTGTTCGGCGCTGCTTCCCGCAATCACAATCGTGCAGCGCTGGCGTTTCCAGCGGATGTCCGTAATGGTGACAGGCTGGGCTGAAGCCGCAGCCGCGGCCGGCGTTACAGTCAACTGCAAGGTAAGGCACTCCTGCAGGCTGAGGCCGCCGTGGGCATATTCTATGCCGGCGCGGAAGCAACTGATGCCGTCCGCCAGCGCAAACTGCTGGCTGGGATTCCAGTACCACGGATAGAGTCGCTCTTTCACAGTTGCGCCGGCCTTGACGGCGGCGCAGCGCCCCCATTTGTTCTCCGCCAGCACGGACAGCAGCTCGATCTTGGGCAGGCCGCCGGGGACGAGCAGCCAGCCGTGATCCGTGACGATCTGCACGCTCTCCCAGCCTGCGTCCAGCAGCTGCAGCACATGCAGCGCCACCTCATCCAGCAGCCGCTCCGTCTCCTTGGCCAGCTTCCAGCCGCGGGTGTGGCCTTCGCTATCGATGTCGCCAAACTCCGCCCAGACCGTGCCCTGGCCGTTGCCCAGATCGCCAGCCCAATCACTATTACCCACCACCTGCCAGCCGGCGTTGGTGAGCAGCTTGTGCAGCACCTGGCCGCCCTTGAGCGATTGGCCGGTGGCAGCCAC
>JBBRBX010000271.1:0-1735 GCA_038205395.1 Caldilineales bacterium
CCTGCGCTGCCCGTTCATCTGGAGCAGCAGTGGGGCAAGCCTCCACAGGAAGCCAAAAGCTTACGCGGCCGCCTGGGCCGCCTGTTCGGCGCTAAGGAACTTTTTTGAATGGACCAGTAACGAGGGCTGTAGATGAAACAACTTGCTGTATTGACTATTTTGCTTGTGGGCGGACTGCTGGCGTGGCTGTTTGGCAGCCGCCTGAGCGCCGATGCGCTGGGTATGGCTGTCGGGTTGCTGTTCGGCGTTCTGGCCGGCATTCCAACTGCGCTCCTGGTTTTGGCGTCGGGAAGACGTCGCCAGGCGCATGAAGACGACGAACAGGACGAGGCGCCGGGACGCTATGGCCAGCCGCACACTGGTGGGCAGACGTTTCCCTATCAGCCGCCGGTAATTGTACTGGCAGCCCCGCAGGCTGCACCGGCTGCGCCGCAGTGGTCTTATCCACCCACCGTTGACAGCGTGGGCCATCCGGTGCGCCAGGCGCTTCCTGGCCCAGGCGCTCCTGGCGCAGCGGGTGGCCGCGTGTTCAAGGTGGTTGGAGAGAAGGAAGAACTGCTGGATGAATGGTGAGTGAACTACCTGCCACGGATTGACGTGTGACGGTTTTGCATAACAGGGAAGAGAGGCGATCTGCCGCCGAGCGTTCCGGCTCTGGCACTGCGGCAGATCGCCTCTCTTCGTTGGCAGGATATTGGCAGAACAACAGGCAAAACTGCCTGGAGTTTAGAAGGACGTATAGGCCTCGTAGCCTTCTTTGGGTATTTCGCTTTCAGGCGGCTCTTTGGCCGTGTGGGTGTCTAGTGTGTAGGTGTAACCCTGCGCCAACATGTGTATTTGCACACCGGTCACACTCATGGGTGCGTCTTCGTCGTGCTCATGCAGATCGGTGTGGGTCATCTGCCAGCCATCCACAATCATGGCGCTGCCGGCGCCGAAAATTTCGAGTGTGCTGTTGGGGTACAGCACCGCACCTGTGTCAGGATCGAGCGCCAGCCCGACCAGAAACGGGTTATAAGCTACGGCCGTGAGCAGACGGCTGAGGTGAGTGCGCAGATGGCTGCCTTTTTCTTCGTCGCAATCTACGGCAAGGCGGTTGACGATACCCAGTCCGGGTGCAAACTGGATAAGAGATCGATGGAGGAAGGTCGCCGGCAGTTCGTTGCGGTAGCCGAAAGCAATCATATGTTGGCAGAGAACGGCGCCGGCGCGACCGATGCCCCCCACCACACGGCCGCGAGCGTTGGCGCGGCGTATGGCCTGAGCCACCGGCGTGCCGCCCAAGACACTGGTAAAACGCAGTGGGTTACCATCCGTGAGTAGTATGCCGGTAGCGTTCTCAATGAGGGTGACTAGTCCGCTGTCGTTGGCGTCGGTGCGCCGGCGCACCGGCAGCACGTCTACTGAATCAACCTCTGCGCTGCCAAACCACTGGCGCAGCGCATCTACTTCGACTTGATCATCGGACGCAGTCGGAACAATCAGGATACGCGCCCCATAACTGCCGGCTTCATCCCAAAAGCTTTGCAAAAGATGATCGCGGTGCCGCTGGTCAATGAACGGACCAAAAAATAGGATCGGGCCTCGAGTAAATCCAGGTGGTACGGGCGCTGGCACAGATAACTCCTCAGCTTGACAATTGTCTGACTAACTCACTAGTATTTAATCAATCCACTATGCCAACATCAACCACATATAACAAAAGCACCGAAGAACACAAGGCACTGATGGTGCA
>JBBRBX010000272.1:0-1717 GCA_038205395.1 Caldilineales bacterium
GCGATGACGTTTTCTGGGGTGCGGTGCAGGACTATCTCAAGCGCTATAACGGGCGGGTGGTGGAGACAGAGGACTTCCGCCATGTGCTGGAGGAGCATTCGGGGCGGGCGCTGGGTCACTTCTTTGACCAGTGGTTCTACATCCCCGGCTATCCGCACATCTCCGTGCAGTTTGCCTACGACGCGGACAAACAGCAGGGAACCTTCACCATCGAGCAGACCCAGGTGGACGCCGAAGCGGGCATCCCCGCCTTCACCTTCCAGACGAGCGTCGGCTGGGTGATCGACGGCGAGAGCCACATCCAGCCGCTGCAGATCGACCAGACGCATTATGTCGCCACCGTCGCCATGCCCAAGCCGCCTGCGCAGGTGCGCTTTGACCCGCTCTGCCAACTGCTGCACAAGCTCGACTTTCAGCCCGGCGACGATCTGCTGCGGCGGCAGTTGACGGACGCGCCCGACATTCTGGGGCGCATCCACGCCGCCCAGGAGCTGGTCAAGGGCGGGCGCCACGCCAACATCGAGGCCGTGGTCGCCGCCTGCCGCCAGGAACCCTTCTGGGGCGTGCGGTGCGAAATGGCCGGGGCGCTGGGCGGGGCCAACAGCGAGGCCGCGCTCAGCGGGCTGCTGGCGCTGCTGGCGAGCGAGCAGGATCCCATGGTGCTGCCGGCGCTGCTGCGGGCCGCCACCGCCTACCGCGATGCGCGCGTACAGGCGGCAGTCGAAGCGTTGCTGGAAGGGCCGCTCGGCTACGATGCGACCGCGGCCGCCTATGAGGCGCTGGGTGCGCAGCGTGAGCAGGCCCCGCTCCCCCTGCTGCTGGAAGCCGCGCAGACGCCTTCCTTCAACGGCGTGGCGCAAAGCGGCGCCCTGCGCGGGCTGGCCGCCGCTCGTCAGCCGGGCGCCTTGCCGGCGCTGCTGGCCGGCGTGCGCGCCGGCGCCACGCCCATCTATGCCCGCCCAACCGCAGTGGCCGCCCTGGCCGAACTCGGCAAATGGCTGGAGCCGCCCGCGCGGCAGCAGGCCGTGGAAGCGCTGGTCGACCTGCTGCGCGACCCGCACTACAAAGTGGCGCTGGCGGCAGTGCGCGGGTTAGGGGTATTGGGGGCCACGGAAGCCATCGGCGCGCTGGAAGCCTTTGCCCGCAGCCGCGTCGTGCAGGAGGCCGCCGTCACCGAACGGATCATCGCCGAGATTCGCAGCCAGGAGAAGCCGGGCGAGACCGCGCTGCAGAAACAAGTGGAAACCCTCAGCGACCGTCTGCGCAAGCTCGAAGAGCAGCTGCAGCGCCTACAGCCGTAACAGCCTGTAGGTCACGCTTGCAGCGTGACGTATGTAGGTCCACGCTTGCAGCGTGACAGCATGTGCTTGCAGACGGGCGGCTCTGCCGGCGGGCAAAACATTGTCACGCTGCAAGCGTGACCTACAGGAGGGTGCAGGCTTGAAGTTCTTTTTTTCTATGGTACTCTGTGCGCATGGTCAAATCAAACGATGCGCAGGCGGCGAAGCTGATCACGCCTGCGCATGAGGATTATCTGAAGGCAATCTACAGCCTGGCCGCCGGCGGGGTGGCGGTCTCCAATTCGGCATTGGCGCACCAGTTGGAAGTGGCGCCGGCGTCGGCCACCAACATGGTCAAAAAGCTGGCCGAGCTGGGGCTGGTGAGCTATGTCCGCTATCAGGACATCGAACTGACCGATTCGGGGCGGCGGGTGGCG
>JBBRBX010000273.1:0-1669 GCA_038205395.1 Caldilineales bacterium
GGCGCTACACTGCCGAGGACGCCCGTCAACTCTCCTTGGTAACCTTGATAAGCACTTGCGGAAGATAAAGTCTGCGCCACGCACAGGCGCACCGGATGCGCGTGCGCAAGCACGTCTGCCGTCCGGATGATCGCGACTCTAGCCGAGCCGCTACCCCTTGTCAATCTGCGCCAATGGATGCAGCCACTGCCTCTATTGCAAAAGAGCCGGCTCCCTCAGCGGGAAGCCGGCTCTTTTTTTGGTGGATTCTGTGTTTTAGCCCTGCGGCTGCACGTCCCCATCCTCAGCCGGGGGCGTGACCGGAGTCTCCGGCGCCAGGGGGGGTGAGACCGGGGCCGGGGCTGTGGGAGCCGGCGTGACCGGGGCTGCCGGCACATAGTAGGGGGCGCCGGTGCGATCTTTGTACGCCAACTGCCCAATCAGGTGATACTGATAGAGATACGTCGCCAGTGTGCCCAACGGGATGGTGACAACCAGGCCGACGATGCACAGCATGGTGCCGACCACCGACGCCACCGTCGTGATGACGAGCGAGGCAACAAGATAGGCAAGCATCACCATAAGGACGCCGCCCAGGTTGCGGCGCGTCCACTGCCAGATTTCCGTCAACTTCAGCCCATCGCTGATCTGCTCATTGCGCGCAAACCAGAGCGTAAAGCCAGGCGTGACAAGCGCATAGAACAGCGCAAACAGCAGCACCAGGCAGTAGCCCAGCCCGAACGCCAGGCCACCGATAGCAGTCAAAAAATCGGCGGAGCGGTCGGCGCCAAAGCCCATCACCACACCGCCAAAGATGATCGGCAGCGAAAGCAGGAGGGCGGGCAGCGCCCAGACCAGGCCTACCACCGTCAACTTGAAGCCGCGGGCCAGGTCATCGCTCCACTGATCCCATTCGGGCAGCGGATAGTGGTTGCCGTCGCGCACATTTTGCAGCACGCGCACACTGTAGCCCATCACAATAAAGATGCCGGCAATACCGACCAGGACGGGCATCAATATGACACTCAACAACATCACGCCCGTGCCGATTGCCAGTTTCTCTTTCCAGCGCGGATCTTCCCACAAAAATGTCAACGCCTTTGCGTAATCCATAATTTTTCCTTCCTTTTCTAAATATCTGCGACGCTGCGTGCTCGCTGTAAACCAATACGAAATAGAAACGGGTAAGTTTCAATCCATTTGTAAATTTTATGCCGATGCGGCGCCGAGTTCAGCGCGTACGGTTTCGTCCGTCTCGCTTTGGGCGGCGTCCGCCAGCAAGGCGGCGGCGCTGGCGGCGATGGCGCTGTGCGGATGTTTGTGGATGATGCGGCCCAGCGCCCAGGCGGCATGGCCGCGCGGCAGCGGATGGGGGTCGGCCAGCGCCAGCCGCAGCGCCGGCACTGTCTCGGCGGCGGCCCAGTTGCCCAGGGCGACGCAGACATTGCGCAGCATGCCGTGGCGTCTGGCGCGCTTGAGGGGTGAGCGCACAAACTGGTCGCTAAAGGCGCGCGCGTCCAGCCAGTAGGGGTGGTCGGCGGAAAAGCCTGCCAGCAGGTGCGGGGCCATTCGATCCGCCTGGCTGTGCAGCGCCGCCAACAGCGGCGTGCGTGCGGGCAAACGCCGGTTGTACGGGCAGACTTCCTGGCAGATGTCGCAGCCAAAGATGCGGTTGCCGAAGTGAGGGCGC
>JBBRBX010000274.1:0-1655 GCA_038205395.1 Caldilineales bacterium
GATCATCCGGACGGCAGCCGTGCTCCCGCACGCGCATCCGGTGCGCCTGTGCGTGGCGCAGACTTTTATCTTCCGCAAGTGCTTACCAAGGTTACCAAGGAGAGTTGACGGGCGTCCTCGGCAGTGTAGCGCCGTTGGTGCTCTCCGGGTTGGGCCAGGTGCAGAAGAACCAGGGGCTTAGCACGCAGCAGCTTGCCGACAACATCAGCCAGGGCGCGGGCAGCATGAAGGAGCTGGGCATTGCAGATTATGTGCTGGACAATACGCCCAGCATCGGTGATGACATCAAGCGTGGTCTCAGTTCGCTCTTTGGCGGCTGAACCAGCTTCGTTACCGCATTGACTCAAGGCTGCTCGTGCGCGTCTAACAGCGCGTCGAGCAGCCCTACATATTCTTGCGCAAACTCCATCCCGCGCCCATAGCGTATATGGCCTGGGCAGACGGTGAAGAGGACCTTCAAACTGGTAGCGTCGCCTTGGCTGTCGACGGACAAGCAGATGGAGGGCTTTTCGCTTGCCGCCTGCGAGCCGCACAGTTTACGCAGCCCATAACATAGATCAAGGCGTTCGACGATAACAGGCGCCCCCGCAAAAGGCGGGAACAATGTATCCTCCACATGCAGCACAGCGGCGCAGGCCGCCGGCGACCGTATCCCCAGCGGAGCCAGGTACATTTGCCGCCGCGCCTCCTTCAGTTCTTCCCCGGTCTTGCGCAACAAGCGCAACAATGAGTCGTTTTGTCCGACGTTGATCGAAAGAGAGTAAGGGCGGCTGATACAGCCAATCGTCTCTTGCCACGGCCCCCAGTGGCGCATATCCATATCCGTATCAATCGAGACAGTCTGACAGCGGTGCAGGCGCGCAAGGAGGGCGGCCAGACTGACGGCGCATAAACGAAACAGGGCGGAACCAGTATTCTCGCCATCCGCGGTCAGCTCTGCGGCAAACTGCCGCAAGCGCCGCGTGCGCTCTACGCCGAGATCAACACGACACCGCTCACCGGCTGCAGACCAGGAATGCAGCGGACGAGCAGGTGAGCCTGCCCGGCTCGAACTGCGCAGTGCGGCGTGATCCGCCCCATCATCGGCCCGCTGCCGCTCGTATTCAGCATACTCCTTGAACAACGGCAGCGGCGGCAGCAGTTCGCCGGCGCCGGCAAGGGCAGCGCTGTAGGCGGCAGCCGTGTGGCGGTAGACCAACAGCAGCGAACGGCTGTCGGCAATGAGGCGGTGCAGCGCCAGCCGCCACACCAGATGCTGTTCGTCAAGCCGCACCAGTGTGCTTTCAAACGGGCGCAGCATCGGCGACAATCCGCGCAGATCGCGCTCTTCCCGCCACTGGGTATAGGCGGTTTGCGGCTGCAGCGTTGCGGACAGGTCCACCATGTCCATGGCCATCGGCAAGCGCGGCAGCACATAGCGCTGCGGCAGCCCATCTTCCTCGACAAGGACCGTACGCAAAGCATCGGAACGATCAACCACCGACTGGAACGCCCGCCGAAAGTGGCGCATGTCGATGCTGCCGTGCAGATGAAGCACAGCCGACAGAGATGCCGGCAGAGATGCCGACAGACCCGTGGAACAGCGGCGCTGCTCTTGCCAGAGCAGCCGCTGGCTCAAAGTCAAGTTGGAGCGGCTCCACGCGATGTGCTGGGGC